>NZ_JABBWZ010000018.1:0-95640 GCF_014161435.1 Microbispora sp. H10949 | reverse complement strand
CGGTTACATTCCGAACCCGGAAGTTAAGCCTACCAGCGCCGATGGTACTGCACCGGGGACGGTGTGGGAGAGTAGGACGCCGCCGGACAATTTTTTGAGGGGGGTCATCCCGTTTGGGATGACCCCCCTTTTTTTGTTTCGCCCGGGGATTGGAATGCCGCGATGACCGAGGAGATTCGCCGGTTGCTGGCCCGCCATCTGCCCGGCTTCGAGGTCCGGAAGATCGACCGGCTGGGCGAGGGACAGGACAACGCCGCGTACGAGGTCAACGGCGAGTTGGTCGTGCGGCAGAGCAAGGCCGGCGACCCCGACGAACGCGGCGAGACGGTCGAGCGTGAAGCGGCGCTGCTCGCCGTCGTCGGTGAGGTGTCGACGCTCCCGGTTCCGCGGCCGGTTCTCGTCGTCCCCGAGGCGGGGATGCTGGCGTATCCCAAGCTCCCGGGCCTGCCGCTGAACCGGCATCCCGTACCCCAGCCGGCCCGCCTGGCGGCGCCCCTGGGCGCCTTCCTCAGCGCACTGCACCTGCTGCCCGTCCCGCGCGTGGAGGACCTGGTGCCGCGCGACGCCTACCCACTGCGCGACCTCAGGGAGGAGGCGGAGGGAGACTACGAGGAGATCGCCGGCCGTCTCCCCGCGGCGGAGCGCCGGCTGGTCGAGGAGTTCCTCGCCGCCGAGGCGCCCGCGGACCCCGAGACGCTGACGTTCTGCCACAACGACCTGGGCAGCGAGCATGTGCTGGTGGACGTGGCTACGAGCGCGGTGACGGGGGTCATCGACTGGACGGACGCCGCCGTCGCCGACCCCGCGTACGACCTGGCCCTCGTCTACCGGGATCTCGGCCCCGCCGTCCTCGCCCGGACGCTGGAGCACTACCGGGGCGGGCTGGACGACGCGGGCCGTGAGCGAATGCTCTTCTATGCCCGGTGCGCGCTGCTGGAGGACGTCGCGTACGGCCTGCGCACGGGCATCAGGCCGTACGCGGAGGCCGGCCTCGCGAACCTCGGCCGCACCTTCTCCTGAGCGGGCGGGCCCTCAGCCGCTGACGAGCCGGTAGCCGACTCCGCGCACCGTCTGGATCATGGTGTCCTCGACGTCGCCGAGCCGGGCGCGCAGGCGCTTCACGTGTACGGCGATCGTGTTCGTCGACATGCCGTCGTTCGAGTGCCAGACGTTGCGCATGATCTGCTCACGGGTGACGGTCCTGTCCGCGTTCCGCATCAGGTAGTGCAGCAGCTCGAACTCCCGCAGCGGCAGGTGGACGATGCTCCCGCCCACCTTCACCTGGTATGCCGTGACGTCGAGCTCGACCTCGCCGATCGTCAGCACGGTCCGGTGGTTGTCCTGGCGCCGGAAGGCGGCCTGGACGAGGGGGAGCAGCTCGGGCACCCGGTACGGCCGGGCCACGCAGGCCGTCGCCCCGGCCTCCAGGGCTCGCAACGCCTGCCCGGCATCGCTGCCTAGGTCGATGCCGAGCAGGACGGGCATGGTTCGCGCGAGCCGTACGGCCCGGACGAAGTCCACGGGCCCGACGATGGGGAGGGAGGCGCAGATCAGCACGGCGTCCGGCCGGAGCGCCCCGGCCTGCAGCAGTGCCTGGGCGCCGTCCGGCACGCCGGTAACGTCGACGCCCTCGGCCTGCATGGCGGCCGAGAGCTGCCGCACCAGTCCCGCGTCCGGATCGGCCACCAGGAGCATGGGCGCCGTCCGAGTGTCCCCCTCCACTGCGGGTGCCGTCACCCGGTCCCTCCAAAGCTCGTCGGCAGGAAGTGCGCGTCAGCCGAAGCGGCCGGTGATGTAGTCCTCGGTCGCCTTCTCGGCCGGGTTGGTGAAGATCTTCGAGGTCTCGTCCATCTCGACGAGCTTGCCGGGCTGTCCCTGGGCGGCGAGGTTGAAGAACGCCGTCCTGTCGCTGACCCGGGCCGCCTGCTGCATGTTGTGGGTCACGATCACGATCGTGTAGTCCTGCTTGAGCTTGGAGATCAGGTCCTCGATCGCGAGCGTCGAGATGGGGTCGAGGGCCGAGCACGGCTCGTCCATGAGCAGCACCTGCGGCCGTACGGCGATCGCGCGGGCGATGCACAGGCGCTGCTGCTGGCCGCCGGACAGGCCGGCGCCGGGCCGGGCGAGCCGGTCCTTGACCTCGTTCCACAGGTTGGCGCCCTTGAGGGACTCCTCGACGATCCCGTCCAGCTGGGAGCGGGACACCCGGCCGTTCAGCCGCAGCCCCGCCGCCACGTTGTCGTAGATCGACATCGTGGGGAAGGGGTTCGGCCGCTGGAACACCATGCCGATGGTCCGGCGGACCGACACCGGGTCGACCTCCGGGCCGTACAGGTCCTGGTCCTCCAGGCGGACCTTGCCCTCGACCCGGGCTCCGGGGATGACCTCGTGCATGCGGTTGAGCGTGCGCAGGAAGGTCGACTTGCCGCAGCCGGAAGGGCCGATGAACGCGGTCACCGAACGCGGCTCGATGGTCATCGAGATGCCCTCGATGGCCTTGTGCGAGCCGTAGTAGGCGTCGAGGCCGGCGACTTCGATCTGCTTGGCCATTCCTTACCTCCTCCTCGCGGGCGAACGCCACCAGGTGATGAGGCGCGCGACCAGGTTGAGCAGCATGACGATCAGGATCAGGGTCAGCGCCCCGGTCCAGGCGCGGGCGACGGCGACGTCGGTCGGCAGGATCGTCTGGTTGAAGACGTACAACGGCAGACCCATCTGGGGGCCGTTGAACGGGTCGTTGTTGATGGAGTCGGTGACGAAGACGGTGAGGAGCAGCGGGGCCGTCTCACCGGCGACCCGGGCGACGGCCAGCATGACGCCGGTCACGATGCCGGGGAGCGCCGTGGGCAGCACCACCTTGACGATCGTGCGCCACTTGGGCACGCCCAGCGCGTACGACGCCTCGCGCAGTTCGCGCGGGACGAGGCGGAGCATCTCCTCGGTGGCCCGGACCACCACCGGCATCATCAGGATCGACAGCGCGAGCGCGCCGGCGAAGCCCGAGAACGGCATCCCGAGCACCAGGATCCAGAAGGCCAGGACGAACAGGCCGGAAACCACGGAAGGGACGCCGGTCATGACGTCCACGAAGAAGCTGATGGTTCTCGACAGCCGGCCGCCCTCGCCGTACTCGACCAGGTAGACCGCGGTGAGCAGGCCGATCGGGACCGCGATGAGCGAGGCGAGCAGCACCTGTTCGAGCGTGCCGATGATCGCGTGGTAGGCGCCGCCGCCGGCGTCCCTCGCCCCGATGTTGCGCATCGAGTGGGTGAAGAACTCCATGTCGAACCGGCCGATGCCGTTCTTGACGACGAGCCACAGCACCGACACGAGCGGGATGACCGCGAGCGCGAACGCCAGATAGACGAGCACCTGGACCAGGCGGTCCTTCGCTCGCCGCGTCGCGGAGATGGGCTGGATTCCGGTCTGTACGGTCACGCTGCGGCCCTCGCGTACTCCTTGCGGCGGGCGATGATGAAGCGGGCGGCCATGTTCACCAGCAGGGTGATGAGGAACAGGACGAGACCCGAGGCGATCAGCGCGCCGCGGCCCACCTCGGTCGCCTCGCCGAAGCCGTTGGCGATGTTGGCGGCGATGCTGTTGCCGTACGGGCCGAGGATCTGGAACGAGATCTTGAAGGTCGCCGGGAAGATGAGCGCGACGGCGATGGTCTCGCCCATGGCCCGGCCGAGGCCGAGCATCGCGGCGCTGATCACGCCGGGCCGGCCGAACGGCAGGACCGCCGTCCGGATCATCTCCCAGCGCGTCGCGCCGAGCGCCAGCGCCGCCTCCTCCTGCATCTTGGGGGCCTGCAGGAAGACCTCGCGGGAGATCGCGGCGATGATCGGCAGGATCATGATGGCGAGCACGAGCGAGGCGGTGAGCATGCTCTTGCCCACGATCGACTCTCCGCTGAACAGCGGGATCCAGCCGAGGTAGTCGTTCAGGAACTTCGACGGCCCGAGCATGAACGGGACGAGGAAGGCGACGCCCCACAGCCCGTACACCACGCTCGGCACCGCCGCGAGGAGGTCCACGACGTAGCCCAGCGCCGAGGCGAGCCGCCGGGGCGCGTAGTGGGAGATGAACAGCGCGACGCCCACGGCCACCGGAGTGGCGATCAGCAGCGCGAGCAGCGAGCTCAGCACGGTGCCGAACGCCAGCGCACCGATGCCGAAGATCGGCTTGGTCGCGTTCGGCTGCCAGGTCAGCTCGGTCAGGAAGTGGGAGGTGTTCGCCTGGAGGGCGGGAAGGGCCTTGACGACCAGGAACAACCCGATCGCGGCCATGATCGCCAGCAGGACGACCCCGGCGCCGGTCGAGGCGAAGCGGAACGGGCCGTCGCCGCGGCTGCGCCGGAAGGCGGACCGGCGCACGGCCGGTCCGCTCTCCGTGGTTCTGGTTGGTGTGGCCATGTGGTTAGGAGATGGCCTCGACGGCGGTGCGGACCTTGGTCAGCAGGCTCGACGGCAGCGGCGCGTAGCCGAGGCTGGTCAGCGCCTGCTGGCCCTCGTCGCTGGAGGTGTAGCCCAGGAACGACTTGACCAGCTTCGCGTCGTCGGCCGACAGGCCCTTCTCGCAGGTGATCTCGTAGGTCACCAGGACGATCGGGTAGGCGCCCGCGGCCTTGGTGGCGTAGTCGATCTTCAGCTTGAGGTCGTTGCCGGTGCCCTCGACCTGGGCGGCCTCGACGGTCTTGGCCGCGTTCTCCGGGGTGAGCTCGACGAACTCGCCCGAGCCGTTGGCCACCTTGGCCTTCTGCAGCTGCGAGTTCTCCGCGAAGGACAGCTCGACGTAGCTGATCGCGCCCTCGGTGCTCTTGATGCTGGAGGCGATGCCGTCGGAGCCCTTCGCGCCCTGGCCCTGCGCCTCGGCCGGCCACGCCTTCGCCGGCTCGTACGGCCACTCGGCGGTGGCCTTGAGGAACTTCGTGAAGTTGTCGCTGGTGCCGGACTCGTCCGAGCGGTGGAACGCCTGGATGGCGGTCGAGGGCAGCTTCGCGTCGGGGTTGTCGGCCTTGATGGCCGGGTCGTCCCACTTGGTGATCTTGCTGTTGAAGATGCCGCCGATGGTCTTCGGCGAGAGCTGCAGGCCGTCCACGCCCGGCAGGTTGTAGACGACGGCCACCGGGCCGGTCACCATCGGCAGGTTGATCGCCTTGCCGGTCTTGCAGCGGGCGTCGGCCTGGGCGGGCTCGCCCTTGTCCTCCTTCAGCGCGGAGTCGGAGCCGGCGAAGGCCACCGTCCCCTGGATGAACGCCTGGACACCGGCGCCCGAGCCGCTCGGGTTGTAGTTGACGCTGACGCCGGGGTTCGACGACTGGAAGTTCTTCTTCCACTCCGCGATGGCGTTCGCCTGGGCCGAGGAACCGGCGGCGTTGATGGTGCCCTTCAGGCTGTCGTCGCCCTGAGCGGGAGCGGCGGCGCCGGCGGTCGCCCCCGCGCCGCCGGAGTTGTCATCGGTCCCGCATGCGGCGAGCGAGAGCACGCCGGCGAGGGTGGCGGCTGCGAGCCGGCCTGCATACTTCACGGTTGTTCCTCCCCTTGTCTTCTCAACACCAGGGACGGTAGGGAGCCGAGGTGACTTAAAACCTTGGTAAAGGTGAACGCGTAGTGAACGCCCCTGGTCGCTCTTGCGCGGCTTCCAGGAGATAACGGGCAGGTCACGGGCGTTATGGGAGAGACTTGAGTTCATGAAGCGTGTATGTCTGGTCTGCATGGGCAACATCTGCCGCTCCCCGATGGCCGAGGTGGTGCTGCGCCGTACGCTCGCCGAACGCGGGCTCGGCGACGTCGAGGTGGACAGCGCCGGCACCGGCGGCTGGCACGCCGGGGAGCCGATGGACGAGCGGGCGCTGGCCACGCTGGCCGACCACGGGTACGACGGCTCGGCGCACCGGGCCCGTCAGTTCGACGCCGCGTGGTTCGCCGAGCGCGACCTGATCCTCGTGATGGACCGCGACAACCTCCGTGCCGTACGGCGACTCGCGCCGCCGGGGGCCGACGTGCGGCTGCTGCGCTCGTTCGACCCGGCGGCCCCCGATGGCGCCGAGGTGCCCGACCCGTACTACGGGGGACGGCAGGGGTTCACCGACGTGCTGCGCATGGTCGAGGCCGCCTGCGAGGGGGTGGCGAAGCACCTTGAGGATCACTAGGGATCTGGGCGACGGCCACGCGTGGACCCTGCACGAGGGCCTTCTCGACGACGGCCGCCGCGTGTTCGTCAAGCGGGGCACCGGTGACGTGGCCGGGGTGCTGGACAGCGAGGCGGCCGGCCTGCGGTGGCTCGCCGAGCCGCGGGCCGTGGCCGTGCCCGAGGTGATCGCCGCCGGCGGCGGGACGCTGGTGCTGGAGTGGATCGACACCGGGCCGGCGACCGCGGCGGCGGCCGAGCGGTTCGGGCGGGACCTCGCCGCCCTGCACGCGGCCGGGGCCGACGCCTTCGGCGCGCCCTGGCCCGGTCACATCGCCGAGTTGCCGATGGACAACGACCCCGCGCCGGACTGGCCGTCGTTCTACGTCTCCCGCCGCGTCCTGCCGTTCGTACGGCTGGCGCGCGACCGGGGGGCCCTGTCGGCGGCCGACGTGGCCCTGGTCGAGGAGGCGTGCGACCGGGTGGCGGAGGTGGCCGGGCCGCCCGAGCCGCCCAGCCGGATCCACGGCGACCTGTGGAGCGGGAACGTGCTGTGGTCCCACGGCGGCGGAGCCGTGCTGGTGGACCCGGCCGCGCACGGCGGCCACCGCGAGACGGACCTGGCGATGCTCGCGTTGTTCGGCGCGCCGCGCCTCGACACGATCCTCGGCGCCTACCGTGAGGCGGCGCCGCTCGCCGCCGGGTGGCGCGAGCGGGTGCCGCTGCACCAGCTTCACCCGCTGGCCGTGCACGTCTGCCTGTTCGGCGAGGCGTACCGCGGCAGCCTGCTCACCGCCGCCGGCGACGTGCTCGCTTGAGCACGGCGATTTGAGTACGGCCCTACTCATGCGGCGCCCGGCTCCCCGCGCGCACGCTCGTCTGCGGACGAACGTTGACGAACGGCGGGAGCCTTGCTGTGACGACCGACATCGGAGGGGTGTCCTTCGCGTTCAACGCCGGCGACGGTGATCTCGACCTGGCCGGAATGCTGCCCGAGCTGCCCGGGCTCGACCAGATCCGCGGCGCGCGGATCGGGGACCTCTTCCAGGCTCCGGACAGGTTCGCCGGTGCCGACCGGCTGGGCGTCGGCGTCTCCCTAGGCGAGCTCGACCAGGTCGGCACGGACCTCGGCCACCAGGACCTGGGCCGCTTGGACCTGGGCCGCTTGGGCCTGGGCCGCCTCGGCGTGGGTATCGACGAGCCGGACACCGACGAGCTGGGCCTTCACCCCGGCGTCGACGGGCGGGAGCCGCCCGACAAGCCGGGCCTCGCCACCGACCCGCCCATTTTCGTGGACCCGAATCGCCGGCTGCCGTTCGTCTGGCGGGATCCGATCATCATCGACCGTTCCCTGCTGGGCGAGGACTCGCCCGACCCCTGGACGTGGGTGCCCACGCCGCCGCGGAACTCCGTGCACAGGGGCGACCTGGACGTACCCGTCGCGCCGAGCGCGTCGCCCACGGACGGCGACCTGTTCGAGAGCCCCGACGGAGGCACCCGCTACGCGCTGCCGCGATACTCCCTGGCCTTCGAGACGACCGGTGATCCCCACATCTCGATCGTCGAGCGGGACGGAACGGCGATCCTCGTCATGGCGTTCGCCGAGACGCCCTCCCCGGCGGCGGCACCGGGCGTCGCGAAGCTGCCCCACCTCGTGACCGTGTCGCTGAAGTACCGCGTGCCGGTGATCACCGGCGGGACGGTGGTGCTCGACCTGCCGTTCCCCAGCGTGCGGATCGACGGGACCACCGTCGTCGCCGAGATGCCGCTGACCACTCCGGGGCTGCGGCAGCAGTTGCTCGCGGCCCTCTCCTCGCTGGAGGCGGGCGTCTCGCTCGTCGCCGGCCGCGCGGTGACGGTGGGCGTCCCGACGGGGGAGACGATGGAGGACGGCCGTCCCGGCTACCGCAAGGAGCGGCTGCTGCTGGAATGGACCGCTCCACCGTCCCCGCTGGTGATCTCGGAGGCCCACCGGAACCGGCTCGGCGGGGTGGCCGGCGGGATCCAGCCGATGGGGCGCACGCGGATCCCCTTCGACGGGCGCAGCCACTCCTACTGGCAGGATCCCGCGCGGCCGGAGCGCTTCTACTTCCTGCCCGACCGGTTCCTGCTGGCGCGGCTGCCCGGCACCGGACGCCCGCCCGCTCTGAAGGTGCGGGCGACGAGCGCCGCCTCGGTGGACGACGTGCGGGTGACCTTGGAGTTCTACGCCCAGCCGGTCCTGGTGCGGGAGCGCCTCGAGGCGGCCCGCCCGGTCCTGCAGGAGGAGGCCAAGGCGAGAGGGGTCGACGCGCCCGTGCGCCTGGAGGTTCTCCCGGACCCGCAGCCCTCCCTCCGGCTGGCACTGCCGCGGGGAGGCGCCCCCTCGACCGGCCTCGTCGAGCGGCCGGAGGCCGAGATCGACCTCGAACTGGGCGTGACCCACGCGGAGACCCTCGCGCTGGAGGACTTCCGCCTGGTGTACGACGCGCTCTTCGGCGCCTCGCTGAGCCTGCTGCGAGGGGAGGTGCGGGTCGGCGCCGGCGGCGCGCCCGAGGACGTGCCGCTGGAGCTGCGCTTCGACCGTACGGCGGGCGACGTGCTCACCCTGACCGTCACGGCCGCGTCGGCGGCCCACATCGAGGCCCGTCTGACGAACGCGATCGAGAGCCGGGTCCGCCCGGGGAACCCGGCCGCCCTGGCCGTCTGCGCCGGCCGTCAGATCCCGCTGCGGATCGAGGGGCTCGCGGACGATCTCGTCCTGTCCCCGGGCGAAGGGCTGGACGTCCGGCTGGTCCCGCGGACCCCGCTGCCGGAGACCGGCGCGCAGGGCGTCGTGCTCGACCAGAGCGAGGTCGTCGTCGATCCGGACCGGGACGCGATCTGGGCGCTGGTGTTCGACCGCACCGCCCAGCCGCAGCTCGTCCGCGAGGTCTCCGTCGAGGCCGTCCCCGCGCTCTTCGCGGGCCCTCGGGGAGCCGGCCCTCAGGGAGACCGCGTCGCCGCGTTCGTCGTGACGGTCGAGAGGGGCGGCACCGTGCGTCTCACCGAGGACGTGCCCACCGGCGTCACGACCGTGCGCGTTCCGGTGCGGCCGCTGCTCACCGGGGCCCCGCCGCCTCCGCTGCGCTACCGCACCGAGACGTGGTGGCAGTCCGGCGGGATCGGCGTGAGCGACTGGCGGGAGACCGAGGCCACGATCCTGCTGCCGGTGCGCACGGCCCCCAGCCCGTCACCACAGGGAGGTGGCGGGCGATGACGATCCTGCGCGGGCTGCCCGACCTCGGGGCGCCGCTGGCCTCCCTGCCCGGCACGGTCTTCCGCGGCTACGAGGACCCCGGCCTGGCGATCGCCCTGCCGGACCGGCTCGACCTCGAACGCGCGGCGGACGGCACGCCCGTCCTGCTCGTGACCCTGGTCAGAGGCGAGCAGGAGCCGTACGGCCGGATCGAGGCGGGCTTCGCGATCGGCTCGCCGCTCAGCGAGATCGGGGAGGCCGCGGCGCGCCAGGCCGAGAAGCAGGGGGAGCTGTTGCGGGTGGCGGCCGCGGACCTGCGGGGAGGCGTGCTGGAGGTCACGGCCCGCCTGGGGCCGGTGGCGGAGGAGGTGCTGACGCCGCCGGTGGAGCTCGCGCCCGGCCTGCTGACCCGCGCCCGGGTTTCCGTGGCGCTCGCCCCGCGCGCCGCCGTGGCCGCCGCCCGGCTGGTCGAGGACGCCACGCTGCCGGTGACCGCGACGCTGCGGCTCACGCTGCGGGCGGTGGCGCCGCGGCTGCCCCTGGCCACCACGGTCGACCCCCACGAGATCGCGGTACGGCTGGCCGCGCGCTTCGGCGCGCAGGCCGCGCTGACCGTGGAGGATCTCGCGGGCGGCCTCGACGAACTGCTGGCGGGCTCGCTGGCGCCGTCGGCCCCCGGCCCGGGGGACGAGGCCGGCGGACCGGTGACGGACGAGGCCCGGGGGCGGGCGCTCGCGCTGCGCCTGAAGGAGATCCTGGCCCGCCCGGAGGTCCCGGCACAGGTCTCGGCACATGTCTCGGCACAGGGCCGCTACCTGCTCCGCCACCCCGACGAGGTGCTGCCGGGCCAGGAGCGGGTGGACCTGGCCGTGCCCGCCGCCGTGCTCGTCGACCGGGTGGTCACCCTCGATCCGTTCTCCGCGGCCCGGGCGGTGTCCGGCGGCGCGCTGGACCGGCACGTGCGCCGGGTGACGACGCCGCCGCTGCCCGCGGGCCACGTCGTCGTCGAGTTCGCCGCCAACCTGCCCGAGCCGGTGGCCGGGCTGCTCGCGCTCCTCGCCGACCTGCGGATCCCGCCCGCCCCTCCGCTGCGTCCGCAGCCCGTCACGGCCGGGGCCGCGCTCGACGGGCCCGGCCGCACGGGGACCGCGGGCGTCGTGCTCGCGGCCGGGGAGGAGCCGAGCGGGGAGGCGCGGCTGCGGGCGCTGCTCGACCTGCCCGGCGGACCGGCGGAGGTCGCGGGTCCGTGGCGGCCCGCCTCGGACCGGCACGTGCTGCTCGGGCTGGCGGATTTCCCGCTGCCGCTCACGGTCGTGCGGGCCCCGGCCGAACTGACCCGCCTCGCCACGGCGGAGGTGGTGACGGCGGACGGGCGGGTGGCGGCCCACCTGGATGACGCCACCCCGATGACCGCCGTCCCGCTCCGGCCGGAGGACCTGCCCGCCCGCGTGGTGATCCGGCCGACCGGGCCCGGGCGGGTGATCGAGCTCCCGCTCGGCGGGCGGGACCGCCTCGACCTCGATCTCGTGACCCTGCCCGGATACGGCGCGCAGCGGGCCACGATTGCCTGCCGCAAGCCCCCCGTGCGGGTCGAGTGGCGGGCGGAGGGCGCGGACGACCCGCCCCGGTCCGTGCGGCTCGACCGGGACCGGCCGGCGGCCGAGATCCGATGGATCGCCACCTCCCCCTTCCAGCCGGGTCTGGTGTGGCGGGTGGCCGACGGCGATCAGATCGGTCCCTGGTCCGCACCCGTGGCTCCCGCGGAGCGGCTCGCGATCGTCGTGGACGAGGCGAAGCCGATCGTGGTGAACGGCGTCGAGATACGGCCGGACGACGCCGAGCCGGGCGTGTGGACCTACCTGCCGCCGGGTCCGTTCCTCGAACTCGGCCAGGACGGCCGTCCGGCGATCGGCCTCATCGAGGCGGGCGCGACCGCCTTCCTGCAGGTCACCAGCCGGCTCGACCTGCCCGAGGCGGCGCGGGCCGCGCTGCTGGGCGAGTTGCGCCGCAGGGCGTCCGGCGAGCCGGAGCGGGTGCGTCCCGCGCCCGTCGCCGTACGGCGGGTCGCCCTTGAGGCGAGGCCGCCGGACGGCGCGTGGGCGCCCGTCGCCGAGGGGACCAGTTCGGGCCTGCCGCCGTGGACCACGGCGCTGGCGGCGACGCTCGACCCCGGGCAGGCCGCCGCCGTGAAGGCCGCCCTGTCGGGGACCAGGGGCCGCCTGCGCCTGGTCGGGGAACTGGACGCCCCCACCGGCCCGGAGATCCGCGTCCGCGACGTCGCCGACCTGCTCGAACCCACTCGGTGATCGAAACATCAGCCAGCGAAACCCAGGAGGGGATTCCATGCTTCTGCTCTACGGCGCCGTCGACCTGCCCGAGGCGACCGCCTATCTCGACGACGAGAGCGAACTGCGGTTCCACGTTCTGCCCAAGGTGCCCATGCTGCGGCGCGACGGGGGCCTTCCGGTCTTCAAGTTCGTCAAGTACCGGACGCTCAAGCCGCTGCCGAACGGAGACGTGGGGGCCGCGCTGGCCTTCATGGACATCGAGCTCGGACTCGACGCGCAGCAGGAGCAGTCGGTGCGCGGCCGGCTGGCCCAGACGGTCTCCGCCCGGCGGGGGCCCGGCGCCCAGCCGGTCGACCCGGCCACGATCGTCCTGGTCAAGCCGCAGGTCCTCACCGCCACCGTCACGGTGGACGTGCTCGGCGGCAGCGGCAACCTGGTCCAGAAGGTCAACCACGCGGGCACGCCGTCGATGTACGGGAACAACGTCGTCGCGGTCTCCGCGGAGCTCAACCAGTTCGGCGCGCCCGTCTTCGAGGCCGTGATGAGCAGCAAGGGGGCCGGCGGCGTCCGGGTCGTGTACGACCTGACGTTCGCCGCCCGGCTGCCGCCGGTGCGCGCCGTCGGCACCTGGACGGCGACAAAGTTCTACAGCTTCGTCCAGGAGGTCGACTTCGAGGAGAACTTCTGGTCGGAGGACGACTTCAGCGAGCGGGTCAGCGAGATCTTCCGCAACTCGGAGTCCCGGACGATCGAGATCGACTCCGGAGCGCTGCCCGGCGACGACCCCGCGACCGCGAAGGTGCTGGACACGATGCGCAGCGCGGTCACCCAGCAGTTGGACGAGGCGGTCAAGCGGAACCTGCTGGAGGCCGTCCCGCCGGAGAACCGGGACTTCTCGAAGATCCGTGACGACGACTTCGAGAACATCCGGCGCAGCGTCATGGTGGACAAGCGGTCGGACGTCCGCATCGAGTTCAGGGAGAACCAGGTCGCCTCGGTCGGGGTCCATCCGCAGGCGAACATGCCGTCGCTGGTCAGTCAGGGATTCGCCTGGGACGACTTCGCCATGGAGGTCGACCTCGACGACCCGTTCTTCCGGCAGCTCAACCTGGTCATCCAGGTGAACGCCGATTTCGCCGACCTGCCGATCTTCAGCGTCGACGTGAAGATCGACTATCCGCCGCACACCGCGACGCACGGCGTTCAGACCTTCGGCTTCCGCAAGGCGGACGACATCGGGAAGTTCACGGCCTTCACCGAGGGCGGGCCGACCAAGTTCAAGTACCAGTACGTCGTCAACTACAAGGGGGAGAGCCGGGTCTTCACCTCCCAGTGGAAGGAGGACGACACCACCGACCTGAAGATCAACGTGGACGAGCTGGGCCTGTGGCTGGTCGACGTCGAGATCGGCGACATGAACTTCGAGCAGGTGAGCAGGGCCGTGCTCACGCTGGAGCACCCCGAGATCGCGCCCGGGGTCCCGGCGGTGCAGCGCTTCCAGATCGACCAGAACACCAAGAAGGCCACCGTGCGGGAGCTGCTGCTGGAGCCGGTCCAGCCGTACGGCGGCTCGATCAAGTACTTCATGAAGGACGGGCGCGAGTACGTCAAGGAGCTGACCGGCCTCAAGGGCCGGCGGTTCTACGTCGACGACCCGTTCTCGGCGACCCGGACGGTGCAGCTGCGCACCCGGGGGGACTTCGAGCGGCGGATCGACAGCATCTTCGTCGACCTCACCTACGCCGACGCACGCAACGACTACCGCCAGACCTCCTCGATGGCCCTGGGCAAGGACAACCGGTCCGGCGACTGGTCGTTCCCGGTGATCGACGAGGGGCAGGGCGAGGTCACCTACCGCGCCATCACCACCTACCGCGACGGCACGTCCACCGACAGCGGCGAGCTCGCCGTCACCGGGCGCACCCTGCTGCTCGGCGAGGAGTCCGTCACGCTGACGGTCACGGTGGTGCCCGACCTCATCGACTGGACCCTGGTGAAGCTGGCCACCGTCGAGATCCACTACACCGACCCCGCCCACGGCATCGACGAGAGCGAGACCCTCACCTTCCGCAAGCCGGGCGCGGAGCAGAAGTTCGAGCTGGCGATCCAGGACCGCACGCACAAGAGCTACACGTGGAAGGCCAGGTTCTTCATGGCCGACGGAACCCGCAAAGAGGTCGCGTCGCCCGGAGCGGTGACCGACGAGACGCTCGTCGTCGAGCTGCCGGCATGAGCGAGCGAAGGGGCCACTCATGCTGATAGAGGCACCGCCGTACTATCTGATCGACGGCGTGTCGATCATGCGGGACCACGCGGACCCGCTGCAGTTCTACTACCTGCCGCTCGCTCCCCGGTTCCCGGCCCGGACCGAGGACGGCGTGGAGGTCCCCGCGTTCCTCCTGCTCAAGATCCGCTCGCAGTCGCTCAACGGCGGCTTCGCCGAGTTCGACGTCGATCTCGGCATGCCCCCGGGCGAGCTGGAGACCGTACGGCGGGAGCTCCAGCGGCTGGCCGGTCTGGCCGAGCCGCCCAGGCTCGCCCCGGTGCCCGTCGTCGACGGCTCCGTGCAGCTCATGATCTTCGGGGCCACGGACGGGGACACGGGGAGCACGGGGTTCGTCCGGGCCGTCCGGCACGCCGCCAAGCCCGCGCTGTTCGGCGACAACCGCGCCGCGTTCTCCGTCGAGCTCGACGAGCGCGGGGTCACGGTCCTCGACCAGGCGATGGCGGGGGATCTGGCGCCCATCGGCGTCGTCTACTCCCTCGACTATCTGGCGCTGCGTCCCGCGTACCACGTGCGCCTGTCGATCGACTGGGACCGCACGCAGGACATCCTGGACGAGACGTTCGGCCACGAGGGCCAGTTCACCGACATCCAGATCCAGGACGTCGTGGAGCGCCTGGAGGACGAGCGGGCCGTCACGTACGAGGTGGACACCACCGTCCCCGAGGACGACGACACCGGAGGCGTCCTCGACCGCAGGAACGCCGCGGCCGCCCGGGTCCGCGACATGATCACCGACGCCTTCTTCGAGAGCTCGCTGGACCCCTTGCGGCGGCCGCCCGACGGCTGGGACAAGGCGCGTGAGGTGATCAAGTCGTTCGCCCCGGAACGCACCACACCGATCGGCGTCTTCACGTACAAGAAGCTCCACTACACGCGGATCGACGCCAAGCGGCTCGACGTGAACTTCTCGGAACGGACGACGGCGCGGCGCACGATCTATCCGCAGGGGCACCTCGACGGCCTGTTCCGCGTGTTCGGGGCGGGGCTCGACCGCGACCGGCTGGTACGGAGGATCGACGCCGACGACCCCTGGTTCAAGAGGCGGAAGGTCCAGGTCGTCTCCCACGCCGACTTCGCCCACGACCCGGTCCGCTCCGTCACCGCGACCCTGACCTACCAGGGGCAGCCCAGAACCGTACGGCTGGACGCCGGCACGCCGTCCGCCGTGGTGGAGTGGCCGTCCGTCGTCGCCGACGGGCAGATGATCCAGCCGGTGGACCTCACGTTCGCGGTCGACCTGGAGCCGGCCGAGGCGGGGGAGCGGCCGGCCAGGCTCGCCTCGGAGGCGCCCACCCAGGTGCTGGGCGAGATCCAGGGGATCGAGCCGCGCGACCTGTTCTCCCTGGAGACCATCCCGGTCCTCACCCTGCCGAGCTTCCCGTTCGACCGCTATCCCCGGATCGACGTGCAGCTCCGGTACGACGATCCGGCGCACGGGATCCGGCAGGACGACCTGGTGCACCTCACGTCGGACGAGCCGCAGACGGAGTGGCTCCGGTTCCTCGTCGGGCCGCCCGCCGGGCCGGTCATGGCACGGCTCACCTACCGCGCGGCCGACAACCGCGACCACGTCACGCCGTTCGCGCCGCTCGCCGGGCCGCAGCTCGACGTGCCGGATCCCTTCCCCCACCGGTTGAAGGTGACCATCGTTCCCGTGCTGGACTTCGCCGTGGTGGACCGGGCCTGGGTCGACCTCGTCTACGACGATCCGGCGAACGGGATCCGCGCCGAGGACTCGATCGAGATCGTCTCGGGCCGGTCGCCGCGGGCCTTCGTCGCCGAGCGGACCGACCCCGGCGCCGGTCACACCCGCTACCGCGTCACCGTGCTCATGAAGGACACCACGCTCATCGAGGGGCCGTGGTCGACCACGGTGGGCACGAGGATCTTCGTCCGGGCCGACGTGCGCGGCCATCGGGCGGTGACGCTGCGGGCCCCGGCGGACTTCTCGACCCAGGGCCTCAAGCGGATCCACGTCGAGGCCCGCGCGAAGGACGAGCCGGCCGGGCTCTCCTTCGAGGACGCCGTCGACCTCTCCGCTCCGGACGCGACCGCCGTGTTCGAGTTCGACTTCGCCACCGCCGACGCGTACGAACTCAAGATCCGCCGGTTCTTCCGCAACGGGCTCAGCCCGGAGCAGGACTGGAGGCGCTTCGACCAGGACGACGTCACGATCCCGGCCAGGCCCTGAGCGAGAAGGGACGGACCATTGCTTCAGCTCGGCTCCGACACGTTCGAGGTCGACGGCGTGACGGTGTTCCGCGACCACGCCGACCCGACCCAGTTCTGGTACCTCGCGACCCAGGTCGCCCTCGGCCGGCGGCCGGACGGGCGGCCGGCGTTCAGCTTCATCAAGTTCCGCCAGGAGGTCGCGGACGCGGGGATCGAGGGCGGCGGTTTCCTGATGTTCGAGGCCGTCGTCCAGCTGCCCCGGCGGACCCGGGACACCATCATGGGGCGGCTCGCCGGGCTCGTGCCGGACGGCGGAGCGAGGCTGGCCCCCGCCCCCGTCGAGCGGGGCACCGTACGCGTCGTGGCGCTCAACCTGGAGGGGCCGGGCGGCACCACGGCCGCCGAGGCGCCTCCGGGCGGCTTCACCGCCGTCACCAAGATCCTGGGTGCGACCACCCCGTCCCTCACGGGCGAGGAGACCGCGGCGTTCTCCCTCGTGCTCGACCGGGAGGGCGCGATCATCCTGGAACAGGCCTTCGCCCACGGCCTCACCCCGATCGGGGTCGTGTACGAGCTGGAGTACTCGGGGCTGACCCCGGACCTCAAGGTCGAGATCACCGCCGATCTCGAACGCGTCTACACCCACTTCTCGGCGAGCCTGGAAGCGCAGGTCTACTGGGTCCGGGCGGGCATCGACGCCGGATTCGAGAAGCTGGTCCAGGACGGGGCGATCCAGATAAAGGTCATCGACTTCGACGGTACGGCGGACCGCGAGGCCAAGGAGAAGTGGGCCCTCGACTTCTTCAAGAACGACCTGCTGGCCAAGTGGTTCGAACCGTCGCTCGACCTGGGGCGGCTGCAGGGCGCGGACCAGCCCGAGGGACTCGACGCCGTGCTGGAACGCCTCAGGAAGCTGGGCCGGTCCACGCCGTCACCCACCGGCGCCGCGGGCTCGCCCGGTACGAGCCCCGGCGCGGGCGCCGGTACCACGGGACCGGCGGCCACGGCGGCCACAGGGGCCGGGACCGGGGCCGGGGCACCGCCGGCCGCCACCTTGACCGTCACCCGGTCGGCCCCCTCGCCCCTTCCCGCCGGGTACGGAGTGTCGCTCGTGCCGGGCTCCCACGAGCAGACGGAGACCCTGCGCGTCGAGGGGCGTCCCGGCGCGACCGTCACCGTCGGCGGCCAGGCCCGCGTCCTCGACGGCGCGGGGACGGTCAGCGTCGACGTTCCCGTCGGCGCGACCCTCCCGGTGACCGTGGACTGGCCCGCCTCCCCGCCCGCCGACGAGACGTTCACGCTGGGGTTCACCTTCGACCAGCCCCGGGAACAGGGCTTCTCCGCCGCCCCGGGCAACCCGGTCTACACCTCCTACCTGCTCGACGCCCCGACGCCCCCGGACGCCCGCTTCTCGCAGAGCACGGCCCCCGGTCGTACGGCTCCGCCCTCCGGCGCGGCCGCGCTGCGCGACTGGCTGGACCACCGGCTCGTCCCGCCGAAGAACGTGACCGTCGTCGCCCACGCGAGCTACGAGGGCGACTCCTCGCCGGGGACGACCGCGCTCAACCAGCGCCTTTCCGAGCGGCGGCTGGCCGTCGCCCGCGGTGTCATCGCCAACCGGGCCACGATCGTGGCGGGCGAGGCCAAGGGTTTCTCGCGCGCCCAGGCCGCGGGACGCGTGGGCCGCGACGAGGACCGGGTCGTCGAGATCACGGGCAGGGTGCAGGGCGCGGACCCGGCGGTCTCGATCCAGGCCGTCCTGGCGCGGCCGGCGGCCCCGGTGACGCCGCCCACCCCCACGCCGCCGCCCACCCCCACGCCGACGCCCACCCCCACTCCCACGCCCACACCCACTCCCACCCCGACCCCCGCGCCCTCCGGCGGCGATGGGGGGATCCCGGCGCTCGTGTCCTTCCGGCTCAGGTTCGTACGGCAGGAGGAGCGCAAGCGGCTCACCGTTCTGTACGACCGCAGGAAGGCGGTGAAGCGCGTTTACGCCCCGCAGGGGTTCATCGGGCTCCTGCTGGACCAGATATCCGACAAATCCGCCCACTTCCTCAATGTGGATCTGCGCGACCCGTTCTTCCAGCAGTTGCAGGTCGACGTGGTCACGCCGGTGGACTTCGAGCGCATCGGGCTCTTCGCCACCGACGTGCGCATCGACTACGGCGACCCGCACGACCATCGCGACGCCGACTTCCGGCTCACCGCGCTCGATCCCGGGCCGAAACGGTTCACCACCTTCCTCGACGAGGCGCGCGACCTCGGGTTCCAGGTCGGGTTCCAGCACCACTTCCGCGCCGACTCCGGCTGGGCGGGGGAGAGGCTCAGCTACGACATCACCCCCAGGCGGAGCACGGACCGCACGCTGAAGGCCGACCCGAACGACGACCTGGGCTTCCTGGAGCTGGAGATCTTCCCCAACAGGATCGACGCCGGCGCCGTCGACGCCGTCGACGTCGAGGTGTCGTACGACGACGGGGCGACGTTCCAGCGGCGCGACGTCTTCCGGGTGCGGCCCGGCGGCGCGGCCCAGACGTGGCGGCTGCGCCTCACTCGCCCGGACCGGCGCGGCTGGACGGCCCGCTTCACCCACCACCTCAGGAACGGCTCGGTCCGCACCTCGGGACCGATCGCCGGCGACGCGTCGTTCCTCCCCGTCGACGATCCGTTCCTCGACGCCCTCGACATCCGCGCCGTCCCCGTCTTCGAGCCCGGCACGATCCGGATGGCCTTCCTGGACGTCGAGTACGACGATCCCGGCAACGGCTACCACCGCGGCGAGCGGCTGGAGATCCCGGCGGACGCCCGCGTGCCCCTGCGACTGCGCATCGCGCTGCTGGACCCGGCGGTGCGGACCTTCCGGCACCGCGTCACGATCGTGACGGCCGAGGGCCACCTGGTCCAGGGACCCCCGGTGGACGGGGAGGAGACGCTGATCCCCATCGGGCCGGCGTCATGAGACGGACGCTTGAGCGGCTGGTTCGCGAGGCCGCCGGCCTGCGTGCGCTGCCGCCGCCGCTCGACGCCGCCGTCACCCGGCTGGAGGAGAGCACCTGGCCGGAGGTGGTCACCCGCTGGAGCCGCCTCACCCCGTCCGGGTTCCCGGTGGAGCTGACCATCGGCGGCGACGCGTTCCGCTGGACCGCGGAGGTGGCTCCTCCGGAGGTGGCGGACTCCGCCCGGCTGGACCTGGCCGTCGCGATTCTGGCGGCGCACGGCCAGGCCCTCGACCCGGCGCTCGCCGGCGCCCTGCGGCACGCCCAGGCGGGGGCGGGCCTGCGCTTCGGCGCGTGGATCGGCGGGCGCGAGTCCCCGGCCCGCGCCGGGTCCTCCCGGCTGAAGCTCTATGCCGACATCCCCCCGGAGTTCCCCCCTCCCGGCCTGCCGGTTCCGTCGTCGTTCCCGTGGGGCCTGCTGCCGTACGGCGCCCGCGCGCGCATGCTGGGCGTCGAACCGGCGCGCGGCCGGACCGAGGTCTACGTGCGCCTGCCCGAGGTCGATCCGCTCGACCTCCTGCCGTTCCTGCACGCCACCGGCCACGGCGCCGCCCTCGGCGCGGTCGAGCGCGGCCTCGCGGACGGGCTGGGGCGGCTGAGGGGCCGCCGGCTCGGGCTGAGCGTCGCCCGGGGGAGCGACGGCGCGACCGAGCTGGCGCTGTTCGCGTCGGCGCGCACGCTCTTCCCCGCCGGGCCCGCGATGCTCTCCGCCCTGGTGAACGGCATGGTGAACGGCATGGTGAGCGGACCGGTGAACGCCATGCTGTCAGGCGCGGCGGGCACCGGGGCGTGGCGCGCCGGTCTCGTCACGCTCGGCCTGGACCCGGAGGGCCGGAGGCTCCGTACGAGTGTCGGGATCTCGCCCGGAACACCAGCGCGAACAGGAAAATCGCCGCGAATCGGAGTAGGGGCCTACTCATGTCCGGACGCGCGTCCGCGCGGTGCCATGGACCTATGACCGGTGACACTCTCCCGCCCGTCGAGCCCAGGCCTGAGCCCGGGCCCGCGCCGGGCGACCCGCCCCAGATCTTCGAGGAGCCCGACTACGACGCGATCGACGAAGAGGTGACGCGCGATGCCCAAGGCCAGCGAGCTGCTCCGTGAGATGAGCAGGTATCTCGGCTACCACGAGCCGCCCAGCCGCGAGACGGTGTTCGGGGTGACCTTCCGCAAGCGGAAGAACCTGCGGCCCGAGGAGGCGTTCGACCGGGGGCCGTGGTGCGACATGTTCGTGGCGCAGTGCGCGCTCGCGGCGGGCGGGCCGGACATGCTGCGTCTCGTGGGCGACTTCAGCCTGACCACGGCCCACGCCGCCTGGTTCCGGGACGACGGGCGCTGGCACCGCGGCGCCGCGGGCATCCGGCCGGGCGACATCGTCTTCTTCGACTGGCACGGCGAGAAGGAGCTCAAGTTCATCGACCACGTCGCCACGGTGGAGAAGGTCTTCTCGCCCGACGACATCCAGACGATCGAGGGCAACATCGGCGACTCCTGCGTCAGGCGCCGCCGGACGAGCGCCTTCGTCGCCGGGTACGGCCGCCCGGCCTACGACGGACTGCCGTCGGAGCCGGACGTCTCGCTCATCTCCGTTCTCGCCGAGCTGGGGGACGCCCCCGCGTTTCCCGGCGTCCTCCAGCTCGGCCGGAAGGGCGGGAACGTCCGGCGGGCGCAGGAGAAACTGCGGCGGCGCCGGTTCGGCCTCGGGCCGTCCGGGATCGACGCCGACTTCGGCCCCGCCACCAGGTCGGCGGTCATGGACTTCCAGAGGAGTCAGGGGATCGAACCGACCGGCATCGTCGACGCGAAGACCTGGAAGGCGCTGTGGGAGGCCCCGATCACCGTCTGAGCCGTCCGCCGTCGAGGTCGTCGCCCTCTCCCGCTCAAGGAATGGTGGGGGAGGGCGACGACGTGTCGCCGCCGGAGGTCAGACGGTGACCCACTCGGTGGTGAACGCGGCGTCGCCGGCCCGGCAGCGTACGCTGAACGGCCCGGGCGGCACGTCGCCGATGACGAAGCGGCCGAGGCCGTCCGTGGTCACCGTGCGGGGCGCGGCCCCTCGCACCTCCACGGTCGCCTGCTGCGCGGGCATCACCTGGCCGACGACACGCCCGCCCGCGCCGGACGGGGTGATCTCCAGGTCGATCGACACCCCGGGGCCGTCGAAGGTCAGCAGCCGGGGTTGCGCACCGCCGCGCACCGGGGCCGGTCCGGCCAGGGAGTCGAAGGTCAGGTCGGCGAGCTCGGCGTCGGCCGTGCGGAAGGCGTAGGCCCCCCTCGCGACGCGCAGGAGGCTCTCCGGCACCGGGTCGAAGAGCTCGGCGGCCCGGCGCAGCCGCCCTTCCAGCTCGGTGTCCTCGTTCACGCGGCGCCTCCTCGAATCCGGCGGCTCATCCGGCGAGCAGCTTCCGCAGATGTGCCAGGCAGCGGCCCCGGGTCGGTCCGATGCTCCCGATCGCGATGCCGAGGCCGGCCGCCACCTCGGCGTACGACGGCGGGGGCGAGGCCATGAGCACCCGCAGCAGGCGCCGGCAGTTCTCCGACAACCGCTCGTACGCCTCCCAGACGCTCCGCAGCAGCGCCTCCTGGCCGTCGGCCTCCTCGGCGTCCAGGACCGCCCGTTCCGGCGACCGGTCGTCGGCGCCGGGGGACAGCACGTCCAGGTCGCTCGTCGGGATGACCCGGCGGGAGCCCCGGATGACCTTGAGGCACTCGTGCCTGGCGGTCGTGGCCAGCCACGAGCCGACCCGGTCCGGTTCCTTGATCCTCCCGAGGTTGTCGGCGAGCCGGAACCAGCAGGTCTGGAAGACCTCGTGGGCGTCGGCGTCGATGAGCCGGTAGGACCGGATGACCGACCACACGAGCGGGCTGAGGCGCCCGACGAGCGCCTCCCAGGCCGCGCCGTCGCCGTCGGCCGCGGCCCGGAAGAGGTGTTCCGTTGAGTCGCTGTCCACGCGGCCCGTCCTCACATCCGGGGGTGAGCATGGTACGCAGTATCCCGGCCCGGTGCTACCGGACTTCCTGGTCCACGAGCAGCCGCGGCAGCGGCTCTCCGTCCCGGTCCCGGACGGCCTGGGCGTGGGCCCGGCCGAGCAGCCACCGGGCGGCGACCCGGCTCGACTCCCCGGCGGCCGACATGCGGGCGGCGATCAGACCGGCGACGAGCGGCGTGGCGAACGACGTGCCGCTCCACCGGGCCAGGCCGTGGAACAGCCCGTCACCGGGGTCGTCGTAGCCGTCCTCGTCCTCCGGCCTCTCCCCGAAGATCTCGTCGTCGGGGTGCAGGGGGGTGTAGGAGCCGAACGCGAAGGCGTTCACGAGGTAGGAGCCGCGGGCGTAGACGCTCACCCAGGGGCCGTGGTCGCTGTACACCGCCCGGCGGCTCTGCGTGGCGTCGAGCGCTCCGACGGCGATCACGCTCGGGTCGTGCCGGGCGTACGCCGCGGGGTAGAAGGGGGCGGAACTCGCGTCGTTCCCGGCCGCCGCCACCAGCACCGTCCTGTCGCGCCTGTGCAACTCCTCCATGAAGGCGTCGAGGCTGCGGAGGGACTCGCCGGGCAGGGGACGCACGCCCGCGGAGAGGCTGATGACGTCGGGCCAGGCGCCGTTGCGGTCCTCGTAGTCGGCGAGGGCGTCGAGCAGATGGCGCCCGAATCCGTCCGCGTCCGTGGTCCCCGCCCACTGGAGCCTGTTGTAGGTCCGCACCCTGGCCCTGGGCGCCACGCACCGCACCACGCCCGTGATGAACGTTCCGTGGCCGACGTACTCGTGGACGACGCCGCTCGCCGCCTGGCCCCTCAGCTCACCCGCGACCTCTCCGGTGGGGAGAGACGTCGAGTCCCAGGGCTCGCCCGGCAGCACGCGCGGGGGCACGTCGTCCAGAAGGTCCGAACCGTCCCGCTGCTCCAGCCTGCCGGTCACGCGGCCGTCCTCGTCCCGCAGCCAGGGGTAGACCTCAAGGCGCTCGTCCAGGTCCCAGTTCACCACCAGGCCGGTGTCGATCACGACGACCGACGTGCCGAGCCCGGCGCCGGCGTCCCTGTTCACCGGAGGGACGGGAAGCCTGCGGGACGGCACGCGGGGCTCGTCCGCCGGGCAGAGGTTCACGTTGCAGATGGAGACGAGGTAGTTGGGGCTCACCCGCGCGCCGTCCGGGAGGCCGCGCAGCGCGTCCAGCACGCGCGACCCGCCCGTCCCGGGCTCCGCGGTCAGCCGCATGACGGTCCCCGCGGACGACTCGCGGCTCCGCGCGACGTCCTCCTCCACCCCGGGCACGAGGCGCCGCAGCTGGTCGCGGCCCTCCTCGTCATGGCAGACCAGCACGTCCTTCTCGTAGACGTATCCGGGCTCGAAGTCGTCGAGGGGCGGAGGAGCGAGCGTCGTGAGCCCCGCGGCGAGCGCCTCGCGATACCCGCGGTCCTCCGGAGACCGGACCACGTGGCATCGGGCGACGGGGCCCTCGGGGTCGCGCGTGGCGGACGCCTCGGCCACCTCCAGCCACATCCCGGCCGGCAGTTCCGCCAGGACCAGCCCGAACTGCCGCCAGAACCGGCGGTGGAGGGCGTCCCTGGAGGGCTGCTCCGGCGTCGTGTCCATGACGGTCCCTTTCCTGTGGTCGCTCGGATCCTCTATCAGGAGCGGCGTCACCCAACGCTGATACACCGGCCGGCGAGAGCCCGGGCGGAACCGCCGGCAGGAGGCGGGCCCCGATGGGCAGCAGTGTGGACGAACCGGCGGGCCCGCGTCTAGCATCCCTTCCGTGGCCGGGGACCCCCGAGATCCGCTCGACCTGCTGCCCCTGGTCTTCTCCCAGCCGCGGAAGGCCCTCGCGGGCGCGCGTGCCCTGCTCGCCGGTCGGCCCGGCCCGTTCGAGGCGTCGGTGGCCCACCACGTCCTCGGCCTGTTCGAACGGGACTTCGGCGACCTCACGACCGCCCTCGGGCATCTGCGCCGGGCCCGCGCGCTGGCCCGGAGGACGGGCTCGGCCACCCGCGAGGCCGACGTCCTGGCGACTCTGGGCATCGCCCTCGTCCACTCCGGCCGTACGCGGCCGGGCCTGGCCGCGCTCGACCAGGCCCGCGAACGGTCGGCGGGCGTGTCCGCGGCCAAGATCCTGTTCCTGCGGGCGGGGGCGCTGTGGATCCTCGGCCGGCACCGGGAGGCCCTCGACGACCTGCGGCGGGCGCTCCCGGAGCTGCGCGAGGCGGGCGACACGATCTATACGGCCCGGGCGCTCACCCTCCGCGCCACCCTGCTGCTCGCGCTCGGTTCCGTGGAGCGCGCGGACCAGGACTTCCTCGTCGCCGAGCGGCTGTGGGCGACCACGGACCAGGAGCACGACAAGGTCGTGGCGCTGGAGAACCGCGGTCGCGCCGCCTTCCGGTCGGGAGACCTCCCGGCCGCGCTCGGCCACTTCGACGAGGCGGCCGGACGTTACCTCGCCCTGGGCACGCCCGCCTTCGTCCTGGAGATGGAACGCTGCGCCGCGCTCATGGCGGCGGGGTTGCCGCGCGAGGCACTCGAACGCGCGGACGCCTCGATCGACCTGCTCGACCGGACCGGCGGGCAGCCCACGAGGCGGGCGCAGCTCCTGTTCACCGCCGCGGGCGCGGCGCTCGCGGCGGGCGACCCCGAGACGGCCATCGCGCGGGTACGGCCGGCGATCCGGCTGTTCGCGGCGCAGAAGCGGGAGTGGTGGGAGACGCACGCCCGCCTGACACTGTGCCAGGCCCGCTTCGCCTCGGGGCGGATCTCCCCGAGCCTGGCCCGGGACGCCGCGGCCCTCGCCGCGACGTTGTCCCGGCTGGGCTCACCCGAGGACGTCCAGGCGTTCCTGCTGGCCGGCCGGGCCGCGCTCGCGCTGGGCCGGGCCGAGGAGGCGGCGCCCCACCTGGCGCGAGCCGCGCGGGGGCGGTTCAGGGGACCGGCTTTCGCGCGGGCTGACGGCTGGCTCGCCCACGCGTTGCGGGCCGAGTCCGAGGGGCGGCCCCGGGGCGTGCTCCACGCGTGCCGCCGGGGGCTCGACGTGCTCGACGAGCACAGGCTGACGCTGGGCGCGTCCGAGTTGCGGGCCCGCGCCACGGCCCGGGGGGCGGAGCTGGCCGCGCTCGCCCAGCGGGTCAGCCGCCGGTCCGGGGACGCGCGGCGGCTCCTCGCGTGGAGCGAACGCTGGCGGGCGACCGCCCTGGCGGTGCCGCCCGCGCGCTCGCCCGGCGACCGGGAGCTGCTGCGCGATGTGACGGCCTTCCGCGAGATCGCGAGCCGGGCCGACGCCGCCCGCTCCGCCGGCGCCCCCGTCGCCTCGCTCGATCGGGAGCGGGCGCGGCTGGAGCGGGAGATCCGCGGCCGGACGCTGACCATGCGCGCCCGGGGCGAGCCGGGCGGCGACCGTTTCGACGCCGGGGCGCTGCTCCGCAGGCTCGGCGGCACCAGGCTGGCCGAGATCGCCGAGGTCGACGGTGACCTGCACGTGCTGCTGTGCGGCGAAGGGCGGGTCCGGGGGTACGGCGCGGGGCGGATCGCCGACGCGGCGGCCGAGGTGGAGCATCTGCGCGCGGGGTTGCGGCGGCTGGCCTACGAGGGAGCGCCCCGGCGGCTCGCGCTGGTCGAGGAGGCCGGCCGGCGTCTCCAGGACATGCTCTTCGGGCCGGCCGCCCGGCATCTCGGGGAGGGGCCGATCGTGATCGTCCCGCCGGGGCGCCTGCACGGCGTGCCGTGGGCCGTGCTCCCCGCGCTGCGCGACCGCGTGGTGAGCGTGTCGCCGTCCGCCCGCGCCTGGCTGCGGGCGGTCGATCTCGTCCCTCCGCCCGCCGGCGGCCCGGCGTCGGGAATCGTGCTCGTCCGGGGCCCCGGCCTGGGCAGCGGCGGGGGAGAGGTGCCGCCACTCGCCCGGCTGTACGGCGGCGCCACCGTCCTGGAGGAGGGTGGCGCGACGGCCTCGGCCGTCCTCAAGGCGATCGACGGCGCCCGGCTCGCGCACATCGCCGCCCATGGGATCTTCAGAGCCGACAGCCCGATGTTCTCCAGCCTTCGCATGGCCGACGGTCCGCTGACCGTGTACGAGTTCGAACGGCTGGGCCGGGCACCCCACCGGATCATCCTGCCGAGCTGTGACTCCGGCGGTCTGCAGCCCGTGGGCGCCGACGAGCTGCTCGGCCTCGCGGCCGCGCTGCTCCCACTGGGAACGGCCGGCATCGTCGCGGGTCTCGTCCCGGTGCACGACGAGGCCGTGATCCCCCTGATGCTGGCGCTCCACGCCGGGCTGAGCGCCGGGCGTTCCACCGCGGAGGCTCTGCGCGACGCCAGGCGGGAGATTCCGGA
This sequence comes from Microbispora sp. H10949, assembly GCF_014161435.1. Classification (NCBI taxonomy): domain Bacteria; kingdom Bacillati; phylum Actinomycetota; class Actinomycetes; order Streptosporangiales; family Streptosporangiaceae; genus Microbispora; species Microbispora sp. H10949. The sequence goes on along the minus strand of NZ_JABBWZ010000018.1, from coordinate 69,228 downwards.
CGATCCTCTCCACCAGGCGACCGCGTGGTCCTTCACGGCGATCGGCGGGGCCTGACGGGAACGTTCCTACGCCAGGCCGATCAGCCGTCCCAGAGAGCTCCTGTCGCTGCTGCCGAGCCTCTGGTAGGCGCGGCACAACTGGTTGCCGACGGTGCGGATCGACAGGCCGAGCCGCTGGGCGATCTCCCGGTTGGTGAGACCGGCCGCGGCGAGCGCGGTGATCTGCCGCTGCCGCGGGGTGAGCCGAGGGGTGGCGAGGCCGGTCAGCACCGGGGTGCGGGCCCCCTGGCAGGCGCGGGCCAGCGCCGACGCGTGCGCCAGGGACGCCGCGGCGGCGCGGCCGTTCCGGTGGGCGTTCGCGGCGTGCCCGGCGGCCTCGGCCGCGTGCAGCAGCAGACCGAGGTCGGCCAGCCTGCGCGCCGCCTTGTCGAGCGCCGCCCCGTCCCGTGCGGCCAGCGCCGCCGCGTGCTCGGCGAGCACGGCCGCGAGATCGCCGCTCATCGTCTCGGCCAGGCGGTCCAGCCGCTTCGTCACCAGTTCGGGCGCGCCGAGCCGGGCCACGTCGTGCAGCGCGAACAGGTCGTCCGCACCGTCACGTCTCGCATTCCCCGCCGCCGCGAGCGCGCACCGCAGCGCCCCGTCCAGGTCGCCCCGCGCGGCCAGGACCCACGCGCGGGCGGACGCGTCGTCTCCGCACCGGCCCAGCGCCTCCTCGGCGGTGCGCAGGTCACCGATGTGGGCGGCGGCCCGGGCGAGCTCGGCGGAGCAGGCGTGGTGCCCGGGGGCGCGCCGGGTCCCCTCGCCGCTCCAGGCCACCGCGTCCCGGACCTCCCCCCGCAGCCGGGCGAGCCACGCCCTGCGGGCGCAGAACTCGGCCATCCCGGGCTGCTCCCAGCCCGCGTCGTCCTCGGTGAGGCGTTCACCCGCACCCGGGACGAGCCCCGTGAGATCCCCCGCGTAGCCGCGTGCCGTCAACTCCGCGACCTGCGCGGAAAGGGCACGCGCCACATCCCGCGGCGGCCGGGCCGTGCCGGCGAGCCGCCGTGCGCGCAGGCGGCCGACACCGGCGCGCAGAGCGGCGCCGAACAGGGGGTGGGCCAGCCGCACCCGTAAGTCGTCGTCGATCACGACCAGGCCCCTGGCCTCCAGCCGTTCCAGCACGGGAGCGGCGGCGGCCCCGGCCTCCAGCGGTTCGGCGAAGGCGACGAGCTCCAGGGCCTCCCGTTCCGCGTCGTCGACCTCTCCGATCTCCGCCGACACCAGATCGCGCAGCGTCGCCGTGACCGGCACCTCGCCCCGCCAGCGCCACACGCCGTGGGCCCGGTCCAGGGCGGACGCCTCACGGGTGGCGGCGACCAGCTCGCGCAGCAGCCGCAGGTCGCCTCCGCAGACCCGGTGGAACCGCCGTACGGTGAGCTCTTCGACGTGGGCCCCGAGCACGTGGGCGAGGAGCTCGCCCGTCCGGGGCACGGACAGCGGCGTGAGGTCGAGACGGGGCAGCAGGTGCCGCCGCCATAACTCCGCCACGGCCTCGGGCGCCGGTTCGTCCGCGCGGACCGTGACGAGCAGATGCGCGCCCCCGTGCGCGGCCAGGTGGTGGACGAGGGCCGCGGACGCGTCGTCGAGCAGGTGGGCGTCGTCGATCACGAGCACCCGCACCCGATGCAATACCTGTACGGCCCGGCTGAGCGAGTCGGCGGCCGCTCCCGGCAGCAGATGGGCGAACGCGCCGAAACGGAGCGACGCGCCCCCGCGGGTCCCCGTCACCCGGACGTGCGCCAGATCCGCGACGGCCTCCGCGGCCAGCCTGCTCCTCCCCGTGCCCGCCTCACCGGCGACGACGATGCCGCGCCTGACGCCGCGTACGGCGGCGCGCACCGTCTCGAGCTCCTCCGCCCGGCCGCAGAACGGCCATCGGTCTCGTGGATCGTTCATGTCCTCATGAGCCTTGTGGCGTGCGCCTGATACATCCGCTCTTGTGAGTAGGGGGCTACTCTTGGCGGGCCCTCGCGGCGTTCTTACCGTCGCCCCATGGGACGCCGCAGGACAGTGATTCGCAGAGCCGTTCAGGCGCGGGCCGGCACGAGCCCGCGACACCGGTGGGCATGGATCCTGCCGATCGCGCTCGTCGTGATCGCGCTGGCCGGCTGTGATGATCCGCAGACGGACGGGGGAACGGCCTCGGCCGCGACCGATGCCGCGACCGGCGCGGCGGGCGGCGGCGGGAAAGGGCCGAAGGGCGGGGCGGGGCCCGGAGGCGGCGGGGGAAACGGGCGCAAGACCGGGCACTTCACCCTCACGTCGGGCCCGACGCTCGACGGCGACTTCAGCGGCCCCCAGGGTACGGGGGGCGGCGGCAGCACCTGCGTGACGCTGTCCAGCCCTATCCCCGGCGAGGTGCGGGTCGTGCGGGTGCGCCTGGTGCAGGACGGCCCGGGAGAGATGACCGCCGCTCCCGGAGGTTATCCGTGTACGTTCGACGGCCCGGCCGCTTCCTGCGAGGGGACGGTGCTCACCCCGGGGGGATCCGTCTGCCCGTTCGGGCTGGACGGAGAAGGAGACGCCGACTCGAAGGCACGGCTGGTCCTGACGCTGCAGCGGACGTGCGTCGACCACGAGGCCCCCGTCTGCGACGGCATCCCAGCGTCGCCCTCGCCCGCCGAGCCGGCCGTCGTGACCTGGAAATACGCCCTCACGTACTACTACTGCCCCAATCCGTCCGAAGGCTTCCCCGGCATCCGCGCCGCCCCCTGCCCCCCGCCGTCGGGGCCGCCGTCCACCACGCCGAGCCCCACCGGCGAACCCACCGATCAGGTGCCGACGGACGAGCCGGCACAGGGGTGAGGCCATGACCGAGGAGAGGGAGGAGGAGGCCCCGCAGCCGAGTCCGCTCGAACGCAGGTTCGCCGCGTTCGCCCAGGCCGTGGGCATCGGCGCGCTGCCGCCCAGCATCGCCGTCGGCCTGCTCTTCTACTTCGGTTACGTGTCGAGCCGCCGCCGCTTCGCCCTGTTCGGCCTGGATCTCGACATCCTCGACCTGCCGACGCAGGCGGTGCTGCTGTACGGCTCCGAGGCGCTGTGGTTCCCCCTGGCCGCGCTGTTCCTCGTCGCGCTCCTGGCCCTGTGGGGCCACGTCGAGATCAGCCGCCTCGTACGGCGCCGCCGGCGCGCGTCGATCGACGATCCCGCCGTGCGGTCGCCCGCGCTGACGGTGACGGGATGGGCGTTGCTCGTGGTGGGCGTACTCCTGGTCGGCAGGGGTGTGGCGGGGACGCTCGCCCCGGACGTCGCCGCCCGCGAGGCGCCCGGGACCAGCGCGCTCTGCCTCGGCGCCGGGACCCTGCTCGGCGCCTACGGCCGCTGGCTGGTCACGTGGCGCCGCGTCCACCGGCAGCGGCTGCTCGAACGCGCGGCGGCCGTGGCCGTCGTCTCGCTGGCGGTCGCGAGCCTGTTCTGGGCCAGCGCCGGCTACGCGATCGCGTACGGCAGGAGCCGCGCGGCCGACTTCGTCGCCGGCCTCGACCGCCGGCCCGAGGTCGTGCTCGACACCACCGAGCCGCTCGACCTGGGGCCCGAGTTCGCGGGAGCCACCGAGTCGAGGCTCCCCAAGGCCAAGGGCCGCCGGTTCGCCTACCGGTACCACCACCTGCGCCTGCTCACCGAGTCCGGCGGCCGCCTGTTCCTGATCCCCGCCGAATGGCCGACCGGCTCCCGGTGGCCCCTCGTCTGGCGGGGCGGCGGCACGCTCGTCGTGCCGTACGACGAGCACGTCCGGCTGTCGTTCCTGCCGTACGCCGGTCCCTGAGGTTCAGATGAGGTTCAGCGGGGGGACAGGCGCTTGAGCACCTCGTCGTGCAGCAGTCCGTTGGTGCAGACGAGGTTGCCGCCGTCGAGCGGGGAGGCGCCGTCGAGCGAGGTGCAGGAGCCGCCGGCCTCCTCCACGATGATCGTGAGGGCCGCCATGTCCCACGGCGACAGCTCGGGCTCGGCGGACACGTCCACCGCGCCCTCCGCGACCATCATGTGCGACCAGAAGTCGCCGTAGCCGCGGCTGCGCCAGCATGCCCGGGTCAGGTCGAGGAACGGTTCGAGCCGCCCGGCCTTCTCCCATTCCTCCAGGTCGGAGAAGGAGAACGAGGCGTCGTCGAGCCGGCCCACCGACGAGACCTCGCAGCGGGACGCCTTGCTCAGGCTGCGGCCGGTCCACGCGCCGCCCTCCTTGGCGGCCCACCAGCGGCGGCCGAGCGCGGGGGCCGAGACCACGCCCGCGACGACCCTGCCGTGCTCCATCAGGGCGATCAGCGTGGCCCACACGGGCACCCCGCGGACGTAGTTCTTCGTCCCGTCGATCGGATCGATCACCCACGAGCGCATGCCGTACCCGGTCGTGCCGAACTCCTCGCCCACGACGGCGTCGCGGGGCCGGGCGCGGCGGAGGGTGCCCCGGATCGCCTCCTCGACGGCCCGGTCGGCGTCGCTGACCGGGCTGAGGTCGGGCTTGGTGTCGACCCGCAGGTCGACGGCCTTGAAACGGCGCATCGTGATGTCGTCGGCGGCATCGGCCATCAGGTGCGCGAGGTTCAGGTCGTCGCGATACTCCGTCACATGCCCCAAGGTATCGCGACCCTCCCCGTTCGCATCGGCGGACGGATCACTCCGGGCCGTACCACTCGGTAACATCTCGGCCATGGACATCGCCGCCTTTCTCCTCGACAGCGTCCCGTTCGCCCGGCTGCTCGGCATCACGTTCGACTCGGTCGGCTCCGGCACGGCGGTCGCCCGCCTGGCCGACCGGGAGGACCTGCGCAACCACATCGGCGGCCCGCACGCCGGCGCCCTGTTCACGCTGGCCGAGACGGCTTCGGGCGCGGCGATGCTGTCGGCGTTCGGCGACCAGCTCACGCGGGCCGTGCCGCTGGCGACCGGGGCCGCGATCCGCTACGTGAAGCTCGCAACGGGCGAGGTCACGGCCGCCGCCACCCTGCGGGCGGGGCGGGAGGAGGTCGTCGCCCGCCTGGACGCGGGGGAACGGCCCGAGTTCGAGGTCGGCGTCGAGATCCGGAACGCCGAGGGCGTCGTCGTCACCGAGATGACCGTCTCCTGGACCCTCCGCCCCAACCGGGACGCCTGAGCCGGTCCGCGGCCGGCCCGCGGTCAGTCGGCGGTCAGTCCGCGAGGACCTCGTCGGGGGAGGACCTGGCGAGCCGGGCGAGGGTGGCCAGGGCGAGCTCCAGCGTCTCCGCCGGAGGGGAGGCGAGGCCCAGGCGGACGGCGTTCGGCGCGCGGTAGTCGCCGACCGCGAACGCCGCCGCCGGGGTGACGCCGATGCCGTGCCGCGCCGCGGCGGCCACGAACGTGTCGGCCCGCCACGGGGGCGGCAGCTCCCACCAGCAGTAGTACGACCTCGGGTCGGCGCGCACCGCGAACCCGCCGAGGTGACGCGCCGCGATCTCCTGCCGGGCCTCGGCGTCCCGCCGTTTGCCGTGGCCCAGCGCGTCCAGCACACCGCCCGCGGCGAGCCGGGCCGCCGCGTCCAGCGCGAACCGCGACGGCGCCCAGCCTCCCGAGTGCAGCGCGGCGGTCACGCCGGGGACGGCGGCCTCGGGTACGACGGCGAACCCGACGGTCAGGCCGGGCGCGACCCGTTTGGAGAGGCTGTCCACGAGGATCACGCGATCGGGCGCCACGGCGGCGAGCGGGGGCGGATCGGGCCGGAGGAAGGACCAGACGCCGTCCTCCACCGCGGGCAGGTCCAGCCGCGCGAGCACGTCCGCGAGTTCGGCGCGGCGCTCGACCGGCATGCTGACCGACAACGGGTTGTGCAGCGTCGGCTGGACGTAGAGCGCCTTCAGCGGGGCCCGGCGCGCGGCGGCCTCGACGGCGCCGGGGACCAGGCCCGCCTCGTCGGCCGCCAGGGGCACGAGGGTGACCCCGAGCCGGGCCGCCATCGTCTTCAGGACGGGGTAGGTGAGCTCCTCGACGCCCAGCCGCGAGCCGGGAGGGGCCAGCGCGGCGACGGCGGCCGCGATCGCCTGGCGTCCGTTGCCCGCGAACAGCACCCGCGCGGGGTCCGGCCGCCACCGCGCGCGGGCCAGCAGGTCCGCCACGACCTCACGGGCGTCGGCGGTGCCCGCCGCGCCCACCGGCCGCAGGGACGCCTCCAGCAGGTCGGGGCGCAGCAACGGCCGGATGCCCTCCCCCAGCAGGCGGGCCTGCCCGGGGATGAGGGGATGGTTGAGCTCCAGGTCGATCCGGGTGGCGGCGGGCTCGGCCAGGACCGTCCCGGCGTGCCGGGCGGAGGCGCGGACGAAGGTGCCCCGGCCCACCTCGCCGACCGTCAGGCCGCGACGGGTCAGCTCCGCGTAGACCCGTGCCGCCGTGGACCCGGCGATGCCGCGCCGCCGGGCGAAGTCCCGCTGCGGCGGCAGCCGGTCACCCGGCCTCAGCCGCCCGGCCGCGATGTCGGCGGCCACCTCGTCGGCCAGCTTCCGGTAGTCGTCCACGGTCTCCTCCTCTCAATTGCTCCGAGAGCAATATAAACATTGCATTCGATAAAGCGCGTGAAATAGCCTGAAAAAGCCTTCCGGACCGCATCAAAGACTTTTTCGACGAAGAAGGCGGCATCGATGGTGGAACGGAACGCGGTGCTGGGCGTGGTGTCCGTGGCGCTCGGAATGGTGCTCTCCCCGGGCCCGAACATGATGTATCTCGTGTCGCGGAGCATCGGCCAGGGACGCCGGGCGGGGCTGGTCTCCCTGAGCGGCGTCGTCGCGGGCTTCCTCGTGTACCTGGCCGCCGCGAACCTCGGCCTGGCGGTGCTGCTCGCGGCGTTCCCGCGGGTCCTCGCCGTGATCCGGCTGGCCGGGGCGGCCTACCTGCTGTGGCTCGCCTGGCAGGCCGTCCGGCCCGGCGGCGTCTCGGTGTTCGCCGTACGGGACGTGCCGCCCGACCCCCCGCGGCGGCTCTTCGCCATGGGCCTGATGACGAACCTGCTCAATCCGAAGATCGCCGTCCTGTACGTGTCCGTCATCCCGCAGTTCGTCGACATGAGCCGGGGAGACGTGCTGCTCCAGGGCGTCGTTCTCGGCGCTCTCCAGATCGCGGTGGCCGCCACGGTGAACTGCTCGATCGTGCTGGCCGCCGGTGGCGTCGCGGGCTTCCTGGCGCACCGGCCGGGGTGGCTGCGGGCGCAGCGGATCGTCATGGGCGGGATGCTCGGAGTGCTCGCCGTCGCGCTCGCCGTCGGCGGCGCCTCGTCCTAGTCCTCGTCCGGAGCGCCCTCGCGGCTGGCGAGCAGCCGCCGCAGGGACTCCAGGCGCGCGGGATCGGCGTGCCCCTCGGCGACGTAGCCGACGAGCGCGCAGTCGTCGTCGAGATGGGTGCAGCCCTTGGGGCAGCCGGCCGTGGCGTCCACGAGATCGGGGAACGCCGCGAGCACGGTCTCCACCGAGACGTGGGCGAGCCCGAAGCTGCGCACGCCCGGCGTGTCGATGATCCAGCCGCCCTCGGGCAGTTCCAGCGCGACCGCCGAGGTGGAGGTGTGCCTGCCCCGGCCGGTGACCGCGTTCACGTGGGACACGGCCCGGCGGGCGTGCGGCACCAACGCGTTGACCAGGGTCGACTTGCCAACACCCGAGTGGCCGACCAGCACGCTGATCCGGTCCGCGAGCACCCCGGCCAGCTCGTCGAGCGCGCCGCCCCTGCGGACGACGACGTACGGCACGCCGAGGGGCTCGTAGAGGGCCACGAGGTCGCGGGCTGGGGCGAGGTCCGACTTGGTGAGGCAGAGCAGCGGCTCGATGTCGGCGTCGAAGGCCGCGACGAGCATCCGGTCGATCATGCGGGGACGCGGCGGCGGATCGGCGAGGGCGGTGACGATCACCAATCGGTCGGCGTTGGCGACGATGGGCCGCTCGATGTCGTCGGTGTCGTCGGCGCTGCGGCGCAGCATCGACGTCCGCTCCTCGACGCGGACGACGCGCGCCAGCGTGTCGGGCTGCCCGGTCACGTCGCCCACCAGCGCGACGCGGTCGCCCACGACGATGCCCTTACGGCCGAGCTCGCGCGCCTTCATCGCGACGACGAGCGTCCGCTCGCCCCTCCGCCGCCCGGACGTCTCGGTGCCGGGCACGCCCTCACCGACCAGGCAGGTGTAGCGCCCGCGGTCGACGGCCACCACGAACCCCTCGACCGCCTCGCTGTGGGCAGGCCGGATGCGCGTCCGGGGCCGCGAGCCCTTGCCCGGCCTGATCCTGACGTCGTCCTCGTCGTAGCGCCGTCTGCTCAGTTCCCGTGCCCCGATCGTCCCAGTGCCGCCATCAGCGCCCCTCGCCGAGCCCTCCGCCGAGGCCTTCGCTGCCCAGCATCGCGGCCCACATGCGCGGGAACTCGGGCAGCGTCTTGGCGGTCGTCGCGATGTCCTCGACCTCGACGCCCGGCACGACCAGGCCGACGACGGCGCCCGCCGTGGCCATGCGGTGGTCGGCGTAGGACCGGAAGACACCGCCGGTCAGCGGCCGGGGACGGATCTCCAGGCCGTCGTCGGTCTCCCGCGCGTCGCCGCCCAGCCGGTTGATCTCCGTCGCGAGAGCGGTGATCCGGTCGGTCTCGTGCCCCCGGATGTGCGCGACGCCCCTGATCCGGGAGGGGCCGTCGGCCAGCGCGGCGAGCGCGGCGATCGTGGGCGTGAGCTCGCTGACGTCCCGCAGGTCGGCGTCGATGCCCCGCAGGGATCCGGTGCCGGTCACCCGCAGGCCCTCCGGCACCCGCTCGACCCGCGCGCCCATCTCGGCGAGCAGCCCGCGCAGCGCGTCGCCGCCCTGCGTCGTCTCCTCCGGCCAGTCCGGCACGACGACGGCGCCACCGGTGACCAGGGCGGCAGCGAGGAAGGGCGCGGCGTTGGACAGGTCGGGCTCGACCGTGACGTCACCGGCCCGGACCGGCCCGGCCTGCACCCGCCACACGTCGGTCTCCGTGTCGTCCACCTCGACCCCGGCCCGGCGCAGCATCTGCACGGTCATCTCGATGTGCGGCATCGAGGGGACGGGCGGGCCGTCGTGCCGCACCGTCACGCCCTTCTCGAAGCGCGCGCCGGCCAGCAGCAGGCCCGAGACCATCTGGGAGGAGACGGACGCGTCGAGGACGACCTCCCCGCCCGAGATCGGCCCGCGGATCGTGAACGGCAGCGCGTCGTTGTCGACCGACGCGCCGAGCGCGCGCAGCGCGCCGAGGATCGGGCCCATCGGGCGCTTGCGCGCGTGCGGGTCGCCGTCGAAGAAGACCGGCCCGCCGGCGAGCGCGGCGACCGGAGGCACGAAGCGCATCACGGTCCCGGCCAGCCCGGCGTCGATCGACACCCCGCCGCGTACGGGACGCGGGGTCACCGACCAGTCCACGCTGTCGGCGCTCTCGTTGGACGGCGTCATCTCGGCGCCGAGCGCGCGCAGCGCCGCCGCCATGAGGTCGGCGTCGCGGCTGCGCAGCGCGAGCCGTACGGTGCCGGGGGCGTCGGCCAGCGCGGCGAGCACCAGCGCGCGGTTGGTCACCGACTTCGAACCGGGCAGGCGCACCGTCGCGCGGACCGGCCCGGCGGCCACCGGAGCGGGCCAGAGCGGTGCGTCGACGCCGTTCTCGTCGACCCTGGGCTCGTCGACCCGGGGCCCGTCGACGTCGTGCTGACGGGTGGCATGCGGCTCGGCGCCGCCGGACGCGGACTGCGGAGAGGCCATGCGGGCAAGCTTATCGGGCCCCTCTCCGGCGGCCGCACGCCGCGCGGGGCCCGCCGGGACGGCGGTCTTTGTGCCAGTCTTGATGACATGTGCGGGAGGTACGCGTCTGCGCGCAAGAAGCAGGAGTTGCTGGAGGAGTTCGAGGTCGAGCTGGACGGCGTGCCCGACCAGGAGCTGCGGCCCGACTACAACGTCGCGCCCACCAAGACCGTCTACGCGGTGATGTGCCGGGTGCCGAAGGACGAGGGCGGCGAGAGCGCCGGTGACCGGCCGGTCAGGCAGCTCCGGCTGGTCCGGTGGGGGCTCGTGCCGAGCTGGGCCAGGGATCCGTCCGTCGGCTCCCGCATGATCAATGCCCGGGTGGAGACGGTGGCGGAGAAGCCGTCCTATCGCAGGGCGCTGAAGTCGCGCCGCTGCCTGCTGCCGGCGGACGGCTACTACGAGTGGATGCCGGTCGAGGGGAAGAAGAAGCAGCCCTTCTTCATCCACCCGGCCGACGGCGGCGTGCTCGCGATGGCCGGGCTCTACGAGTTCTGGAAGGACCCCGGCCGGGCGGACGACGACCCGCTGAAGTGGCTGTGCACCTGCACCGTGATCACCACCACGGCGGAGGACAGGCTGGGCCGCATCCACGACCGCATGCCGATGATGGTCGAGCGGGAGCGCTGGGCGGAGTGGCTCGACCCCGGCGTCACCGATCCCACCGGGCTCCTCGTCCCGGCCGGCCCTGACCGGCTGGAGGCGTACGCCGTGTCCGACGTCGTGAACAACGTCCGCCACAACGGTCCCGAGCTGGTCGAGCCGCTGGAAGGCGACGACGTCCCGACGCTCGGCTAGAGGGTGTAAGCGGCGCGGGAAGTGGGAATCCGTTCGAGAAAGCGGTTGCACGGTAAGTGAACGGCCGCTGACCGACCGGGAGGCCGGGGGCTCCTGGACGGATGACTCCCCACTCCCGGAGGTGCGGATTCGTGGACGTCGCGACCGCGCGTATGCGCCTGGAAAGCATGCTGCACGAGCTCGACCGGTCGATCGGCGTGCTGCGCGCGGGCACGGACCGGCACGGCGGGTCCTCGGCCGACGCGGGAGCCGGTCTCACCGACGCCGACCGCGCCCGGGCGATGCTCGACGCCGCGGGCCGGCAGCGTACGGCCGTGCTCGCGGCGCTGCGCCGGCTGGACGACGGCGGTTACGGGCGGTGCGTCGACTGCGGGTCGGCCGTGCCGGACGGCAGGCTGGAGGCCCGTCCGGAGGCGGCGCGCTGCGTGCAGTGCCAGTCGCGGGCCGAGCGCCGGCGCTGACCGGCCGGCCCGCCCTGCCGACCCGCCCGCCCTGCCGACCCGCCCGCCCTGCCGACCCGCCCGCCCTGCCGGCCCGCCCTGCCGGCCCGGGCGGCCGCGCTCAGGACGGCTTGCGCACGCTGGCCACGAGGTGGATTCCCACCGTGTCGTCGCCGTCCGCCTGGGTCTCGAGTTCGGTGCGCACGAGCCAGGACAGCGACTTGCTCTCCGAGCTCAGCACGTGGTCCACGGTGGACGGGGACAGCACGGTGCGCGGGCGCACCCACTCGACCTCCAGCCCGGCGCCGGTGACCAGCTCGCGCACCTGCTGGGTGGTGAAGCAGCGCGTGATGCTGCCGTCCGGCCAGGGGATCAGCATGACCTCCCCGGTCTGGCACAGGTGCGCCCAATAGTTCTGCTCGGCCAGGATCGCCATCCCGAGGACCAGCGAGTCGACGCACAACAGAGCGCGCCCGCCGGGCCGCAGCACCCGGGCCACGTCCTCGACGACCGACTCCGCCATGATCTCGACCGACAGCACGCGCTCCTCGGCGATGACGCCGTCCACGCTGCCGTCGGGCAGGAAGCCCAGATCGTCGGCGCGCACCTTCTGGATGCGCTCGGAGGCGTCGCGCAGCCAGGGATCCGCCGGCCTGCGGAAGTCGACGACCTCGACCACGCGGTGCCCGGCGCGCGCCGCCTGGGCCGGCCACCGCCCCCGTCCGCCGGACAGGTCCAGCAGCAGGGAGGGACGGGCGGGCAGCCACCGCCGGAGCTGCTCGGCGACCACCGCGTGATAGAAGGTCCAGTACGGCCCGAGTGTGCCCGAGCCGTTGAGTTCGTTGGCCGGTATAGGCAGCACGAGCGGCTCCTGCACTCTGGCCGTCCCCGCGCACTCGCGTGGAACGGCGAAACTCGGTCTCCGGGCCACCTCGGTCGTGTCCGGCACACGCACGCGACGGACGGCATCGGCCGGACACTCCCTCGCCGGTGCCTGGTTTTTTCCCCGCACCGGGTCGTTCGTCACCTCAAACTGCACCGGGAACAGACTCTACGCCCGCCCTGTTGCAGTTGTGCATGAAGACGTTGGTGCTGTCAGAAGGCCTCGACTGGCCCGGCCTGGGCGGACCGGTATCCTCGGCTGGGTACGGCGTCCTGAAGGGGGTGGGTCCGGTCTCCAAGACAGCCGAGGAGACTCTGGAGCAGCGCAGCGAGCGGTTCGAGCGCGACGTCATGCCGTTTCTCGACCAGCTCTACTCCGCGGCGCTCCGGATGACCCGTAACGCAGCGGATGCGGAGGATCTCCTGCAGGAGACCTTCGCCAAGGCCTTCGCCTCCTTCCACCAGTTCCAGGAGGGGACGAACCTCAAGGCCTGGCTCTACCGCATCCTCACCAACACCTTCATCAACAGCTATCGGAAGAAGCAGCGGGAGCCCAAGCAGGCGGGCACCGAGGAGATCGAGGACTGGCAGCTCGCGCGGGCGGAGTCGCACACGTCCAGCGGGCTGAAGTCGGCCGAGATCGAGGCGCTTGAGCATCTTCCCGACAGTGACGTGAAGGATGCTCTCGCCGCACTTCCCGAGGAGTTCCGCATCGCCGTCTACCTGGCGGATGTGGAGGGCTTCCCGTACAAGGAGATCGCCGAGATCATGGGCACGCCCATCGGGACCGTGATGTCGCGCCTCCACCGCGGCCGCCGGCAGCTCCGCAACCAACTCGAGGACTACGCGCGTGAGCGCGGCCTCGTACGGCCGGACTCCCGCGGCGCGGATCAGGGCGGGACGGTTGGCGAGGAGGAGCGATGAGCTGCGGGAAACACCACGACACGCCGTGTGGCGAGGTGCTCGACAAGGTCTACACCTACCTGGACGGCGAGCTCGACAACGACCGGATCGCCGAGATCAGGAAGCACCTCGACGAGTGCGGCCCCTGTCTTGAGGAGTACGGCCTGGAGGAGGCGGTCAAGCGCCTCGTGGCCAAGCACTGCGGGTGCGATCCCGTGCCACAGGACCTGCGCGCCAGGGTCCTGACCCGCATCCAGCAGGTACGCGCCGAGATGGCCGAATAGGCCGCGTCCCCTGGGCAGAGTGAGGACCGGGCTGTGCGAGGCCCGGGCCGCGGCGCGGCCCGTTAGGATCTTCCCGTACGGGGCCGGGAGGGGGCGGGGCATGCGTGCGCTGGTAACGGGCGGAGCGGGCTTCATCGGGTCGACCCTCGTCGACCGGTTGCTCGCGGACGGACACGAGGTCGCGGTGGTGGACGACCTGTCGTCCGGGCATCCGCGCGACTCCGACGCCCCCCTGCACGCGATGGACGTGCGCGACCCCGCGCTCGCGGAGGTCGCCGCCCGGTGGCGGCCGGAGGTCGTCTGTCACCTCGCCGCGCAGATCAGCGTGCGCCGGAGCGTGGCCGACCCGGTGACCGACGCCGCGGTCAACGTCGAGGGCACCGTGAACGTCCTGGAGGCCGCCCGCCGCGCCGGCGCCCGCAAGATCGTCTACGCCTCGTCCGTGGCCGTCTACGGCAGGCCGGCCGTCATCCCGGTCCCCGGCGACGCCCCCGCCGATCCCCGTTCGCCGTACGCCGCCTCCAAGCTCGGCGGGGAGCTCTACCTCGCGACCTACCGCGCGCTGCACGGCCTCGAATACACCACGCTCGTGCTGTCGAACGTCTACGGGCCGCGCCAGTCGCCCGAGGGCGAGGCCGGGGTGGTCGCCATCTTCACCGACGCCCTGCTGACCGGGAAGCCCACGGTCGTCTACGGCGACGGCTCCCAGACCCGCGACTACGTGTTCGTGGACGACGTGGTGGACGGCTTCGCCCGCGCCTGCGGCCCGGACGGCGACGGCCGCCGGTTCAATCTCGGCACCGGCGTGCGGACCAGCGACCGGGAGCTGCACACCTTGGTCGCCGCGGCGGCGGGCGTTCCCGACGAGCCGCGCTTCGAGCCCGCGCGACTCGGCGACCTCCCCGACATGGCCGTCGACCCGGCGCCCGCGCTGGAGGGCCTCGGCTGGCGTCCCCGCCATGATCTGGCCACCGGCCTGAAGGCCACCGTCGAATGGGCCCGCGAGGCGCCGGCCTGACGCGAACCCCTGCAATTGCACGCGGTGTGATTGCTTGGTTACGTTTTGGCTGCGATGGTCGCGACATCCCGGACCGGCCCGCGCCCCTTCTGTAGCCTGAGGGCGCAATCGACGTGGAGGCGGCGCAATGTTTGGGAAGACCGTCGTCAGGCTGATAGTGGCGCTGGCGCTGCTCACTCCGGTGGTCGCTCTGGTCGGCCTCGCTGCCGGCACCCCGGGGATCTCCTGGACGTAGTCACTGCCTGTGGGCCGGTCACGGACGGCCGGCCCACAGGTCCGATCCGCATTCGAGGTGGCCGCCAATGCGGGAACTTCCATGGCCCGCCAGGGTCTATTTCGCCGCGCTCGTCGGGACCGCCGGCGTCGTGATCGCGCGTGGCCTGCTCGCCCGTCACGGGCTCACGCCGGAGGACTGGTCCACGCTCCTCGTCCTCGCACTGCTGTTCCTGCTGTGCGAGTCGGTGCCGACGCTGCTCAGCGTGCCGAACGTCGCGGTGTCGGTGAGCTTCTCCGCCGCCCTGGCCGCCGTGGTGCTCGTCGGCCCGGAGGGGGCCGCCCTGGTCGGACTGGCCGCGGTGGTGAGCGCGCGCCCCGGCCTGCCGCTGGTGAAGCGGCTGTTCAACGGCGCGCAGTACGCGCTGTGCGGATACGCCGCCGGGTGGGCCTACGAGAGCGCGGGCGGGGTGCCCGGGCTGCCGGAACCGGCCGACTTCCCGGGCGTCCTGGTGCCGTACGCCGCCGCGACGGCGGCCTTCGTGGCCATGAACTTCGCGCTGACCGCGGTCATCCTGCGGCTCGCCGCCGTGGTGCACCGCGACCAGGTCTCGCTCCGCGTGATGGTGCAGTTCCTCAGCTCCTACGTCGGCTTCGCCACCTTCGGCCTGCTGATCGCGGCCCTGTGGTCGACCGTGCAGTCGATCTCCGCCGTGCTCGTGCTGCTGCCGCTGTTCGTCGCCCGGTGGGCGCTCGGGCACTACCACGCCGAGCAGCGCGCGTACGACGCGACCATCGCGGCGCTGTGCCAGGCGGTGGAGACCAAGGACTACTACACGCGCGGGCACTGCACGCGGGTCTCCGCCGCCTCGTCGATGATCGCCGAGGAGATCGGCATGGGCACCGAGCGGCTCCGCGCGATCCGGTACGCCGGCATGCTGCACGACGTCGGCAAGCTCGGCGTGCCGACCAAGGTGCTGCAGAAGGAGGGCCGGCTCACCGAGGAGGAGTACGCCGCGATCCAGCTGCATCCCATGCGGGGGCTGGAGATCGTGCGGGGCATCGACTTCCTCGACGAGGCGTTCGCCGGGATCATGCACCACCACGAACGGCACGACGGCAAGGGCTACCCGATGGGGCTCGCCGGGTCCGAGATCCCAGAGTTCGCCCGGATCATCGCGGTGGCCGACGCCTTCGACTCCATGACCTCCGACCGTTCGTACCGGAAGGCCAAACCGATCGAGGTCGCGGTGGCGGAGCTGCGCAAGAACGCGGGGACGCAGTTCGACCCCGACATGGTGGTCCGGTTCGTCAGGGCGCTCGACCGGCACGGGTGGCAGCCGGCCCAGCCGGCGCCCGTCCCGCCGGACGACGCCGCCGTGGAGACCACGGCCAAGGACCACGACGACCCGACCACCCCGATCCAGGTGGTGTCCGAGCGGTGAGGACACGCCGGCCGGCCACCGCGCACCTGGGACTCGACTCGGGTCAGCTCCTGCTGATCTGCGCGGCCGGGATGCTGACCGTCGCGGGCATCGCCCACACGGCGGCGCGGGGACTGACCGACCCGCGGGTCGCCATCGGGTTCGGCGCGCTCATCGCGGCCGGAGAGCTGGCCCGGCTCACCATGCCGGGCAACCGCGAGGTCGCGCCGGTCTCCACCGCGGCCTCCCTCGGGTACGCCCTGCTGCTCGACGTGGGCGGGCGGCCCGCGGGCCACTCGGCCCTGGAGGTCGTGGCGGTGATGTCGGTGGGCATGATCGCCGGAGGGCTGCCGCATCTGGCGGTCGGCCGGCCGCCGCGGCTCGACGCGATGGCCCGGAGACTGCTCGCCGGGTCGCTGCTCGCGTTCGCCTACCGGCCGCTGACCGGCTCGCTGGAGGCGACCGCCCGGGACACCGGCGCCGGCCACGGCAACTGGTGGCCGGCGCTCGGGGTGATGGCCGTGCTGGTCACGGTCATGCTCGCGGCCGACGTGGTGATCGCGGCCATGCTCCGGGCCAACCAGGTCAGGACCGCGTTCGGCGTCGCCGTACGCGACGAGATCAGGATGGCCGCGCCGCTCGGCGCCGCCGTCGCGGCGTCGGGCATCCTGCTCGCGCTCGCCTCGCACAGCATGGACATGACCGCCCTGCCCGCGTTCGCCGCGCCGCTGCTCGTCACGCAGGTGGCCTTCCGCAAGTACGCCGGCATCCGCGCGACCTACCTGCAGACGGTGCGCGCGCTGAGCCGGGTCACCGAGGTCGGCGGATACGTGGAGCCGGGCCACTCGCGCCGGGTCAGCCGGCTGTCCGTCGGCGTCGGGCGGGAGCTCGGCATGTCGGAGCCCCAGCTGCTGGAGCTGGAGTACGCCGCGCTCATGCACGACATCGGCCAGCTCTCGCTGCGCGATCCGATCCCCGGCGGGGCCACGGTGCTGGCCGACGCCGACCAGGCCCGGCGGATCGCCGGCCTGGGCGCCGAGGTGATCAGGAAGACCGGCGTGCTGCACGGCGTGGCGGAGATCGTCCGGCGGCAGTGCGACACGCTCGGCGAGTCGCCCCCGATGGCCAGCCGGATCATCAGGGCCGCGAACGCGTACGACGACCTGGTGGGCGCGTCGACCGACCGGGACAGGGCGGCGGCGGCGCTGGAGCGGCTGCGGCTCGACGGTGGTTCGGCCTACGATCCGGGTGTGGTGGAGGCCCTGGCGCGTGTCGTCGACCGGCTCGTGCTCGTCACCCGGTTGTAGCAGACGTAACACTGCGGCACCGCCGGCGCCACGCCGATGACATCATCGTTGTCGCGACCCTACAGATTCGCCCGCCGGGTTCAGTCGGAACGGGCGGAGGGCCCTGGCGGGTGATCCCCCTAGAGTTGGCAACGTGCTCGACTCAGTTCTGATCGCCAATCGCGGTGAAATCGCCCGGCGGATCATCCGTACGGTCCGGGGAATGGGGCTGCGCGCGGTCGCGGTCCACTCCGAGGCGGACGCCGACCTGCCGTTCGTCCGCGAGGCGGACGACGCCGTGCTCCTCGGCCCGGCGAACCCGGCCCAGAGCTACCTCGACATCGACAAGGTCCTCCAGGCCGCCCGTACGACGGGAGCGCGGGCGGTCCACCCCGGTTACGGGTTCCTCGCGGAGAACGCCGCGTTCGCCCGTGCGGTGATCGACGCCGGGCTCGTCTGGATCGGCCCGGACCCCGAGGCCGTCGAACGGATGGGCGACAAGATCAACGCCCGGAACCTGATGGAGGCGGCGGGCGTCCCGGTCGCCGCCGGGACCAGGGAACCGGTGTCCGACCTCGCGCAGGCCGAGCGGGCCGCCAAGGAGATCGGCTACCCCGTCATGGTCAAGGCGTCCGGCGGGGGCGGCGGAATCGGCATGGGCGTCGCCCGTGACGACGACTCGCTGGCGAAGGCGTTCGAGCAGGCCTGCCGGGCGGCCGCCCGGTTCGGCGGCGAGCCGGCCATCCTGCTGGAGCGGTACGTCGAACGGGCCAGGCACGTCGAGGTGCAGATCCTCGGCCTCGCCGACGGCACGGTGGTCGCGCTGGGCGAGCGGGACTGCTCGGTCCAGCGGCGGCACCAGAAGGTCGTGGAGGAGAGCCCGTCTCCCGGCGTCACCCCGGAGCTGCGTGAGCGGATGCTCGCGGCCGCCGTACGGGCGGGGGAGGCGGTGTCCTACCGCGGCGCGGGCACGGTCGAGTGCCTGGTGGACGCCGACGCCCAGGACTTCGTCTTCCTGGAGATGAACACCCGCCTCCAGGTGGAGCACCCCGTCACCGAGCTGGTCACCGGCCTCGACCTGGTGGAGCACCAGATCCGGATCGCCGCCGGGGAGGTCTACTCCGTGGAGCCGCGGAGCAGCGGCCACGCGATCGAGTTCCGGGTGTACGCCGAGGACCCCCGCCGGTTCCTGCCCGGCCCTGGCAAGATCGGTGTGTGGGAGGAGCCGGAGGGCGAGGGGGTGCGCGTCGACTCGGGATACACGGCGGGCAACACGGTCACGCCGTTCTACGACCCGCTGATGGCCAAGCTCTGCGTCGTCGGCGCCACCCGCGAGGAGGCGCTGGAACGCGGACGGGCGGCCGTCGCGGCGTTCCGCGTCGAGGGTCCCAAGCACAACCTGCCCTTCTGCGCCGAACTGCTCGATCATCCCGAGTTCGTGAGCGGGGACTACGACACCGGTCTGGTCTCCCGGATGAGAAAATCCTGATCTGCTGAATCCATGTTGAGGGGAGTGTCCGGGTGGCCGAGGTGCACGCCGAGATGGTGGCGAACGTCTGGAAGATCGTCGTGAGCGAGGGCGACGTCGTCGACGAGGGCGACACGCTGGTGATCCTGGAGTCGATGAAGATGGAGATCCCGGTCCTCACCGAGGACGCGGGGACCGTCACCAAGCTCCAGGTCAAGGAGGGCGACGTCGTCCAGGAGGGCGACCTCATCGCCGTGATCGACTAGAGACGGGCGAGGAAGCGCTCGCGGTCGACGACGACCCGTTCGATCGTGCCGGTGGCCACCTGGGCGCCGGTCTTGTCGACGGCGCTGACGGAGAAGACGAGCCGCCTGCCGTCCACCTCCGTGAGTTCGGCGGCGATCCAGACGTGCATCCCGACGGGGCTGGGCAGGCGGTGCTCGATCAGCACCCTGGTCCCCACCGAGGTCTGCCCGGGCTCCAGGTGCTGGTGGACGGCCTTGACCGTGGCGCCCTCGGCGAACGAGAGCAGCCGGGGCGTCCCCAGCACCGGCACGTCACCGCTGCCGACCCGGATGGCCGTGTCCCCACGCTCCACCATGATGAGGACCTCGGCGCGCAGACCTGGAGCGAGACTCATGCCGTGAGCCTATTGGTTCGGCTTCCGATTGGAAGCGGCCGCAACTTTTCGCGGCGCGGAGACGTCTTAGAGAGGGGCGTCGCAGGAAGCGGCGTCCTGGACAGCGGTGTCTCAAGAAACAGTGGTGTCTCAAGAAGGGGGAAGAGCAGGCGGTCACCGGCTAGGGTGATGCACCGTGGACCTCTTCTGCGATCACTGCGGCCGTCCGGCCGAGGACGGTGATCACGCGGCCTGCCTGGCCGCGAGGACGATGGAGCCACCGCGCTACTGCCCGCAGTGCCGCCGGCGGCTGGTCGTCCAGGTGACGCCGAGGAGCTGGTCGGCGCGGTGCTCGGTGCACGGTGCCAGCGGCGGATAACAGGTAAGCTCGACATCCGGCCCCCGAGCCCGGATCCCTCGCCTTACAGGGTTCCGTGATCCTGTCGTTATCTTCCCGCGACGCGAGCCTGCTTTGTTGGACACCTTCGGGGGTCGAGTGACTTAGGGGGTACGGGGCGCAAATGGTGGCCCAAGGGATGACCCTGGCCGGGCGCTACCGGTTGGACGCCCGGCTCGGCGCCGGGGGCATGGGCGAAGTGTGGCGTGGTGAGGACACGGTCCTCGCGCGCACGGTCGCGGTCAAGGTGCTGCTCCCCGGTCGCCTCGACGACCCCGGATTCGCCGTTCGCTTCCAGGGCGAGGCGCGGGCGATGGCGACCGTCAACCACCCCGGAGTCGTCGACGTCTACGACTACGGCGTGACCGACGTCCCCGGCGACGGCTCGACCGCGTACCTCGTGATGCGGTTCGTGGACGGGGAGCCGCTCGACCGCCTGCTGACCCGGATCGGCCGCATCGGCCCCGAACCCGCGATGGAGCTCATCGCGCAGGCCGCCTCCGCGCTGCAGGCCGTGCACGAGCGGGGGATCGTGCACCGGGACATCAAGCCCGGCAACCTGCTCGTCCGCCCGGACGGCACGCTGGTGCTCACCGACTTCGGCATCGCCCGCGCCGACTCGGGCAGCCGCCTCACCGACGCGGGCATGGTGCTCGGCACCGCGGCCTACTGCGCACCCGAGCAGGCCGAGGGTGCTCCGGTCACGCCCGCCGTCGACATCTACGCCCTGGGTGTGGTGGCGTACGAGTGCCTGGCGGGCCGGCGCCCCTTCGACGGCGACTCGCCGGTGACGATCGCGCTCAAGCACATCCGCGAGGAGCCGCCGCCGCTGCCGCCGGACGTGCCGCCCGCCGTGCGGGCCGTCGTCGAGCGGGCCATGTCCAAGGACCCGGCGCTCCGCTGGCCGTCGGCCGCCACGATGAGCCAGGCGGCCCGGCAGGCGGTGCAGCCCGGTGCCCAACAGACACCCAATGCTCCGATACCCGGGGCCCAGATACCCGGCGCAGGCATGTCCGGCGCGGTCTCCCGGGCGATGGCCGTCCCCCCTCCGCCGGTCGCGGCGACCCAGGCCGGTCCCTACCCGGGCGGGCCCGAACCGGTCCCCTCCACCGGCCACACCTACCGCGTCACCCGCGAGTCGTGGGACGACGCCCCCGCCGTGCCGCCGGCGACCGTGGCGACGCCGCAGCAGGGCACGCGGGTGTCGCGGCGCGCGGCGGCGAGAGACGCCGCCCAGCGGTCCAGGCGGGGCCGCGGGCTGCCGCTCGCGGCCGGAGTGGCGGGAGTGGCCGTCGTCGGGGCCCTGGCCGTCCTGGGGATCAACATGGCCTCGGCCGGGTCCGGCACGCCCGAACCCTCGAACACGGGGCCCCTCACCGTGGAGACCCCCACGCCCAGCCCGTCGCCGTCCCGTTCCCGCGCCCGCAGGACGCCGACCCCGACGGCGGCCGTGCCGTCGGTGCGGCCCAGTTCGCCCAGGCCGAAGCCGAGCCCGACGCCCACTCCGTCGCCGAGCCCGTCCGCCTCACCCTCGCCCTCTCCCTCGCCGAGCCCGGCCGAGGATCTCGTCGAGGTCCCGTCCGTCGTGAAGGTGACCGAGAGCGTCGCGCTGGCGCGGATCAACAAGATGGGCCTCAAGCCCGCCGGCACCACGACGGGTGAGGGCAAGTGCCGGGGGCTCGTCGTCAGCCAGAGCCCGGCCGCCGGGACGAGGAAGCCCGAGGGCTCCGTGGTCAAGTTCGTCGTGCAGCTGAAGCCCTGCGCGTCCGCCTCGCCCAGCGCCACGCCGAGCCCGTCCCCGGCCCGTACGCCGGCCCCCTGACGGTCACGCCCCGCCCGCCGGAGCGGGCGGGGCGCTCATGCCCGTCAGGCGCCCTCGTCAGACGCCCGAGGTGGTGCGCGGGTAGGCGACGGCCGGATCGGTCGCGATGTTCACCATGTACGGCACGCCGGAGTCGAAGGCGCGGCGCAGCGCCGGGCCGATCTCGTCCGGCGACGTGACCAGTTCCCCGCCGCCGCCGAGCGCGGTGACGACCTGGTCGTAGCGGCACTGCGGCTGGAGCTCGGCCGCCACGTCGTAGCCGTACAGCATCTGCATGGGGTGCTTCTCCAGCCCCCACATGCCGTTGTTGCCGCAGATCATCACGACCGGCAGCCGGTGCCTGACCAGCGTGTCCACGTCCATCAGCGAGAAGCCCGCGGCGCCGTCGCCGAGCAGCAGCACGACCTGCGACGACGGCCGGGCCAGCCGGGCCGCGATGGAGTAGCCGAGCCCGGTGCCGAGGCAGCCGTACGGCCCGGGATCGAGCCAGCTGCCCGGGCGGCGCGGCTCGACGTACTTGCCGGCGTAGGAGACGAAGTCGCCGCCGTCGCCGATCACCACCGCGTCGTCGGCGAGCACCTTGTTCAGCTCGCCGTAGATGCGCATGGGATGGATCGGGTCGGAGGCCGACTCCAGCAGCGGCGCGTCCTCGGCGATCGCCGCGGCCGCCGTCTCGCCCAGCCGGGTCACCCAGGGCGCGTACGCCTTCGGGTTCACCCCGGCCGTGCCGCACGCGGCGCCGAGGCCCCAGAAGAGGAGGGACAGGTCGCCGGACGCCGAGCCCGACAGGCCGGTGTGGGTCGCGAGCTGGGAGGGCGCGTCGACGATGTGCACGACCCGGGCCAGCGGCGCGCCCTCCTTGCCGCCGAACCAGCCGTACGCGAGGCGGAAGTCGAGCGGGGTGCCGACGACGACGACCAGGTCGGCCTGGCTGAACGCGAGGCCGCGGGCACGGGTGACGAGCAGTTCGTGCCCGGCGGGCAGGATGCCCCGCCCCTGCCCGTTGGGCACGACCGGCAGGCGCCACTCCTCGGCGAAGTCCCGCGCCGCCTCCTCCGCGCGGTCCATCCACACGTCCGAGCCCAGCACGAGAAGCGGGCGCTCGGCCTCGGCGATCAGCCGCGCGATGCCGGCGAGCGCCTCGGGGTCGGGCTCCAGCGGCGACGGGGTCAGCGTCTCCGAGTCGTACTCGGCCGACGGCGAGAACAGGTCGTCCATGTGGACGTCCAGGAACACCGGACCGCGGTGCGGGGCGAGCGCGGTCCGGAAGGCCATCTCCACGTCCTGCCCGATGGAGTCCGCGCCCGAGCCGGTGAAGGCGAGCTTGGTGATGGGCTCGAACAGCGGGGGATGGTCCATCTCCTGCAACGCCCCGGAGCCCCAGCGCGAGCGCGGGGCGCGCCCGCCGAGGACGACGACAGGGGAGCCGTTGAAGTGGGCGGTCGCGACCCCCGAGACGCCGTTGGTGACGCCGGGGCCGGCGGTGAGCACCGCGAGGCCGGGCCTGCGCGTCAGCCGGGCCGTCGCCTCGGCGGCGAACACCGCGCTCTGCTCATGGCGCACGTCGAGGATGCGCATGTTCTGATGGACGGCCCCGTCGTAAAGGGGGAAGACGTGCCCGCCGGAGAGCGTGAACATGGTGTCCACGCCGTAGGCCTGGGAGACGGCGACGGCGATGTCGCCTGCGTGTTTGGGGGACTCCATAGGGTGAAACCTACCAGTCGGTCACTTTTGCCAACAGACGGACGGCCAATGCCCTCCCGCCACAGGAGAACGTCGGTCACCTCCGCTGATGCCCGTTGCCGCCCGGGATAAGCCAGTCAGAGGGTCTGGGAGAGCGCCTTGATGGGCATCTTGAGATCGGCGAGCAGCTCCAGGTCACGTTCGGGCGCCCGGCCCAGTGTCGTGAGGTAGTTTCCGACGATGACGGCGTTGACGCCGCCCAGCATGCCCTCCCTCGTACCGAGGTCGCCGAGGGTCAGCTCACGGCCTCCGGCGTACCGCAGGATGGTGCGCGGCAGGGCGAGGCGGAACGTGGCGATCGTCTTCAGCGCCTCGGCGCCGTCGACCAGCGGGTGATCGGCGAACGGCGTGCCCGGCCGGGGGTTGAGGAAGTTGAGCGGCACCTCGTCCGGCGCCAGCTCGCCGAGCTGGGCGGCGAACTCGGCCCGCTGCTCCGGCGTCTCACCCATGCCCACGATGCCGCCGCAGCACAGCTCCATGCCCGCCTCCCGGACCATGAGGCAGGTCTCCCACCGCTCCTCCCAGGTGTGGGTGGTGACGACGCGGGGGAAGTGCGACCGGGCGGTCTCCAGGTTGTGGTTGTAGCGGTGCACCCCCATCTCGGCCAGTTCGTCCACCTGCGCCTGGGTGAGCATCCCGAGCGAGCAGGCGACGTTGATCTCGACGGCCTCCCGGATCGCCCGGACGCCCTCGCGGACCTGGTCCATCAGCCGCCGGTCCGGCCCGCGCACGGCGGCCACGATGCAGAACTCGGTCGCCCCGGTCCGCGCCGTCTCGACGGCCGCCTGGACGAGGGAGGGGATGTCGAGCCAGGCCGCGCGGACCGGAGAGGAGAACTGCCCGGACTGCGAGCAGAAGTGGCAGTCCTCCGGGCAGCCTCCGGTCTTGAGCGAGACGATCCCCTCCACCTCGACCTCGGGACCACACCACTTCATCCGCACCTCGTGCGCCAGGGCGAGCAGGTCCGGCAGGCGGTCGCCGGGAAGCGTCAGGCACTCCAGCGCCTGCGCCGCGTCGAGCCCTCTGCCCTCGTCGAGAACCTGAACGCGGGCGATCTCCAGGATGTCGGTCTTCACGCGGCACTCCCGTCGGTCCGTTGGGGCACTGCTGTCACAGGGGCAGCTTAAAGGTCGAACGGAACGCGGCCGGGTTGAAACTGCCGCCGAACGCGGGAGCCAGGCCTGCCCGCGCCACGCGGGCGAACGCCTCGGGGCCGAGCGACCCCGCGCCCTCCGGCAACGCGCCGGACAACGGGCGGGCGGCGAGCATCTCCAGGTCGGCGACGTTCGAGCGGTCCGCGAGACCCGGGACGGCGGGCCAGGAGCCGATCACCACGCCCGCGAGGTCGAGGCCCCGGCCCGCCATCGCCTCAAGCGTCAGAGCGGTGTGGTTGAGGGTGCCCAGCCCGGCCCGGGCCACCACGAGCACCGAGGCGTCCAGGCGCCGGGCGAGGTCCGCGAGCGTGCCGCCCTCCTCGTCGTACCGGACGAGCAGTCCCCCGGCGCCCTCGACGAGCACCAGCCGGTGCGACTCGGCCAGTTCCCCGATCCGGGCCGCCGCGGCCTCGATCGACAGCGGCGGCAGGCCGGAGAGGCGGGCGGCGGCCGCGGGGGAGAGGGGGTCGGGATACCGCGTCATCTCGAAGGTCGAGGTCACCCCCGACAGGCGGATCACCTCGTCGAGGTCCCCGGGCTCCCCGGCCGCGACCCCCGTCTGCGCCGGCTTCACCACGGCGGCCGTCGCGCCCCGCGCCACCGCCAGCGCCGCGAGCGCGGCCGTCACCACCGTCTTCCCCACCCCGGTGTCCGTCCCGGTCACCACGAGAATGCTCACTGTGTTTCCCGCTTCGCTCTCGGGGCGCTCACATCCGCCATCTTCCCTCGTCGCTCGGGAGTTCGTTCCTCACTCCCTCTCTCCTCAGTCCAGATCGGCGGCGCGCCCCTCGGCTCGCTCGGCAGCCATCAGGGCCTGCGGAGGCGGGTGACGAACTTGTAGCGGTCGCCGCGGTAGAGCGACTGGGCGTACTCGACCGGGTTGCCGTCGGCGTCGAAGGCGTGCCGGGTCAGCAGCAGCATCGGCAGGCCGACGTCCACCCCGAGTACCTGCGCGTCGTACGGCGTGGCGAGCACGGTCTCGATGACCTCCTCCGCGTCGGTCAGCCGCACGTTGTAGGCGTTGTGCAGCGTCTCGTACAGCGAGGCGTGCACCTCCAGCTCGCGCCGCAGCCGGGGGAAGCGGCGGGCGGAAAGGTGCGTGGTGTCGATCGACATCGGCTCGCCGTTGGCCAGGCGGAGGCGGTGGATGCGCAGCACCCGGCTGCCGGGGTTGACGGCCAGCCGCCGGCCGAGCGTCTCGTCGGCGGTGACGTAGCTGATGTCGAGGATCTTGGTGTCCGGTTCCAGGCCGACCGTGCGCAGGTCGCCCGTATAAGAGGTGAGCTGGAGCACCTGCGCGACCTTGGGCTGCGCGACGAACGTGCCCTTGCCCTGGATGCGCAGCAGCCTGCCCTCGACCACCAGCTCCGACAGCGCCTGCCGGACCGTCGTCCGCGAGGTCTCGAAACGTACGGCCAAGGCGCGCTCGGGCGGGAGCGCGCTGCCCGCGGGGAGGCTCTTGGTGAGCTCCAGGAGACTCCGCTTCACGTCGTAGTACTTCGGCACCCGCGGAGAGTCCTCGCTGTGCTCCGTCACCTGTCCCACCCTCGACCCGGCCCTTTCGTCATCTCGGCCACAGCGGTGAGCGCACCCCGGACCACCACGAGATCATCGGACCGCAGATCGGCACGTGCGGTCAACCGCAGACATGCGCGGCCCTGGGGCACCGACGGTGGGCGGAAGCATCCCACGCGCACCCCGTGATCCGCACACAGGGCCGCCGCGTCGAGCGCGAGCCGGGGCGGGCCGAGCACGACCGGCACCACGGCGGCGGCGGGGTCGGCCGTCTCCAGGCCGAGCTCGCGGGCCAGCGCGGCCAGCTCGCGGGCCCTCTCGCGGGCGCGGGCGGGCAGACCGGGAGACGCCTCCAGCAGGTCGAGGGCGGCCAGGGCGGCCCCCGCGCACCCGGGCGCGAGGCCGGTGTCGAAGATGAACGACCGGCCCGTGTCGACCAGCGTGCCGATCACCTCGGGGGCGCCCAGGACCGCGCCGCCCTGGGAGCCCAGCGACTTCGACAGCGTGACGGTCCGCACGACGTCCGGCCGGCCGGCGAGACCGGCCGCGTGCGCCGCGCCCCTGCCGTGGTCGCCGACGACGCCGAGCGCGTGGGCCTCGTCGACCACGAGCAGCGCGCCGTGCCGTACGGCGGCCTCGTACAGGGCGCGCAGCGGCGCGACGTCTCCGTCGACGGAGAACACGGCGTCGGTGACGACGAGGGCGTGCTCCTCGTCCCGCTCGGCCAGGACCTTGGCCACCGCCTCGGCGTCGCCGTGCGGCGTGATCACGACCCGCGACCGCGACAGCCGGCAGGCGTCCACGATCGAGGCGTGGTTGCCCGCGTCGGAGACGATGAGCCCGTCCCGGCCGAGGGCGGCGACGGCGGCGAGGTTGGCGAGGTACCCCGACGAGAACACCAGGGCGCGGGACGCCCCCGTGAAGGCGGCGAGCCGGTCCTCCAGCTCGGCGTGCAGCCGGGTCGAGCCCGTCACCAGGCGCGACCCGGTGGAGCCCGCCCCCCATTCGCGGGTGGCGCGGACGGCCGCCTCGACGATCCGCTCGTGCCGGGCGAGGCCGAGGTAGTCGTTGGAGGCGAGGTCGAGCAGCCCGTCGTGGTCGGGCGTGCGCGGGCGCAGGGCGCGCCGCAGGCCCGCCGCCTCCCGCCGCGCCGCGGCCGCGCGCAGTCTGTCCATCGGCCCTGTGCTGCCGGCCCCGTCATGCGGCCCTGTCATGAGGTGCATACTGCCAGGTGACGAAGGTCGATTCGCTTTCGGCCCGGAAGGCGGCGCATCATGCACACGTGCCGACTCTCAGCGACCTGGTGTCTCGTCACACCGCACTCGAATCCGCCGACCTCGACTGGATTCACTCACTGGTCTCGGACTGGCAGCTGCTCGCCGACCTGTCGTTCGCCGATCTGATCCTCTGGGTTCCCGACCAGGGCGGCACGAGGTGGCTGGCGGTGGCCCAGATGCGTCCCACGACCGGTCCCACCGTCTACCACGACGACGTGGTGGGGATGTCCGTGGCGGCGGGAGAGCGGCCGCTGATCGACGTGGCGTGGGCCGAGCGCCGCATCTGCCGGGAGGGCGACCCCGACTGGTCGAGCGGCGTGCCGGTGCGTGAGGAGACCATCCCCGTACGGCGGGGCAGGGAGGGCCCGATCATCGGGGTGATCCAGCGGTCCACCAACCTGTCGTCGGCGCGCACCCCCTCCCGCCTGGAGCTGACGTACCTGCAGAGCGCCTCCGACCTCGCGCAGATGGTGGCGGAGGGCAGGTTCCCGTTCACGGAGGAGGAGCCGCTCCTGGTCAGGTCGCCCCGCGTGGGCGACGGCCTGCTCCGGCTGGACAAGGCCGGCCGGGTCACCTACGCCTCGCCGAACGCCCTGTCGGCGTACCGCCGTCTCGGCCTGCACGCCGACCTCGTGGGCGCGGACCTCGGGAAGACGACCGCCGACCTGTGTTACTCCGACGAGCCGATCAACGAGGATCTGATGCTCGTCGCCAGCGGCCGGGCGCCCCGGGAGACCGAGGTGGAGAACGGCGGCACGGTCGTGCAGCTACGGGCGATCCCGCTGATCGTCGGGGGCGGCCGCATCGGCGCGCTGGTGCTGATCCGCGACGTGACCGAGCTGCGGCGGCGTGAGCGCGAGCTGCTGACCAAGGACGCGACGATCCGGGAGATCCATCACCGGGTGAAGAACAACCTGCAGACCGTGGCGGCGTTGCTGCGGCTCCAGGCGCGCCGCCTGAACAACCCGGAGGGGCAGGAGGCCCTGAACGAGGCCGTGCGGCGGGTCGGCTCGATCGCGATCGTCCACGAGATCCTCGCGCAGATGCCGGAGGAGATGGTGGAGTTCGACGACATCGCCGACCGGGTCATCGCGATGACGGCGGAGGTGTCGGTCGCGCACGTGGCGATCAAGCGGACGGGCGGCTTCGGCGTGCTTCCCGCGGCGGTCGCGACCCCGATCGCGATGGTGCTGACGGAGCTGCTCCAGAACGCGGTCGAGCACGGCTTCGCGCATTCCTCAGGGAACGTGCAGGTCGTCGTCAGGCGGGACGCCGACCGGCTGGAGGTGGTGGTGGCCGACGACGGCAGGGGCCTGCCCGCGGACTTCGACCTGGAGGCGACCGGAAGCCTCGGGCTCCAGATCGTCCGCACGCTGGTCGTCGGCGAACTGTCGGGCCGCCTGGGCGTGGCCGGGAGGGACGGCGGGGGGACCGAGGTGAGCATCAGCATCCCGGTGCAGCCCGCCTGAGGCGCGCGTGAGGGGCACCCCGCTTCGCCGTGGCGGTGTGGGGGATGCCATAGTGGACGCGATGACCGACCGCAATGACGACCGCGACGACCGACATGCTGCGATCGACGTGATGCGACCCACGTGACTCAGATGGAGCGTGACTCGCCTGCAGCGAACGACGTGCTGACCGCGACGAGGGTGCGCCGCCGTCCGGTGAACGCCGCGAGGGCATTCACCGAGGACGGTCGCGTACGGCGGCCGGACGGCCGGGGGTCAGACGGCGGCGCGGGCGCGGGCACGAGCCGTGCGGCGCTTGAGCGCGCGGCGCTCGTCCTCGCTCAGTCCGCCCCAGACTCCGGCGTCCTGGCCGGACTCCAGGGCCCACTTCAGGCAGGAGTCGGCGACCGTGCATCGCCGGCACACCTGCTTGGCCTCGTCGATCTGCATGAGCGCGGGACCGGTGTTCCCGATCGGGAAGAACAGTTCGGGGTCCACGTCACGGCAGGCAGCGCGGTGGCGCCAGTCCATGCGTTCCACTCCTTCGTCAGATGGAGCCTTCGTGGCTCCGCTGGCCGTCAACTTTGTGAACTCTTTCACTAACTAGGCCGGACGTTTACCCGGATCCAGGGTTAGGGGCCGGGAAGCGTCCACGCGATCGCCGGGGGCCCTTGCGGAGGCTGTGGTCTCCGTAAAGGTCCTACGTTCCGACGTCGTGATTCAGCTTTTCAGCCGTACCAACACCACACAAGAGGTTTGGGACAAGGTTTTGCCCGTCGTGGCTGTCGGATGCGTCACACTATGACTACATGTAACAGGTTAGACGAGGACTTGTAACGCGTCCGGGATAGCGCGAAAGATCACCCACTCGTGTTCTCCCAGGTAGTCGCCGTCGAGCTGGAAGGCTACCGGCCGGGAGGCGAGGAGGGTGAACTCCTCTTCGTCATGCGTCTGAATGAGGTGTTTACCGCGCGGCAATCCCCGGTGTTCTCCGATGATCTGTCGGACCAAGGAGAGCACGGCGGGTGAATTCAACCTGCGGAGCCCGAGAAGATCGAGCCCTGTCTCGAAGCCGGCCCACGGTGTCGGGTTGATCGGACGTGCGCCGGCGTACGTCCACGGCGCCGTGTTCGACACGATCGCCATGAAAATCCCATCCTCTGTCGGCAGGCCGGGACGCGCCAGCCGGATCGCCGGACGCCGCCGGTCGGTCACGAAGAAGTGCCGCACCGCCGTGCTCACGTAGAGGGCGGGCAGCGCGCGGTGTCCCGCGCTCCGCAGACCCTCCACGGCCCGGATGACCTCCGCGTCGTATCCCAGTCCTGCACAAAATGTGAAATATCGGGACCTTTGTTGGTCAGGGCCCGCTCCTGCCCCCGGATCGGGACCCGAAACCTCGTCGTGCCAAATCGCCTGTCCCAGACCGATGACACGGCGCCGGTCCTCGCGCAGCGCCTCCAGGACGGCTCCGGTCGCCTCGACCGGGTTGTTGGGCAGCCCGAGGGCGCGGGCGAAGACGTTGGCGCTGCCCCCGGGGATGACGATGAGGGCCGGCCGTTCGGTCGCGTGCCCGCCCGGATGCGCCTGGAGCAGCCCGTTGACGGTCTCGTTGATCGTTCCGTCGCCGCCGAGCACCGCCACCGCGTCGAATCCCTTGGCCCGCGCCGTCGCGGCGAGCGCGGTCGCGTGGCCGCGGTACGCGGTCTCCTCGACCGACAGGTCCACGGCGGCGCCGAGCGCCCGGATCAGCACGTCCCGCGTGCGCCGGTGCGTCGAGGTGGCCTTGGGATTCACGAGGAGGAGAGCCCGCATGCCTGAAGGTTAACGAACCGTTTACCGCTTCCGCCGGGTGACGCCTCTCCGGGGAGGGCGACCATCCCTGCGGGTAGGGTTGGGCGTTGTGATCAGCAGTTCCGCCGGCCGTCCCGCCACGCTCGCCGTGGCCGCCGCCGTCCTGGCCGCCGAGGGCCTGCTCGCCGTCGTCATGGGCGGCTACGTCGGCGTCGAGACCTTGATCGGCAAGCCCACCGACCTGGTGACCGGCCTCGCGGTGGCCGGGTTCGGCGTGCTCGGCGGGGCCGCCCTGATCTGGGTCGCCTGGGGCCTGTGGCACGTGCTGCGCTGGAGCAGGGGACCGGCGGTCGTCACCCAGATCTTCGCGCTGCCCGTCGCGATCACGCTGATCCAGTCGGCGCAGTACGGCTTCGGCGTGCCGCTCGTCGTCGCCGCCGTCGTGGCCCTGGTCGCGTTGCTCGCCCCGGCGTCGACCCACGCGCTGATGGGCGAGGACGGCTCCTGATCCCGGTGGGCCTGATCCGGATGGGCCCGATCCCAGTGGGCCGATCTGGGTGACCGAGCGCCGCCGGGGGGAGTGCGGCGTCCCAGTCGTTCCTGTGATCGGTTCCCCTGATCGTCCGGGGCGTCAGTCCTCGGCGGTCAGGCCCTCGCGGAGCTGGGCCAGGGTCCGGGCGAGCAGCCGGGACACGTGCATCTGCGAGATGCCCAGCTCGGTGGCGATCTGGGACTGCGTCATGTTGCCGAAGAAGCGCAGCAGGAGGATTCTCTTCTCCCGCGGCGGCAGGCGCTCCAGCAGTGGCTTGAGCGACTCGCGGTACTCCACGCCCTCCAGCGACTCGTCCACGATGCCGAGCGAGTCGGAGACCGCGGGAGCGTCGTCGTCGCCCGAGTCGGGCGCGTCGAGCGACACGGTGGAGTAGGCGTTGGCCGACTCCAGGCCCTCCAGGACCTCTTCCTCGGTCATCCCCAGGTGGACGGCGAGCTCGGCGACCGTGGGCGCCCGGCTCTCACGCTGGGACAGCTCGCTTATCGCCTTGGTGAGCGAGAGCTTGAGCTCCTGCAGCCGGCGCGGCACGCGGACCGCCCAGCCCTTGTCGCGGAAGTGCCGCTTGATCTCCCCGACGATGGTCGGGGTGGCGTACGTGGAGAACTCCACGCCGCGCCCGAGGTCGAAGCGGTCGATCGACTTGATGAGACCGATCGTGGCGACCTGCGTCAGGTCGTCGAGCCACTCGCCCCTGTTCCGGAAACGGCGGGCGAGGTACTCCACGAGCGGCAGGTGAAGCTCGACCAGCTCGTCGCGGATACGCTGGCGCCTCGGGTCGTCCGGCGGCAGCTCCGAGAGCTCGGCGAAGAGCGTGCGCGCGCGTACGCGGTCCGGCACCGCCGCCGAGTCGCCGGAGGCCATCGCACTCGTCCTTTCCGTCACGACGGCCTCGCCGCGCTCCGGCGCTTACGCAGCATGATCGCCAGATGGTCGGCGTGGTCGGAGATGGCGTCCACGTCGTCGGCCAGTGCGGTCAGCACCATCCAGGCGAAGTCCTCCCGGTTGGGCGAGCTCACGCCGAGGGTGTTCACCTCGACGCGCACCGTCATCTCCGGTCCGGTGAGTTCGAACTCCGCGAGGAGGTCCGTTCCGGGTACGGCGTGGCGCAGCAGCATGGCGCACGCCTCGTCCACCGCGATGCGCAGGTCCTCGATCTGGTCGAGGGTGAAGTCGAGCCGTGCGGCGAGCCCGGCGGTGGCCGTGCGCAGCACGGACAGATAGGCGCTCACGGCGGGCAGCCGGACACTCACAGCATCGCGAATCCCGGTCAGATCCACCGCAGGCGTCTCGGTTTCCTCGGTCACGTTCCTCCTCGCCCCTTCGAGCCGGCTCACTGCCCGCTGACTGCAACTTACCGCCACTTGGACGGTGCTGCCCCGGCCAGACGCGCCGATTATGGCGTTCCTTGGAGGTAACTCCTCGTAAATTCCGTAGTACCGAATACGAAGCTTCTATGGAGTTTGGTCGCGCCTGGCGTACATGCCCTTGTCGCGTGCTCTGAGCCGCTTTCCTGGGCCGCTTTCCGGGCGACCCGGCCCCGCGCGGCATGGCCGTGCGGGGCCTCGGTCCGCCCGATCAGGCGGCCTTGGTCTCCCAGAAGATCTTGGAAATCTCCTCGATCTTCGCCAGGAGGTCGTCCGCCAGCCCGGGGTCGACGGTGCCCTTGGCACCGGCCGCGCCCGCGAGCTTCGTCGCGTCCCAGAAGAGCTGGTGGAGCTGGGGGTACTGCTCAAGGTGCGGGGGCTTGAAGTAGTCGGTCCACAGCACCCAGAGGTGATGCTTGACCAGCTCGGCCCGCTGTTCCTTGATGAGCAGCGCGCGGGTCCGGAAGACCGGGTCGTCGTTGTCGGCGTACTTCTTAATGATCGCCTTCACCGACTCGGCCTCGATACGGGCCTGCGCCGGGTCGTAGACCCCGCACGGCAGGTCGCAGTGAGCGGACGCCTCGTGCCGGGGTCGCAGCAGTCGTGCGAGCATCGGAATCCTTCCTTAGGAATGCTGATGACAGCACCGTTCCAGAACCGACCTTACTCGTCTCGAAAACGCCACGCGGAGGGGGATGTGCTCACCGCCGTATGTGTCTCCGGAGACTCGATGCGGCCCGCGCTGCGACCCGGGGACTGGCTGCTGGTACGGCTCGGCGCCGCCGTGCGGCCGGGTGACGTGGTGGTCGCCAGGCGGCCGCACGGGCTGATCGTCAAGCGGGCCTTCCGGCTGACCGGCGACGGCTGGTGGCTGGAGAGCGACAACCAGTCGGCCCCCGGGCGCCGCGACAGCTGGGACTTCGGCGCGGTGCCCGAGGACGACGTCCTGGGCAGGGTCGTGCTGCGCTACTGGCCCCGGCCCGCGCTGCGCTTCCCCGCGCCGCCCGGCTGAGGGGTGTGCCGGCCCACCGGATCAGGCGCCGCGCTTGCGGGCCCGGTACGCGGCCACGTTGGCCCGGCTGGCGCACCGCTCCGAGCAGTAGCGGCGCGACCGGTTGGAGGAGGTGTCGATGTAGACGTTGCGGCACGGCGACGCCTGGCAGAGGCCGAGCCGGTCGACGCCGAGACGGGTGACCACGCTGGCGAGGCCCATGACCGACCCGACCGCCAGGGCGTCGGCGACCCGGCCGCCCTCGGTCAGGTGCAGGTGCCAGGGCTGGCCGTCGTGGCCGGAGATCTGCGGATGCACGGGATGCCGGACCAGCAGGCCGTTGAGCCGGTCGACCACGTCGACGTCGTCTCCTCCCGACGCGGCCTCGAACACCCCCGCGAGCTCCTCACGCAGCTCCCAGAGCGCGTCGATGTCCCGGCGGGTGAGGCGGGAGGCCGCCTCCGTACGGCCCGTCTCCTCCAGCAGCGACCGCAGGGAGAAGGGGTTTTTGAGCTCGTCGCCCATGTTGACCAGCTGAACGGCCAGCTCGGCGTAAGACGTCAAGTCCACTGGGGCGCCCATGTACGTAAGAGATCACTGGCAAAGCCGAGTATTACACGCCTCGTGGCCTGGGGGAACACCCATAGGGGCAACGATCTGGGGTCGCCGGGACGGGGGCGGGCGGTGGTTCGTGTGGCACAATCAGGAGACGGGTGACCCCCGTACCCCCTCAAGAGACGACCGTCAACGACGACGGCCTCCGGCGGCTACCGAAGCCTGGGCTCTCGTTCTCTTGTCGGCGTCTACCGAAGGAACTCGTCCTTTCGACACTGGGGTCGCTGTGACCGTTACGCCTGATTCCTTGACTTCTCTCGATCTGGATCCCGCTTTCGCGCTGCACCGCGGTGGCAAGCTGGAGGTCCGCTCCACCGTCCCGGTCCGCGACGCCGGGGACCTGTCGCTCGCGTACACCCCGGGTGTCGCCCGCGTCTGCACCGCCATCGCCGACAACCCCGACCTGGTCAACGACTACACCTGGGTCTCCAACGTCGTGGCCGTGGTTTCCGACGGCACCGCGGTGCTGGGGCTCGGCGACATCGGGCCGGCCGCCGCGATGCCCGTGATGGAGGGCAAGGCCCTGCTGTTCAAGCAGTTCGCCGGGGTCGACGCGGTGCCCGTCTGCATCGACTGCACGGACGTGGACGCGATCGTCGAGACCGTGGTCCGGCTCGCGCCCTCGTTCGGCGGCGTCAACCTGGAGGACATCAGCGCCCCCCGCTGCTTCGAGGTGGAGGACCGCCTGCGGGCGCTTCTCGACATCCCCGTCTTCCACGACGACCAGCACGGCACCGCGATCGTGGTCCTCGCCGCGCTGCGCAACGCGGCCCGCCTCACCGGGCGGTCGCTCGGCGACCTGCGCGCCGTCGTCGCCGGCGCGGGCGCCTCCGGCGTCGCCGTCTCGCGCATCCTGCTGAACGCCGGGATCGGCGACATCGCGGTCGCCGACTCCAAGGGCATCATCCACACCGGCCGCGACGACCTGAACCAGGTCAAGTGGGCACTGGCCAGGGACACCAACAAGGCGGGCCTGACCGGCTCGACCG
Source organism: Microbispora sp. H10949 (assembly GCF_014161435.1). NCBI lineage: Bacteria > Bacillati > Actinomycetota > Actinomycetes > Streptosporangiales > Streptosporangiaceae > Microbispora > Microbispora sp. H10949. The sequence goes on along the minus strand of NZ_JABBWZ010000018.1, from coordinate 34,467 downwards.
AGGGGGCCCTCGCAGGCGCCGACGTGTTCGTCGGGCTCTCCGGCTCCACCATCTCCGAGCGGGCCGTCGCCGGGATGGCGCGGGACGCGATCGTGTTCGCGCTGTCCAACCCCACCCCCGAGGTCGAGCCCTCGGTGGCGGCGCGGTACGCCCGCGTGGTCGCCACCGGCCGGTCCGACCACCCCAACCAGATCAACAACGTGCTGGCCTTCCCGGGGGTCTTCCGGGGCGCTCTCGACGTCCGCGCCAGGACCATCACCGAGAACATGAAGGTGGCGGCGGCCGAGGCCCTCGCGGCCGTGGTCGGGGACGACCTGTCGGAGAACTACGTGATCCCCTCGCCGTTCGACGCCCGGGTCGCCCCCGCGGTGATCGCCGCCGTCGCGCGTCAGGCCCGCGAGGACGGCGTCGCGCGCAAGTGACGCCACGCCCCGCCTGGGGCCGAAGGGCCGGACGCCGTGGCGTCCGGCCCTTTTTTCTCCACCGGGCACTTGGGAATCCCTTTACCTCGTCACGGTAGGTGCTATAAAGAGAGCTCTCCGTAACCTCATCGGCTGATGCCTGTCCCGGTTGGAAGAGCGATGCGACGTGACCTCGACCGCATCAAGGGCCTGACCCGACGGCTCGGCGGCCTCGGCGTGGGACAGCGGTTCCCCCATTCGTGGGAGGAGGGTGTGGCAAGCGTGACAGCACTGTGGAGGGCCGACGTCGAGCGGCGCAGGTTCCTGCTCGACTCCACCTTCGCCCTGGGAGCGGGCTCGGCGGGACTCGCTCACTGGCTGGCGGCACCGGACGCGACGCGGCTCGCCGCGACCGGGCCGCGCCGGGTCGGGGCCTCGGACGTGGCCGCGATCCGGGAGGTCACCCGATCCTTCGGGGAACTGGACAACCGGTTCGGCGGCGGCAGCGTGCGCGGGCCGGTCGTGCGCTACCTGCACACCGCCGTGACGCCGCTGCTGCGCGAGGGCGCGTACGGCGAGGTCACCGGGCGGTCGCTCGCGACCGCGGCGGCCGAGCTCACCCGGCTCGCCGGGTGGATGGCCTACGACCTCGAACAGCACGGGCTCGCCCAGCGCTACCTCATCCAGGCGCTCGGCCTGGCGCGGGGCGCGGGCGACCATGCGCTGAGCGGCGAGATCCTGGCCGGGATGAGCCACCAGGCCGTCTACATCGGGCACGCCCGGCACGGGCTGGAACTGGCCAGGGCGGGGGTCGAGGCGGCCCGGCGCTCGGGGGTCCTCACCCTGCTCGCCGAGACGCGTGTGCTGGAGGCGCACGCCCTCGCGCTGCTGGGGGACCGGGCGGGGTGCGGGAACGCGCTGCACGAGGCCGAGATCGCCTTCGACCGGCGCTCTCCGCAGAGCGAGCCCCGCTGGATCGGCTACTTCGACGAGGCCTACCTGGCCGCGAAGTCGGCCCACTGCCTGCGCGACCTCGGCGACGGCGGAGGAGCCGTACGGCAGGCCAGGCGGTCGCTGGTGATGGATGGGCGGTATGTGCGGGGGAGGATGTTCAACCTCGCGCTGCTCGCCTCGGCCCTGATCCAGGAGGGCGAACTGGAGGAGGCGTGCCAGGTCGCGTCCTCGGCGCTCGACGTGGCCGAGGGCATCCAGTCGGCCCGCACCCGGACCTACGTCGCGGACCTGCGCCGGCGACTGGCGCCGTACGCCGCGGATGCGCGGGTGGCCGCGCTGCTGGAGCGCGGCCGGCGTGCGGGCAGGGCGGCGGTCGGCGTGTGACGCCGCCGCGCCCTGACCGGACGGGTGCCCACGGTGGGGCCGGCCGCGAGGGACCGGACCCCACCGGAGGCGGGCGTCACTCGGACTTGGCCTCGGTGATGCCGAGCGTGCCGTCCTTGCGGACCAGCGAGCCGGACCACAGCGAGTAGGCCGCCTTGTAGACGCCGTAGGTCTCGCCGTCGAAGTACGGAGAGCTGATCATGTCGCTACGGCCGTTGTCGTCGGTGTCCCCGCCGAGGCTGGTCACACCGTTGATGTAGCCGAGACGGCGGGCGCTGCTGTACTTGAGGATCCAGGGGCCGCCGGACGAGCCGCCGGTCATCGAGCACTTGAGGCCCACCTGCTCCTCGGCCTTGACCGAGGCCTCCTTGACCGGGAAGTACGGCTTGCCGTAGCACCACTTGAGCTTCTCGCCGGTCCAGACGTAGTTGCCGTCTCCGTGCGGCGCCGCGGGGTAGCCGAACACGAAGACCGGCGCGCCGACCTTCTGGTTGTAGGCGAGGCCCTGGCCGCCGACGTTGTTGCCAAGCGGGCCGAGGTCCTTGTACACGTTCTTCTGGTAGTCCCAGCCGATGCCGCTGTAGACGGTGACGAACGAGTAGTCCCGGTCGGCGTCCTCGTACACGTCGAAGTCGTAGTGCGTGAACGCCTGCTTGCCGACGTACACGCCCCACGGAGCCTTGCCGTCGTAGTAACCCGGGATGAACACCCAGTTGTCGACGACCTGGTGGTTGCTCTCGATGTCGTAGACGCAGTGCCCGGCCGTGGCCACGAGGTTGTGGTACGCGGACTGCACCGAGGAGGCGGAGCAGGAGTAGAGACCACTGCCGATGGAGAAGAAGACCCGGCCGACGGTCTTCGGCAGGTTGACGTTCTTGGACTTCGCGGTGGTCTTCTTCTCGTCGCCGATCGCGGGCACGATGCCCGGCTTGCCGTCGGCGGCGGGGGCTCCCTTGGAAACGTGCTTGGGAACCGTGTTGTGCTCCATGCCGTACGGGTCGGCCGCCTTGAGCTTCGAGCCGCCTCCGTCGAGCCAGAACTTGACGGTCGGGCCGGCCTGGGCGGGGCCGGCCAGCTTGGCGCTGGACAGGACCCGGCCGGCCTGGGCCGGAGCGGTCAGGGCCGTTGCCGCGAGTCCCGCGGCGGCGATCGCGCCGATCGGGAGAAGCACGTGCTTCTTCATAGGGGGGTCGCTCCTCGCGCTGTACGTGGGACGTCACTTACGCCCCATGCGTCAGTAAAGGGATGTCAAGGAACTTACAGCACAGGAGCTTGTTGCCATAAGTCGTAGATAAGAAGACGTGTCCGGAATTAAGCCCGTTTTGTGTGCGGTATGTTTCGCGGCGGGTCACCGGTCGAAACGCCGTCAGGCGGGAGAAGTGACGCGCTCGTGCCGGGCGGCGTCGTACACGTGGAACAACTCGCCGTCGAAATAGGGCGAAAGGGCGATGGACTGGCCGGACGTGCCGATGGTCAGGCCGTTGAGGTAGCCGAGCCCGCGCCCGCCCCGGTAGGCGGCCAGCCACGGCGATCCGCCGGCGGACACGAAGGGCGCGCGTACGGCCACCAGTTCGTCCGCCTTTTGGGTCAGGTCCCAGACGCGAAACGGTCTTCCGTACGATCGGCTCAAGCCGGTGGGGGCGGCGCCGGCGGCGCGCCCGACGGGATAGCCGAAGACGGCGAGGGATCCGCCGACCGGGAGGTTGTAGGCCAGGCCCTGCTCGCCCACCTTGTCGCCGAGGCGGCCCGCGCGGGTGAGCAGCACGCCGGTGTAACCCGTACGCGTCCGGTACTTCGGACCGGTGAACGCGGCGTACCGCGCGGCGCCGGAAAGCGCGACCCGCCGGGGCAGCACGCCGTCGTGGACGCCGACGAAGGCGTAGTCGCGGTCGAGGTCGCCGTAGCGGGTGAAGTCCTGGTGGGCGAAGGCCTGCTTTCCGGGATAGATACCGAGGGGGGCCGAGCCCCGGGCGAAACCGGGCACGAAGACCCAGTAGCGGTAGGTCCGGGCCGCCCCCGAGCCTCGCCGTGCGGGCTCGTACACGCAGTGGCCGGCGGTCGCGACGAGGTTGCGGTGGTCGGCCTGGACCGAGGTGCCCGCGCACCAGTGCGGGCGGTGGTCGGCGCCGACGAAGAAGACCCTGCCCGCGGTTCTCGGCAGGTTGACGTTCCGTGTGGTGCCGGGCACCCGCCTGGCCCCGGCGACGGCGGGCACCACGCCCCGGTCGCCGCCGGGCTCCGCGTCGCCGCGCGGTGCGCGGGTGGCGGCGATCGTCGCAGGCAGGAGATAGGGCGTCGCGACGGTGAGCGCACGCGCGCCCTGCCCGAGCCAGTAGGCGAGTGCGGAGGAGACCTCCGTCTGGGGAACCAGCGGGCTCGTCACCGTGATGTCGTAGGCCCGCGCGGGTGCGGGAACGACCGCGGCGAGCAACGCGGACGTCGCCACCGCCCCTGACAGCGGGGCGAGGATGCGCTTCACCCGATCTCCTTGCCGTGGAACGTTTCCCGCGCGGCACTCGTCGACGCGATGCGAAGGAACATACAGCGCATAGGCCTCACGTCGGAAACAACCGCGAAAAAAGGAACAGGGCCCAGCCGGAGCCGGGCCCTGTTCGTCAATCTGTGTGTCAAGCGGATCGGTCAGAGCGCGTACGCACTCAGGCGATCGAGCCGGACCAGTTGTTCTTGGCCGCGCTGTAGACGCCGTAGGTCTCGCCGTCGAAGTACGGGGAGACGGAGGTGTCGTAACGGTCGTTGCCGTCGGTGTCGGAGACGCCGATGGTCACGCCGTTCAGGTAGCCGAGACGACGGCCGTTGTTGTACTTGAGCAGCCACGCCGAGCCGAGCGAGCCCTCACCGGTGAAGGAGGACTTGACGCCCTGCAGCTCCTCCGCCTTGATCGCCGGAGCGGTCGCGGGGAAGGTCTTGCCGTAGCTCCACTTGAGGGTGTTGCCGGAGAAGGCGTGGTTGCCGTCCGGGTGCGAGCCGCTCGGGTAGCCGAACACGAAGACCGGCTGGCCGATCTTCTGGTTGTAGGCCAGACCCTGACCACCCACGTTGTCGCCGAGGCGACCCGCGTCGACGAACTTCCAGACGTAGTACTTGCCGCCCTCGGTCCCCGCCAGCAGGAACGGGAAGTTCTTGGCGTAGGCGTCCCAGGTCGCCTTCGGAACCTCGGTGCGGTTCACGGGGGCCGAGCGGTCCGCCGTGCCACCGTTGACCTTGAGGCCGTTGTAGACGGTGACGAACGCGTAGTCGCGGTCGCCGTCCTCGTAGACGTCGTAGTCGTAGTGGGTGTAGGCCGTCTTGCCGACGTACACGCCCCACGGGGTCTTGCCCTGGTAGTAACCCGGGATGAAGACCCAGTAGTTCAGCGTCGCCTTGTTGGACACCGTGTCGTAGACGCAGTGACCGGCCGTGGCGACCAGGTTGTGGTACGACGACTGCACCGAGGTCGCGGTGCACCAGTGCGGGTTGACCGCGACGACCTTGGGGTGCTGCCGCGTGCCGACGTTCTTGAACCCGTCCGCGAAGAACACCTTGCCGGTGGTCTTGGGGAGGTTCACATTCTTCGACTTGGCGGCGGTCTTCTTCTCGTCGCCGATCGCCGGGACGATGCCGGGCTTGCTGTCGGCCGCGGGGCCACCCTTGGAGAGGTGCTTGGCGGCGACCTTGGTCTCGACGTTGTACGGCGTGGCGGCGATCAGGTTGGCCGCGTTCTCCGCCAGCCAGAAGGCGGCGATGTTCTTGGCCTGGATGCCGGTCGACGCCAGCGGGTCACTGGCGACGTCGCCGGCCGCCTGGGCGGGGGTGACGAGACCGGCGGCGAGCAGGCCGGCGGTGGCCACGAGGCCACCGAAAGCAAGAGTGCGCTTCATGGGGAAACTCCTTGGTCTGGCGTGAGACGCCTCATGCGCCCCATCCGTCAGTGAAGGGATGGCTGGACCATACAGGGACGATCTTGAGATGCGGTAGCGGTTCCCGTGCCGTCTCAGGCCGCCGGAGCGGCGAGATCAATCCGTAATCTTCACGCCAAGGAGTGCTTTTTTACGACCTAGGCAGACATTTGCCCAGATAGTCGGTCAAGTGCGAGTGTGGGGAGCAAGGGACGCCTGGGGCGTTTGTTTCGGTCCACAAAAACGGCGGTGTGATGCGAATCACATGAAACGAATGCCACCGGATCGGCCCGTGGCGCGTCTAAGGGGCCCCTTGAACGCCCCGAGCCCCGGCGTAGTACGGCCGGGGCTCCGGGTGGGATGGAACCTGTTCGCTCGCCGCCGAGGGGTTCTCCGCCGGCCGGACGAGGGTGGTACAGGTGCGGGCCGGTGGGTTCACCACCGGCCCGCGGTCGTGCGGTCGTCCGCGCGAGTGGGACTCGCGTGAGGACTACTGCGCGGTGATCTTGCCGGACCAGTTGTTCTTGGCCGCGTTGTAGACGCCGTAGGTCTCGCCGTCGAAGTACGGGGAGACGGAGGTGTCGTACCGGTCGTTGCCGTCGGTGTCGGAGACGCCGATGGTCACGCCGTTCAGGTAGCCGAGACGACGGGCGCTCTTGTACTGCAGCAGCCACGCCGAGCCGAGCGAGCCCTCACCGGTGAAGGAGGACTTCACGCCCTGGAGCTCCTCGGCCTTGATGGCCGCAGCGGTCGCGGCGAAGGTCTTGCCGTACGACCACTTGAGGGTCTTGCCGGAGAAGGCGTGGTTGCCGTCCGGGTGCGACCCGCTCGGGTAACCGAAGACGTAGACCGAGCTGCCGATCTTCTGGTTGTAGGCCAGGCCCTGCCCGCCCACGTTGTCGCCGAGACGGCCGACGTCCTTGATGACGAGCCGGCGCTTCTCCCACGACGGGAGCACGCCGTTGTACACGGTGACGAACGCGTAGTCGCGGTCGCCGTCCTCGTACACGTCGTAGTCGTAGTGGGTGTAGGCCGTCTTGCCGACGTAGATGCCCCACGGGGTCTTGCCCTGGTAGTAACCCGGGACGAACACCCAGTAGTCCATCGTGGCCTTGTTGGACACGGTGTCGTACACGCAGTGACCCGCGGTCGCGACCAGGTTGTGGTAGGTCGACTGCACGGAGGTGGCCGAGCACCAGTGCGGCCTGCCGTCGGCGCCGCGGAAGAACACCTTGCCCGTGGTCTTGGGCAGGTTCACGTTCTTCGAGGTGCTGCTCGACTTCTTCTCGTCACCGATGGCCGGCACGACGCCGGGCTTGCTGTCCGCGGACGGCCCGCCCTTGGAGACGTGCTTGGCGGCGACCTTGGTCTCGACGGCGTACGGCGTGGCGTTCTCGAAGTTCGACGCCCGCTCGCCCCGCCAGTACTTGATGACCTGGAGGGCGGCCGAGTTCGTGGAGGCCAGGTTGTCGTTGGCCCAGGTCCGGCCGGCCGCCTGGGCGGGGGCGGCGAGACCGGCGGCGAGGAGGCCGGCGGTGGCGACGAGGCCACCGAAAGCCAGAGTGCGCTTCATTGAGGGTGTGCTCCTTGCTCTGTCGTGAGACGCCTCATGCGTCCCATGCGTCAGTAAAGGGATCGCCAAGGAACATACCGGGCAGATCTTCACGACAGAAAGCGTTCGCGGCGCCTCGGAGAGGAGCCGTCGGCGCGTTACCGTTCCGTTATCGGATTCGGCTCCGGTTTGGGGTAGCCGAAACAGGGCCGAGTGCGCAGGTGGAGCGGAAGGCTGAATCCTCGCTGTGAGGAGGCGCCGGGAGGGTGCAGCTCTCATGAGTGTGAGCCAAATCACAGTGACCGGAGGGAGCGGAATCGGCGGCCGAACCGTCTAAGCCCGCCCCGATCCCCGTCTCCGGGCGCCCGGATCGCCGCCTCCGGCGCCCGGAGACGCCGAAAGGGCCCGGAGACGCCGAAAGGGCCCGGCTCGGAAGCCGGGCCCTTCGGGTGGACCGTGTCAGGGTTTGGACCCCTGACGGGTGACCGCTTGCGCTCTCGAGGAGAGTTAGGCGATCGAGCCGGACCAGTTGTTCTTGGCCGCGCTGTAGACGCCGTAGGTCTCGCCGTCGAAGTACGGGGAGACGGAGGTGTCGTAACGGTCGTTGCCGTCGGTGTCGGAGACGCCGATGGTCACGCCGTTCAGGTAGCCGAGACGACGGCCGTTGTTGTACTTGAGCAGCCACGCCGAACCCAGCGAGCCCTCACCGGTGAAGGAGGACTTCACGCCCTGCAGCTCCTCGGCCTTGACCGACGGAGCGGTCGCGGCGAAGGTCTTGCCGTAGGTCCACTTGAGGGTCTTGCCGGTGAAGGCCTGGTTGCCGTCGGGGTGCTTGCCGCTCGGGTAGCCGAACACGAAGACCGGCTGGCCGATCTTCTGGTTGTAGGCCAGACCCTGACCACCCACGTTGTCGCCGAGGCGACCGGCGTCAGCGAACTTCCACACGTAGAACTTGCCGTTGGCGGCGTAGTGGGGCAGAGCGTCCTCGTCGTGGTACGCCTTGAAGGTGTTGAAGTCCACCTCCTGGAAGCCGGCGTACGACTTCAGCTCGTCCCACTTGCGGTCCTTGATCAGCTGCCAGATGCCGGCGAAGCCGTCGTGCGGGAACTTGATGCCGTTGTACACGGTGACGAACGCGTAGTCGCGGTCGCCGTCCTCGTACACGTCGTAGTCGTAGTGCGTGTAGGCCGTCTTGCCCACGTACACGCCCCACGGGGTCTTGCCCTGGTAGTAACCCGGGATGAAGACCCAGTAGTTCAGCGTCGCCTTGTTGGACACCGTGTCGTAGACGCAGTGGCCAGCGGTGGCGACCAGGTTGCGGTACGCCGACTGGATCGAGGTCGCCGTGCACCAGTGCGGGTTCACGGCCTGCGGGTACCAGTGGTTGCCCCGACCGTGGACCCACTTGAACCCGTCCGCGAAGAACACCTTGCCGGTGGTCTTGGGGAGGTTCACGTTCTTCGACTTGGCGGCGGTCTTCTTCTCGTCGCCGATCGCCGGAACGACGCCGGGCTTGCTGTCGGCCGCCGGGCCACCCTTGGAGATGTGCTTGGCGACGACCTTGGTCTCGACGTTGTACGGCGTGGCGTTGATCAGGTTGGCCGCGTTCTCCGCCAGCCAGAAGGCGGCGATGTTCTTGGCCTGGATGCCGGTGGCGGCCAGCGGGGCGCTGGCGACGTCACTGCCGGCCTGGGCCGGGGCGGCAAGCCCCGCGGCCAGGAGCCCGGCGGTGGCGACGAGGCCACCGAAGGCGAGAGTGCGCTTCACAGGAACTCCTTGCTCTGTCGTGGAACGCCTCATGCGTCCCATGCGTCAGTAAAGGGATAGGCAGAACCATACAGCGCAGATCTTGTGGACGTATGGCAGCTTTTGACGTCTAATCCGACTCCGCCCGCTTGTGACCAATTCGTGATGTCGTCACCAGGGGGGATGGATCGTTCCGGGCGGGCCATTGCCGCAGCTAGAGAATCTTCCTTTCCGGGTCTTCACCGGCGATCGTGGAAATCCTTGTGCCGGGGCGTCAGGAATGGCTGTGACGCGAATCACACCGCTGTGATGGCACTGGTCGGGCGGCTGATCCGTCTAACGCGCCCGGGCCTCACCTAGGGTGGCCGAATGGTGGCGCGACACCGCGGACGGAGAAAGGCACGTTTCCGGCCACGTCGCGCGAGGCTCTCTCTTGGTTTACCTCTCCCGGGCAGAGAATGCGGCCGTCGTGGCGTATTGGGAGAAAACGAAAGAGCCCGGCCGGAGGCCGGGCTCTTCGTCAAGCCTGAACCGCTGGGATCAGTGGTTCAGCGGGTTCTCCCACGGCACCGCGATGGAGCCGGACCAGTTGTTCTTGGCCGCGCTGTAGACGCCGTAGGTCTCGCCGTCGAAGTACGGGGAGACGGAGGTGTCGTAACGGTCGTTGCCGTCGGTGTCGGAGACGCCGATGGTCACGCCGTTCAGGTAGCCGAGACGACGGCCGTTGTTGTACTTCAGCAGCCAGGACGAGCCGAGCGCGCCCTCACCGGTGAAGGAGGACTTGACGGCCTGCAGTTCCTCGGCCTTGACCGACGGAGCGGTCGCGGCGAAGGTCTTGCCGTAGGTCCACTTGAGGGTCTTGCCGGTGAAGGCCTGGTTGCCGTCGGGGTGCTTGCCGCTGGGGTAGCCGAACACGAAGACCGGCTGGCCGATCTTCTGGTTGTAGGCCAGACCCTGACCACCCACGTTGTCGCCCAGGCGACCCGCGTCCTCGAACGCCCACACGTAGTAGGTGTTGCCGACGTGGCAGACCCACTTCGAGCCACGGAACCACACCGGGAACTTGCTGTAGGTCTCGTAGGAAACCTTCTTCCACGAGCCCGGGTTCGCCGGCGTGAACGGGATGACCCCGTCGTGGTTGAACTTGAGGCCGTTGTACACGGTGACGAACGCGTAGTCGCGGTCGCCGTCCTCGTACACGTCGTAGTCGTAGTGCGTGTAGGCGGTCTTACCGACGTAGATGCCCCACGGGGTCTTGCTCTGGTAGTAACCCGGAACGAACACCCAGTTCTTCAGGGTGGCCGCGTTGGACTCGGTGTCGTAGACACAGTGTCCGGCGGTCGCGACCATGTTGTGGTAGGCGGACTGCACGGAGGTGGCGGAGCACCAGTGCGGCCTGCCGTCGGCGCCGTTGAAGAAGACCTTGCCCGTGGTCTTGGGCAGGTTCACGTTCTTCGACTTCGCGGCCGACTTCTTCTCGTCGCCGATCGCCGGCACCACACCGGGCTTGCTGTCCGGAGCCGGACCGCCCTTGCTGATGTGCTTGGCGACGACCTTGGTCTCGACGTTGTAAGGCGTCGCGTTGACCAGGTTCGCGTACTCGTTGTTCCACCAGTAGGCGGCCGTGGCCCAAGCCGCGATGCCGTTGGTGGCGAGTGCGTCGCTGGCGACGTCCTGCGGGGTGGCCTGAGCCGGGGCGGCGAGGCCCGCGGCCAGGAGGCCGGCGGTGGCGACGAGGCCACCGAAAGCCAGAGTGCGCTTCATGGGGAACTCCTTGGTCTGTCGTGAGACGCCTCTTGCGTCCCATCCGTCAGAAGAGGGATGGCCAGACCTTACAGCCCCGATTTGGACCGAAACAGGCGAACAGGACGGGCCTCGGGGCCCGCCGCGTGCCGAGATCTTCGCGTGACCTGACTGACGGAGTGAAAACCTTCCTGTCGACCCGCCCCGCCGATCGTTTCCGCAGCCTGGGAGTTCCCTGGGAGTTTTCTGACCGAATCCTGTGGAAGGGCGTGACGTCGACGGCCGTGTCACGATGTGACGCAAATCACAGCATATGAGTGGAACGGGATGTAACGACGCCGCCTGACCTGGGTCTTCGCATCGGGCGGCGTCGCGCTTCCCTGTCCCTGGGTTTACGTCCCCGTCGCAGAATTTCCGTCGGTACGCCGGAAGGCCCGGCTGAGGACAGCCGGGCCTTCCGTGGGGGTGTCGCCGCGTGCGGCGATCAGGCGGATCAGGCGATGGAGCCGGACCAGACGTTGGCGGCGGCCTTGTAGACGCCGTAGGTCTCGCCGTCGAAGTACGGGGAGACGCTGGTGTCGATCCGGTCGTTGCCGTCGGTGTCGGAGACACCGCTGGTGACGCCGTTCAGGTAGCCCAGGCGACGGCTGCTCGAGTAGTTGAGCAGCCACGCGGAGCCCGAGGAGCCCTCACCGGTGAAGGAGGACTTCACGCCCTGGAGCTCCTCGGCCTTCACGGCCGGGGCCTTGGCGGCGAAGGTCTTGCCGTACGACCACTTGAGGGTCTGGCCGGAGAAGGCGTGGTTGCCGTCCGGGTGCGACCCGCTCGGGTAGCCGAACACGTAGACGTACTTGCCGATCTTCTGGTTGTAGGCGAAGCCCTGGCCGCCGACGTTGTCGCCCAGGCGACCGGCGTCGGTGAACTTCACCACGTAGTACTTGCCGCCCTTGGCCCTGCGGATGAAGCGGTCGTACTTGTTGTACTCCTTCTTGTCGACCTGCTTCCAGTTCCACTCGGCGACGTTGCGCAGGTCGCCGCCGCGGCCGGCCTTGATGCCGTTGTAGACGGTCACGAACGCGTAGTCGCGGTCGCCGTCCTCGTACACGTCGAAGTCGTAGTGGGTGTAGGCCGTCTTGCCGACGTAGATGCCCCACGGAGCCTTGCCCTGGTAGTAACCGGGCACGAAGACCCAGTACTTCATGGTGGCCTTGTTCGACTCGGTGTCGTACACGCAGTGGCCGGCGGTGGCGACCACGTTGTGGTACTTCGACTGCAGCGAGGTGGCGGTGCACCAGTGCGGCCTGTGGTCGGCGCCGACGAAGAAGACCTTGCCGGTGGTACGCGGCAGGTTCACGTTCTTGGAAGCGCCGCTGGCCTTGGTGCCGCCGCCGGTGGGGGCGACGGTGCCCGGCTTGCTGTCCGCGGACGGCCCGCCCTTGGAGATGTGCTTGGCGGGGACCTGGGTCTCGTACCCGTACGGGGTGGCGTTGACCAGGTTGGCGGCCTTCTCGGTCAGCCAGTAGGCGACGATGTTCTTCGCGGCGACTCCGCTCGCGGCCAGGGTGTCCGAGGCCGTGTCGGGAGCGGCCTGAGCCGGCCCTGCCAGGGTGGCCCCGACGAGGCCGGCGGCGGCGATGCCTCCGATGGGGAGGATCAGGCGCCTGACTCGGGTGTTCATGAAACTCCAGGTGCTGTCGTGTGGGACGCCTCATGCGTCCCACCCGTGTGTAAAGGGCTAGTAAAGACAGTACCTGCGCTCTTAACCCCTGTTTTAGGTGCTTTCCGTGTGACATCGCCCGTTACTTGACGGTTATCTTCAACAGGCACTGTCAAGTGATCGATCACAAGTCGGCATCGGCGCAGGTCTGATCGAGAGCGGTGCGTGTAAAGACCGGTACGCAGCGCGACTACCAGGCACGTCGTGGTGTGAGCCAAATCACATTCGCGATCCCCGGGGGCCGGAGTCAGCCGGTGCCCTGCCGGCCCGCCTGTGTGTACACCCGCCGGGTGAGCGTGTTGAAGTACGGCGTGGAGACCGCATCGAGACGCCCGCCACCGCTGAGGTTCCAGGTCAGGCTGGTGACCCCGGTCAGGCGGCCGGTCCGCTTGGCGGGGTTGTAGCCGACGACCCAGGGGCCGCCGCTCGCGCCTGCGGTGAATGCGCAGCCGGGCAGGCGCACTCCGTGCTCCAGTTGCCAGGTCGGCGCGCTGACGATCTTCTTCTCCGTCGTGCCGGAGCAGGTCCGCACCGTCTGGCCGTCGTACGGGCGGGTGCCGTCGGGGTGGGCCCCCGCGGGATAGCCGAAGGCGCTGACGCGCCGGGCGAGCGGCTTGGCGGAGGTGAACAGGAAGGCGCCGACCTTGTCCTCCAGGCGCCCGACGTCCACCGCCCGATACCGGAACCTGCCCTGCTGCGTGTACGGCTGCCAGGTGAAGCCCCGGTGCACGGTCACGAAGGCGTAGTCGCGGTCGAAGTCGCCCTGCCCGGCGAAGTCCTCGTGCATGTAGAGCGTGTGGCCGACGAAGATCCCCTTGGGGGCCACGCCGTCGTGGTAGGACGGGATGAAGATCCAGTTCTCCACCGGCTTGTCCTGGGCCAGCGCGTACGCGCAGTGTCCGGCGGTGGCGACGAGGTTGCGGTGGGCCGAGTGGACCGCGGAGGCGGAGCACCAGTACTGCTTGTCGCCCACCTTGAAGAAGACCTTGCCCACCATCGGCGGGGCGTCGCCGGGGGCCGACACGGCCGCCCGCAGGGGCGGGGTCGCGCCCCGGCTCGCTTCCCCGGGGACCATCTCCAGCGCGGAGGTGGTGCTCTTCACCGACGGCGACGGCTTGGTGCTCGGCACGTAACTGCTCGCCTGCTTGAGCCGATCAGGGCTCCAGTACGCCGCCACCCGCTCCTTGTCGGCCTGCTTCGGCGCGAGGGCGAAGCTGCTGACGCCGTCCCTGCTGACCCCGCTGTCGCCGGCCACACTCCTGCCGAGGCCGCTCACGACGGAGACCGGGGCCGCGGCGAGTTGGGGCGAGGCCGTCGCGGGTGTCGCCGGTCCCTGGCTCCAGAGCACGGCGGCCAGGCCCGCGGCGGCGGCGACGCCACCGGCGAGTGCGAGCTTCCTGGTCACCGTGGACCCCTCAGATGGGAGATATGGATAGTAAGGGGTGATTTTTCCAGATCCACACGGTTCAGGCACACCTTCTTGCCCAGCTCGTTATGAAACCCGCGGAACCGATGCGGTCTGTGGTACGTCAGATTTCCTTGTGGCGCGGAGTGTGCGCTTGCTCGGAGACCCCCCCACGGGAACGCTGGCACCAGCGGAAACGGGGGGATCGAATGAGAACACTGCTTGTCCTGCTGGCCGGTGCGGCCCTGGTCGCCGGCCCGTCCGGCCACGCGTCGGCGTCTGACCAGGTGAGGGGCCTGCCCGCGCCGCCGTCACTGAAAATCGGGGCACAGGCTCCCCCGTCCCCGGCCGCCCGCGTACGCGTGGCGATCCTGACCGTGGCGAACGGCGCGCAGGCGGATCCGCCGGCCCGCTCGGCCTTCCTGAACTGCTCCCCGGTGGGGGGTTCGCATCCCCACGCGGCCGAGGCGTGCGCGCGGCTGAGAAGAGCGGTCCTCGATCCGGCGGTGCTGAAGCGGCCCGGCACGGGACCCTGCACGATGCTCTACTCACCTGTGACGGTCACCGCCAGCGGTATCTGGGACGGGAAGTACTTCCAGCTCCGGCACACCTTCGGCAACGACTGCGAGATGCGGTCGGTCACCGGTGCGCTGGCCGAGTTCTGATGCGGACGTCCGACGCTTCCGGCATTCCACCGCATCCGGCGTAGGCGGGACGTAAGCCTCCTTCGGCGCGGTACGCACGGAGACATGCGAACGGAGACATGCGAAGGGCCCGGCGGTCGCCCGCCGGGCCCCCGTCCACCTGGACGTGCGCGCCTGACCGAATGGCCGTGCGGTCAGGCCGCCCGCGTCACTGCGTCCACCGGTTGGCGGCCGCCGCGTAGACGTCGTAGGTCTCGCTGTTGAAGTACGGCGAGGAGATCCGGTCGTACCGGTCGTTGCCGTCGCTGTCCCAGGCGACGCTGTTGATGCCGTTCAGGTAGCCCTTGCGCGTTCTGCTCCTGTAGTCGAGGAGCCACGGGCCGCCGCTCGCGCCGGCGGTCATGCCGCACTTGAACCCGATGTGCTCCTGGATGTTGTACTTCAACGCGGCCGGCATGGGAGTCGTCTGGCCGTAGCACCACTTCATCGTCTGCCCGGTGAACGGCCGGTCGCCGTCCGGGTGCGGGCCCGCCGGATAGCCGAACGAGAACACCTTGACCTTCGTGCTGCGGTTCCAGGTGAAGCCCTGGCCGCCCACGTTGTCGCCCAGGCGGCCGGCCGGGGTGGTCGTGTACTGCGTGGCCGAGCCGACCTTCTTCGGGGTCAGCCGGAAGCCCGACGACACGTTCACGAACGCGTAGTCGTAGTCGTAGTCCTCCTTGACCACGAAGTCGTCGTGCGCCTGGAACCACTTGGCGGGATAGATGCCGTACGGCGCCTTGCCCTCCCACACCTGGTTGCCGTCCCAGTAGGAGGGAATGAAGATCCAGTTGTCGTAGAACTGGTTCGACACCGGGTCGTAGACGCAGTGTGCCGAGGTGGCGACCACGTTGCGGTACCTGCCCTGAACGGACGTGCCGGAGCAGTACTTCCAGCTCCGGGGGTCGAGCGGATTCTGGCCGGGCAGCGTGAAGAACACCCGGCCGACCGTGTTCGGCAGGTTGACCTGCCGGGACACGCCCGCCTTGGTCTTCTCCGCGCCGATCGGCGGGACCGTGCCCGGCTTGCCGTCCGGGGTGGTCTTGCTGACCTTGCCGAAGCCCTTGACGGAGTTGCCGAGTTCCTCGCTGTAGTCCTTGGCCGCCCGCAGCCGTTGCGGCGACCAGAAGGAGACCGCCTGGGCGGGCGTCTGGGGCGCCGCCTTGACGGTCACGTCGCCGGGGCCGGTCTGCGCCGAGGCCGCCGGCTGGGTGACGCCGATCACGCCGACCACGCCGGCCGCGACGAGCGCGCCGGTGAGGGGGATGGTCAGGCGTCGTGCTCGGGGGATCATGAAGCTCCTTTCCCTGGGACGGATGAGGGTGCGTCCCATTCAGCAGGAAAACGCTCCGAAGATTAACGACCGGATCCGACCGGCCGCCGTGCTTATAACCAGAACAATCAGCAGATTGCCCTATCTGTTATCGATAGCGGCTGGTTATGGTACGTGTCTCCGCAGCTCAGAGGGGGTTTGACGGGGTACGTCGTCTTACCGGACGGAGGGTTCACAACCATTCTTGACCGGTCTTGATTGATTTCCGGCGCTCTGGTCCCGGTAATGCCCTCGATTATCAAAACGGACAGACCCGGCGCGCGCGGTAGTGTGCTGGCATGTTCGCCGTCACCGCCACGCAGACCGATCCGGACGACCCGCTGAAGGGCCTGACGCTGGGTGAGCACCCTGAGCCCGCCGTACCGGACGGCTGGACCACCGTCACGGTCCGGGCCGCCTCGCTCAACCACCACGACCTGTGGACGCTCCGGGGGGTGGGCATCAGCCAGGACCGGTTGCCGATCGTCCTCGGCTGCGACGCCGCGGGGGTGGACGAGGACGGCGAGGAGGTCGTCGTCCACGCCGTGATCGGCACGCCGGTGAACGGCGACGAGACCCTCGACCCGGCCCGCTCGCTGCTGTCGGAGAAGTACGACGGCACGTTCGCCGAGAAGGTCGTGGTGCCCCGGCGCAACCTGGTGCCCAAGCCCGCCGCGCTCTCCTTCGAGGAGGCCGCCTGCCTGCCCACGGCCTGGCTGACGGCCTACCGCATGCTGTTCGACAAGGCCGGGCTGGAGCCGGGCTCCACCATCCTCGTCCAGGGCGCCGGCGGCGGCGTGGCGACCGCGCTGATCGTGCTCGGCCGGGCCGCCGGATACCGGGTCTGGGCGACGAGCCGGTCGGAGCACAAGCGGGAGCGGGCCCTCGGCCTCGGCGCCGACCAGGTCTTCGAGACGAACGCCCGCCTGCCCGAGCGGGTCGACGCCGTCATGGAGACGGTCGGCGAGGCCACCTGGAAGCACTCGCTCAACTCCCTGCGCCCCGGTGGCCGGATCGTCACCTGCGGCGCGACGAGCGGGATGGTCGCCGCGACGCAACTCGTGCAGGTCTACTTCCTGCAGAAGTCGATCATCGGGTCGACCATGGGAACGCGCGAGCAGCTCGCGCGGCTCGCGGTCTTCCTCGAGCAGACGGGCGTACGGCCGGTGATCGACCGGGTGCTTCCGCTCACCGAGGCGGAGGAGGGCTTCGCGGCCGTGCACCGGGGCGACGTCTTCGGCAAGGTGGTCTTCACACTCTGACGGCGGCCCTGACCGCGACCCTGACCCCGGTTGGAGCGGTCAGGGGCGCATGGCGCGGCGGATCCGCTCCGCGGCCTCGTCGAGAGCGGCCCGGCACTCCGCCAGCGCCTCCTCGCGCGGTGTGCCCTCCCCGGAAGCCCCCGGGGGAGGCTCGGCGAGAGAACGGTGGAGGTCGGTGACGAAGTCCGCCAGCATCCGGCTGAGGGCGGGGTCGGGGCCGGTGCGGGGGGCGCCCTCGTGCCGGCTCCCGCCGAACCCCCAGGTGTCCTCCCAGACGCGGCGCCACTCCTGCTGCCAGCGGTCGCGCTCCTCCTGCCATTCGTGCTTGTGGCGGCGCCACTCCTCCTTCTGCCTGCGCCACTCCTCCCTGGCCTGGTCGCGGTGCCGCTGCCACTCCTCCTTCTGGGTCCGGCCCAGCTCCCGGCCGTCGTCGCCGATGTCCCGGGCCATCTGGGTGAGCTCGTCGCGCAGGGACCGCACCGTCTGCCGCACGTCCTCCTTCACCTCCCGGGCGATGTCCTGGACCGAGGCGGTGATCTCCTGCTCCAGATCGGCCAGCTCGTCCATCCGGTCGGCCAGCTCGGCCCGTCCCTTGTCGGTCAGCGTGAAGACCTTCTTGCCGTCCACGACCTCATGGGTGACCAGGCCCTCGTCCTCAAGGCGGGCCAGCCGGGGATAGATGGTGCCGGGGGAAGGGGAGTAGACGCCGAGGAAGCGATCCTGCAGCAGCCGGATGACCTCATATCCGTGCCGCGGGCTCTCCTCCAGCAGCTTCAGCAGGTACAGCCGCAGCCGCCCATGCCCGAAGACCGGACTCATGCCACCTCCTCGCCTTCGGCTCGGAGTGGCCTGAGCCAGACGCTGTGCCTACTGATTCGCTCGCTCATGCCTTCTCCTCCTCTTCCCGGCGGCCGGTGGGGGGGCCGCTCAGCAGGGTGACGTCGCCCGACATGGTGGTCGCGGAGAGCGAGGCCATGCCGCCGCCCAACCGGCCGCCGAGCGAACGGACGCCGGGCATCGCGGTGGACTCCAGCCCGGGAAACGCCGACTCGACCCTGCCGGAGGTCGAGCGGACGGTCACGTCGGCGTCCACGGAGCGCGGGAGCCGTACGACGACGGGACCGGACACGCTGTGCATCGTGACGTGACCGGTGGGCGCGAGCTCCAGGTCGGCGGTGATCCGGCCGGACACCGTGTTCGCGCGCAGCCGCCGCGGCCTGCCCCCGGCGACGGTCAGCTCACCGGAGACGCTGCCGAACGACAGGTCGCCGGCCATGCCCCGGCTCTCCACCGAACCCGACACCGTCTCGGCCTGCACCTCGCCGCTGACGCCGTCGAGGACGATCTCCCCCGAGACGCTCTTCACGCCGGTGGTCCCCTCCATGCCGGTCACCAGGGCGGAGGCCGAGACCACTCCGGCCTGCACCGGGCAGCTGCTCGGCACGGTGAGCGTCAAGGTGGTCCGCCGTGAGCCCGGGCGTAACCACCCGAGGATGCCGTCCCATGTCAGGTCCTTGTACGTGACCGTCAGGCGGCCGTCCGCCTCGTCATGGGTCACCAGCAGCGGCGCCCCCTCCACCTCCGTCACCTCCAGGGTGGGCGGGCCGTCACTGGCCAGCACGGCCAGCCGGCCGGCCACGATCCGCACGTTCAGCGCGGTCACCTTGCCGAACGTGAGCTGCCCGGGGGAGTCGATCGTCCATTGGGGCATCGCCAAGCCCTTCCACGCGAAGTCCTGCCGTCCACAAACACGATATATCGCGTCTGTGGAAAGTCAAGATGTATCGCGTTCGGCCCGGCGCTCTCAGTCCTCGTCGTCGTCCAGGCGCGCGAGCCAGGTGGCCAGCCGCTCCACGGGCACCTCGAACTCGGGATTGAGATCCACGAACTCGCGCAGCCGCTCGGCCAGCCAGGTGATGCCGACCTCCTCCTCGCCGCGCCGCTCGACGAGCTCCTCGATCCCCTTGTCGGTGAAGTACATGCCTCGCTCCAGTGCAATTACCTGATCATGAGGAGAGGTCCCCCACGCGTCGCGGGGGACCTCCTCAATCCTGCGGGATCGCCGGTCAGCCGAAGATCTCGTCGAGCATGCCGCGCAGCTCCGCGTCGTGCTTGGAGTGCGAGCCGACGGCCGGCGACGAGTTCGGCGTACGCGAGACCCTGCGGAGGGCGCGGCCGCCGAGCAGGTCGGGCCGTTCCGTCAGCTTCAGCGCCAGGTACGGCCACGGGCCCATGTTGACCGGCTCGTCCTGTGCCCAGAGCAGCTCCGCGTCGGCGCCGTAGCGGGACAGCTCGGCCTTGAGCGGGTTCTCCGGGAAGGGGTAGATGCGTTCGAGCCGGACGAGCGCCACGTCCTTCCTGCCGTCCTTCTCGCGCCGGGCGAGCAGGTCGTAGTAGATCCTGCCGGAGCAGACCACGACCTTCCGGACCGCCGCCGGGTCGACCGTCGCGTCGCCGATGACCGGGCGGAAGGAACCGGAGGTGAACTCCGACGTGGCCGAGGCCGCCGCCTTGAGCCGCAGCAGCGACTTGGGCGTGAACACGATGAGGGGCTTGCGCCGCTCCGACAGCACCTGCCAGCGCAGCAGGTGGAAGTAGTTCGCCGGGGTGCTCGGCTGCGCCACCGTCATGTTGTCCTGCGCGCACATCTGCAGGTAACGCTCGATGCGGGCGGAGGAGTGGTCCGGGCCCTGGCCCTCGTAGCCGTGCGGCAGCAGCAGCACGACCGAGGAACGCTGGCCCCACTTCTGCTCGCCCGACGAGATGAACTCGTCGATGATCGACTGGGCGCCGTTGGCGAAGTCGCCGAACTGCGCCTCCCAGGCGACCAGGGCGTCCGGGCGGACCACGCTGTAGCCGTACTCGAAGCCCATCGCGGCGAACTCGCTGAGCAGCGAGTCGTACACGTAGAACTTCGTGGTGCCCTGGTTGAACGTCTTGAGCGGGGTGTGCTCCTCGCCGGTGACGCGGTCGACCAGCACGGCGTGGCGCTGGCCGAAGGTGCCGCGGCGGGAGTCCTGGCCGACGAGCCGCACCGGGTGGTCGTCGATGAGCAGCGAGCCGAACGCGAGCATCTCACCGGTCGCCCAGTCGATCGAGTCCTCGGCGATCATCGCGCCGCGACGCTGGATGACCGGTGCGAGACGCGGGTGGACGGTGAAGCCGTCGGGCAGGTTGAGCTGCGTGTCGACGACCCGCTTGACGACCTCCTCCGAGATCGCCGTCTTGGTGTCCTCGTGCGACCACTGGAACACCTCGTCCGGCTCGGGGACCACGACCGAGCCCGGTTCCAGCGGCTGCCTGGTCGCCTCCCGGGTCTCGGTGAAGGCCCGCTCCAGCTGCTCCTGGTAGTCGCGGAGGGCCTGCTCGGCCTCCTCGACCGTGATGTCGCCGCGGCCGATCAGCGCCTCGGTGTACAGCTTGCGGGTCGAGCGCTTGGCGTCGATCAGGTCGTACATCAGCGGCTGGGTGAAGGCCGGGTTGTCGGTCTCGTTGTGGCCGCGCCGCCGGTAGCAGATCAGGTCGATGACCACGTCCTTGCGGAACGCCTGGCGGTACTCGTAGGCGAGCCGCCCGACGCGGACGACGGCCTCGGGGTCGTCGCCGTTCACGTGGAAGATCGGCGCCTGGATCATCCGGGCGACGTCGGTCGCGTACACGCTCGACCGCGAGGAGGCGGGGGAGGTGGTGAAGCCGACCTGGTTGTTGACCACGATGTGCACGGTGCCGCCGGTGCGGTAGCCGCGCAGCTGGGACAGGTGCAGGGTCTCGGCGACCACGCCCTGCCCGGCGAACGCCGCGTCGCCGTGGACGAGCACGGGCAGGACGGTGAAGCCCTCCTCGCCGCGCTCCAGCAGGTCCTGCTTGGCCCGGACCACGCCCTCCAGGACGGGGTCGACGGCCTCCAGGTGCGAGGGGTTCGCCACCACCGACGTGCTGATCTTGTTGCCGTCGGGGTCGACGAAGTCGCCGCTCGCGCCGAGGTGGTACTTCACGTCGCCCGAGCCGTGCGCGCTGCGCGGGTCGATGTTGCCCTCGAACTCGCCGAACACCTGGGCGTACGACTTGCCCACGATGTTGGCCAGCACGTTGAGCCGGCCGCGGTGGGCCATGCCGATGACGACCTCGTCGAGGCGCTCGCCCGCGGCGGCGCAGATCACCGAGTCGAGCAGCGGGATCAGCGACTCGCCGCCCTCCAGCGAGAACCGCTTCTGGCCGACGTACTTGGTCTGCAGGAACGTCTCGAACGCCTCGGCGGTGTTGAGCCTGCGCAGGATGTGCAGCTGCTCCTCGCGGTCGGGCTTGGCGTGCGGCCGCTCCACCCGCGCCTGGATCCAGGCCCGCTCCTCGGGGTTCTGGATGTGCATGTACTCGATGCCGACCGTCCGGCAGTACGAGTCGCGCAGCACGCCGAGGATGTCGCGCAGCTTCATCAGCGGCTTCCCGCCGAAGCCGCCCGTGGGGAACTCGCGCTCCAGGTCCCACAGCGTCAGGCCGTGCGACTGGATGTCGAGGTCGGGGTGCTTGCGCTGGCGGTACTCCAGCGGGTCGGTGTCGGCCATGAGGTGGCCGCGGACCCGGTAGGCGTGAATCAGCTCCAGCACGCGGGCGGACTTGGCCACGTCGTCGTCGTGGGTGGCCGAGATGTCCTGGACCCAGCGGACCGGCTCGTACGGGATGCGCAGCGACTCGAAGATCTCGTCGTAGAAGCCGTCGGAGCCGAGCAGGAGCTGGTGGATGCGGCGCAGGAAGTCACCCGACTGGGCGCCCTGGATGATCCGGTGGTCGTAGGTCGAGGTGATCGTCATCACCTTGCTGATGGCCAGGCGGGACAGGGTCTCCGCCGAGGCGCCCTGGTACTCCGCCGGGTACTCCATCGCGCCGACGCCGATGATCGTGCCCTGGCCGGGCATGAGACGCGGCACCGAGTGGACAGTGCCGATCGTGCCGGGGTTCGTCAGGGAGATCGTGGTGCCCTGGAAGTCCTCCACGCCGAGCTTGCCCGCGCGGGCCTTGCGGACGATCTCCTCGTACGCCGTCCAGAACTGGCGGAAGTCGAGCGTCTCGGCCCGCTTGATCGAGGGCACCAGGAGCTGGCGGGTGCCGTCGCTCTTCTGCACGTCGATGGCGAGGCCGAGCCCGACGTGCTCCGGCTTCACCAGGACCGGCTTGCCGTCCACCTCGGCGTACGAGTGGTTCATCTCGGGCATGGACTCCAGCGCCCGGACGATCGCGTAGCCGATGAGGTGGGTGAAGGAGATCTTGCCGCCGCGCCCGCGGGACAGGTGGTTGTTGATGACGATGCGGTTGTCGATCAGCAGCTTGGCGGGCACCGCGCGGACGCTGGTGGCGGTCGGGACCGCCAGGGAGGCCTCCATGTTGGCGGCGGTGCGCGCCGCGGCGCCGCGCAGCTTCTCCTCGGCCGCACCGGCCGGAACCGGGGTGGCGGCCTGCTTGGCGGGCTGCTTCGCCGGCTGCTTGGCCGGCTGTGGGGCAGGCGGCTTGACCGGCGCGGGCGCCGTGGCCTGCGGCTGGGGCGGCGTGGGCTGCGTCGTCTGCGGAGCCGGGCTCACCGGGGCGGGAGCCTCGGGAGCCGCCGTCGTGGTCGCGCCGTTCGCGGCGCCGGCGGCCTTGGGTGGAGCGGGCTTGCCCGTTCCGTTGTAGTCAGCGAAGAAGTGCCACCAGGCCTGGTCCACAGACTCGGGATCTTCGAGATACTTCTGGTACAACTCGTCGACAAGCCACTCATTTTGCCCGAAGCTTGCCAGCGGGTTTGTCCGCGACGACTCTGACGACACGGCGGAAATCGCCCTCTTCCGCAGATCGGCGTTGATGTTTGGTGAACCTGTCCAAGGCTACTCGCCTCACACACCGAGGTGCGCCCGCGCGGGTCACCGGTCCCGGCCCATCCTCCCAGGATCGATCAAACAGGTCACGCGCGGATAGCCCGTCTGGGTGGTGAGGTGTCCCTCACCACCTGGTCATCACGACTGGCTCACCCGAGGAGCCGCGACTCGATCCGGATATCCGGAGCTATAGCGGACAGCATACCCGCGAGGTCCTCACCGGCCGCATGCAGTGCGGGAATGGAGAGCGGTTCGAGCCGTTCGAGGAGGAACAGCGCGTCGACCGTCTCCTCGGTGATCCTCGTCCTGACGCACTGCCGCCAGTTCCACCTCCGGCAGGTGACGCCCTCGTCGTCGCGCCACACCACCTCGCCGATCGCGGGCTCGCCCAGCGCCTCCTCCGACGGCTCGTCGCCCGCCGCGCGGACCAGCCGGGCGGTGCCGCGGTAGCGGCGCAGGTCCTCGCCGCCGATCGGCAGGCCGTGCCGTACGGACACGGCGTTGTAGGCGTCCACCACCAAATTGATCTCGGGCAGCGGCAGGCGGCGGACCAGCGCGTCCACCGACGGGCGGGTCCGCTGGGGCTTGGCCCCGAAGGCGCGGTACGCCGCGCGCCACGCCTCGATCCTCTCGTCGTCCTGCGGCACGGCCCTGGCCGCCGCGTCGGCCAGCCACTCCCGCGAACGGTCGTCCGAAGGGCCGTTGCGCAGGCCGTACGCGCAGACGACCAGGACGGCGAAGTCCGGACGCAGCGCCGTGACGGCGTCGTCCACCCAGATGTCGTCGATCACGCCCCACAGCGTAGTGCCCGGGTGGGCCGGCCCCGCCGGAATGGAACCGGCCGCCGCCTCTGCTGAGGCGGCGGCCGGGGTCGGGGGTTACGGCGACGTTCTGATCGGGCCGGTCGGGCCGGTCGGGCCGATCGGCCGGGTCAGGAGGAGCAGGCGGCGCCGTTGAGGGTGATCAGGTCGGGCGTGGGGTTGGGGCCGGGAGACGACACGCCGTTGTAGCCGATGACGACCGTCTGGCCGGGCCTGATGGTCTTGTTCCACGTCTCGTTCTCGGCGGTGGCGGTCGCCCCCTCCTGCGAGAAGTTGGCGCTCCAGCCGTGGTCGATCTTCTGGCCGCCCAGGAACGACCACTTCAGCTTCCAGCCGTCGACGGCCTTCGTGCCGGTGTTCACGATCGTGATCTGGGTGGTGAAGCCGGTCGGCCAGGAACCGTGCGTGGTATAGGTGACCTTGCACGCGCCGGGGGCCTTGACCGTGCCGTCGCCCTGGTCGGCGATGAACGCCGAGATCCACGACATCGGCGAGTTCCAGTTGATCGTCAGCTCGTTGGTCGCCCACGAGCCGATGTCGTCGATGTAGCAGAACTGCGCCACGCAGCCCCTCAGCTTCGCCTGGGCCACCGGGTCCTGGATGCTGGAGTTGGGGCCGCCGGCGAGCGTGCCGCGCGGCGGGTTCGGCAGCGAGGTGTCCAGCGAGTGGGCGTACCACCTGCTGTGCTGGTTCTTCGACGCCACCTCGCCGTAGCCGGTCACGTACGACTGGTTGAGCGCGTTGCGGCCGAGGATGTAGTCGACGCCCTGCAGCACGCCGTCGCGATACTTCAGGTCGCCGGTGATGTCGTAGGCCGTGGCCATGACCACCATGTTGTTGAGGACGATGCTGTTCGATCCCCAGTCGTAGGAGGCCGCGTCGTACGGCAGGCCGTACGGGTGGGCCGTCAGCTTGGCGAGGTACTTGTCCGCGCCGGCCACCACCGAGGCGCGCACCTCGCTGCGGCCGGGCAGGGCGTTGGGCACGGTCGCCAGGTCGAGCCGGCCGAGCGCCGCGACGTTGCCCCAGTCCATGGCGCCCGTGTTCCAGATGTCGGCGGTGTGGAGCGGCGAGGCGAGGAGGTAGTTCTCGAACTCCTTGTCGCCCGTGGTGATGTAGAGCTCGGCCGCCGCCCAGTAGAACTCGTCGCTGACCTTGGCGTCGTCGTAGGTGCCGCCGCCGACGCCGTCGGAGGCGGAGGCGAGCACGTTCGGGTTCGCCTTGGCCGCCGTCCACGCCTTCTTCGCCGCCGCCAGGTTCTTCGCGGCGAACGCGGCGTCGTACGGCGCGAAGATCCGGGCCGCCTGGGCGGCGGTCGCGGCGAGGTTCAGCGTCGCGGCCGTGCTGACCGGGTGCAGTTCGCGCTTCTGCGGGTCCAGGTTCGGCAGCAGCGGCAGGCCGGTCCAGTTCTCGTCGTGGATCTTGTGGTGGACCATGCCGTCGGACCGCTGCATCTTCAGCAGGAACTCCTGCTCCCAGCGGGCCTCGTCGAGCACGTCGGGAACGGCGTCGCCGCTCTCGGGGATGTTCAGGCTGCCGATGGGCTTGGCGGTCGGGGCGTTCTTGGTCCGCTCGAACTCGCTCATGATCTGGGCGACCGAGATGCCGCCGTTGACCACGTACTTGCCGTGGTCGCCCGCGTCGTACCAGCCGCCGGACACGTCGAGACGGTAGTCGCACACGCCCGGCTGGCAGGGGACGTTCTTGTCGCCCTGGTTCGGAGCCACGTCCACGTGACCGGCGGGCCGGCCGTACCCGGGCCGCAGCGCGTCGTCGATCGCGATGCCGCTGCGCTGGGTGTAGTAGAACTTCAGCGCGTCGAGCTTGAGGTCGGCGTAGGCGTCCGGCTTGATGTCGAACGGCCGGCTGGTCTCACCGTCGGCGGTGAGCGTGTAGCCCGTCCCCGCCTTGACGTACGAGCCGAAGTCGATCGAGTGGACGTTCTGGCCGGAGCTGGCGTCCACGCCGCGCGGGGTCGTCGTGCCGTGCGCGACCACGGTCCCGGCGGAGTTCTTGAGCTGCCAGGGCAGCGCGGCGGTGGCGTCGGTGACCACGGTGGCGTTCTTGGGGCCCTTGGGCAGGTAGGCCACCTGGTTCACCCGCACCCGGGGACCGGTGTCGGGCTTGTAGACGTCCGGCGGCGCCCCGCCCTTGAGCGAGACGTTGTCGACGCAGAAGCGCCACGGCGTCGCGCTGCCGCCGATCTGGAAGACGACCTGGGCGTTGGGCAGGTCGACCGGCGAGGTGAACGTGTAGCTGTAGGTGTTGCCCGAGACGCTGACCTCGGGAGCCGCCGCCACGTACTGGGTGTAGGGATCCGTCGGCAGCTGGACGTACGCCCTGGCGACCTTCGACGGGTCGGCGGTGGCGAAGAAGCTGAACGCGTAGGTCTCGTCCTTCACCAGCGGGATGTCGTTGACGCCGATGATCGCGTCCCAGGGGTTGACCGTCCCGCCGGGGACGTTCGTGCAGAGCCGGCCGCCGGACAGTTCGAAGTCCAGGTTCGAGGTGTGCCACCACGGGTCGGCGGTGGTGTCGAACGTGCCGTTGGGGATCTGTTCCGGGCCCTCGTCCGCCGTGACGGGAGGCGCGCCGGTCAGGCAGGCCGTGGCTAACGCCGCCACGGCGAGAATGCCGATTCTTCTGAGCACAGTGGTCCTCGGGGTGGTCCTCGGGGTGTCCGCGAGGGGCTGGTGGGGAAAGGCGGTGTGGGAATGGTGGTGTGGGAGCGCTCCCAAAGGGGAGCGGCACCGATGTTTCCGCCGGGTTTCCAGGGGCGTCAACGACGGCTGTGCTCCGGCCCACGTCACCGGTGGTTGGGGGAGCGCGCGGCTGAAACTTTCATTTTCGCAAAGGAACCTTTGCGAAGCGCGGGGGTTGTTAGCGTCCCCGGCATGGATCAGGAGGTCTACCACGTACGGGACCCGCGCGCGCTGAAGGCGGTCGCGCATCCGTTGCGGTCGCGCCTGCTGGCGGAACTGCGCACCGATGGTCCCGCGACCGCCACGGAACTGGCCGCGCGCCTCGCGGAGAGCTCCGGCTCCACGAGCTACCACCTGCGGCAACTCGCGCGGTACGGGTTCGTGGAGCCCGACGCCGAGCAGCGCGACCGGCGTGAGCGGCGCTGGCGGGCGATCCACCGGTTCACGTCGTGGAGTGACGTGGCGACGGCCGCGGGCGCCGAGGGCCGGGAGGCCGCCGCCTGCCTGCGCCGGCGTCAGCTGGAGCGGCTCACCGCCGACGTGGAGAGCTTCGAGCGCGACCGCGACCTGTGGAGCGAGGCGTGGGCCGAGGCGGCCGGCATGTCCGACCTGGTGGTACGGCTGTCGCCGGCGACGGTCGCGTCCCTGTACGAGCGGGTGTCGGCCCTGCTGCTGGAGGCCGAGGAGCGGGACCGCGACGACCCCGACGCGCGCGGCGTCACGGTCCTGCTCGCCGCCCATCCGCGCAGCGGTCCCCGGGGAGGCGGGCGCGAGTGACGGTGGTTCGCCGCGATGTGCGGTGCCCGGGGGCCCGGTAGAACGACATTCGGTTCAGGGCGGCACAATCAGGCAGCGAAGCTGCGAGAGGGGCGTGGACCGGTGAGCAAGGGGAGCGTGACGGCGGCGAACGAGGCGCAGCGCGCGGCGTGGCGGGGCGGCGGGCTGCCGGAGGTCGAGCGGGTGCGCCCGGGGCTGTGGTCGATCCCCGTCCCGATCCCGATCAACCCGTTGCGCTACGTCCTGGTCTACGCCCTGGAGATCCCCGATGGAGTGGTCCTCGTCGACGCGGGATGGAACACCGGCGAGGCGTACGACGCGCTCGTGGCGGGGCTCGGAACGGCCGGATACGACATCACGGACGTGAAGGCCGTGCTGGTCACGCACATCCACCCCGACCACTACGGCCTGGCCGGGCGCGTACGGGAGGTCTCGGGCGCGTGGATCGGGCTCCATCCGGCCGACGCGCGCCTCCTCCGCGGCCGCTACGACGACTCGGCGATCGACGATCTCGTCGAGCAGGAGCGCGCGCTGCTGCTCCGCTGCGGCGTGCCGGACCTCACGGCACAGGAACTGGCGGGCGCGTCGGTCATGCTGCGCCAGTTCGTGACGATGGCGGTGCCCGACCGGCTCATCGAGGACGGCGACCGGCTCGGCCTGCCCGGATGGGACCTCCGGGCGGTGTGGACCCCCGGCCACTCGCCAGGCCACCTGTGCTTCGCCGAGCCGGAGCGCAGGCTGCTGTTCTCCGGCGACCATGTGCTGGCCAGGATCACGCCGATGGTCGCGGTGCACCCGCAGTCGGCGCCCAACCCGCTGGCCGACTATCTCGACGCGCTGCGCCTGGTGGGCGGGCTCGACGTGGAAGAGGTGCTGCCCGCCCACGAGTACCGCTTCCTGGAACTGGCCGCCCGTGCCGACCACGTCATCACGCACCACGAGGAGCGGCTCGCGGAGATACGGCGAGTCGTCGCGGACGGCGACGGCCCGGCGTGCTGGGACATCGCCACCCGGCTGAGCTGGTCGCGCCCGTGGGAGACGATCCCCGCGCACATGCGCAGGACGGCCAACGGCGAGACCCTCGCCCACCTGGTCTGGCTGGAGCATCGCGGTCAGGTCACCCGAGTGCCCGGCGAACCCGACCGCTGGTACCCCGCCGGCTGAGCCAGGCCGTACGGGAACACCCCACTGCTCCCGCGCCGCGCGCTGTCCGTCAGGCCAGCCGCACGGCTCCCCGGCCGGTGGCGAGGGGGAGGTCGAGGAGCGTGCGGATGCCCGGCGGGGCCGCGCACACGGCGGCGATCGAGTTGACCGCGTGGGCCGCCGCCCCGGCCAGCCCCTGGGTCATGTCGTCGATCGTCACCGCCATGCCGGGCCGTCCCTGCACGTGCATGGTGAAGCCGAGGTCGCCCCACTGCGGCACCCGGCGGCCGTCGGCCTTGTAGACGCACTCGACCGTGATGAACGGCCGGCCGCGCGCCAGTCCGGTGAACACCCAGCGGGACGCGGAGATCGTGCCCTTGCGCACCTCACCCGCCGCGATGTCGAAGTCCTCGGTCGCGAGCAGGTACTCGTCGGTCTCCTCCACCTCGTCCAGCGGCACGCCGAGCGCGGCGGCGACAAGCTCGACGCTCTCGCCGAACAGCGCGCGCTGGAAGGCGCGGAACGGCCGGACGGACGTGCTGTAGTCGTCGGGCTCCCGGCCGAAGCCCATCAGGCCGGCGGTGACGTGCCGGGAGGGATGACCCCGGTAGTCCGAGCACTCCCGCACGTAGATGTGGTCGAGCCGGTCCGACAGCCCGGTCAGCGCCAGGGGCAGCAGGTCGCTCATGAAGCCCGGGTTGATGCCCGTCCCGTGCAGGGACGCCCCGCCTCGGGCGCAGGCGGCCTCCAGGCGGTCCACCAGCCCCGGGCCGTACGCGCGGGGGTAGACGAATCCGGTGGTGGTGACGACGTTCTTGCCCGAGGCGAGCAGCGCGCAGATCGTCTTGGCGTCGGTCCCGGGATCGCCGCCGAAGTAGGACGCGGGCAGCGGCATGTGCAGCACGCAGTCGGCCTCGGTGGCGAGTATCCGTTCGGCGTCGTCGGTGCAGGCGACCCCGACGGGCCCGAGCCCCACCAGTTCGCCGGCGTCCCGGCCCACCTTCTCCCGGTCGTAGACGAGCACCCCGGCGAGCTCGAACTCCGGACGGGCGATCACGCTGCGCAGGGCGCGCCCACCGACCGCGCCCGTCGCCCATTGGATCACGCGCAGGGGAGCGGTCGAGGACATGCGTGCCTCCAGCGGGTTCGCTCGGGCGTGACCGCGCGGTGAGAGGGGAGTCGCCGATCCGCGCCCAGTTCGGGACAGGAACTGAGGAACGTTCACGAGCACGCTCACTGTACGACGCCGCGCCGCCTTGGCCTGCCCGAACGGTGATATCGCCTCAGGGGATCGCCGGGCGGCGGGCGGGCGGCTCGCGGCCGGGGGGCTGCGTGATCCGCAGTTCGGGGAAGGGCGGCGACGGGTTGCTCCGGGACTGCGGCCGCGCGCCGAGCGACAGGGTCTCACCGTGGTGCGCCAGCGAGACCGGCGAGCCGTGCAGCAGCCGGTACGTCGTGTCCTCGGACGTGACGTCGACCCTCAGCAGGCGCCCGCGGTAGCGCACCCGGAAGGTGAGCCGGGTGATCTCCGAGGGCAGGCGGGGGGCGAAGCACAACCGCCCCTCGCCCGCGCGCAGGCCGCCGAACCCCGCCACCAGCGCGATCCACGCCCCGGCCAGCGAGGCCATGTGGACGCCGTCACGGGTGTTGTGCTGCAGGTCGCGCAGGTCGATGAGCGCCGCCTCCCCGAGGTAGGCGTAGGCGAGCCCGAGCTGCCCGACCTCGGCGGCGAGCACGGCCTGGGTGGCCGCGGACAGCGAGGAGTCCCGCACCGTCAGCGCCTCGTAGTAGGCGAAGTTGCGGGCCTTCTGCTCGGGTGTGAACGCCTCGCCGCACAGGTGCATGGCCAGTACGAGGTCGGCCTGCTTGACCACCTGCTTGCGGTAGAGGTCGAAGTAGGGGAAGTGGAGCAGCAGCGGGTACTGGTCGGGCCGGGTGTTCTCGAAGTCCCACACCGCGTGCCCGGTGTAGCCCTCGCTCTGCGCGTGGACCCCCAGCCGCTCGTCGTACGGGAGGTACATGGCGGCGGCGGCGTCGCGCCACACCGCGATCTCCTCCAGAGTGACGCCGAGCTGTCCGGCCCGGTCGAGATGGCGTACGGCCGTCGCGGCGGCGGCCCGCAGGTTCCGGCGGGCCATGAGGTTGGTGTAGAGGTTGTTGTCGGAGACCGCGCTGTACTCGTCCGGGCCGGTCACCCCGTCGATGCGGTAGCGGCCCTCGGCGTCGTGGTGGCCGAGCGCGCACCACAGGCGCGCGGTCGCGACCAGCAGCGGCAGGCCGGCGTCCCCCTCGAACGCGGTGTCCTCGGTCGCGTCGACGTACCGCGTCACCGCGTCGGCGATGTCGGCGTTGACGTGGAAGGCCGCGGTGCCGGCGGGCCAGTATCCCGAGCACTCCTCGCCGTTGATCGTGCGCCAGGGGAACGCCGCCCCGCCCAGCCCGAGCAGCTCCGCCCGCGCCTCGGCGAGCGGGAGGATCGACGCGCGCCACTCCAGCGCGTCGCGGGCGGCCCTGGGATAGGTGTAGGTGGCGACGGGCAGCACGAAGCTCTCGGTGTCCCAGAACGCATGCCCGTCGTAGCCGGAACCGGTCAGGCCCTTGCCGGGAATGGGCCGCCGCTCCAGCCGGGCGCCCGCCTGGAGCAGGTGGAAGAGCCCGAAGCGTACGGCCTGCTGCACCTCGGCGTCGCCCTCGACCTCGACGTCCGCGCCTGCCCAGTAGTCGTCGAGGAAGGCGCGCTGCTCGGCGCACAGGCCGTCCCACCCGGTGAGCCGGGCCGCGGCCAGCGCGGCCACCACCTGGTCGTGCATCGCGGGCCGGGAGCGCTTGGCCGACCAGCCGTAGGCGAAGAACTTGTCCAGCCGCAGCCGCTCTCCGGGTCTCAGGCGGGTGGCGACCGTCACGCGGCTGACGTCGCCGCCGCCGTCGCTGTCGACCCGGGTGCCGCCGGGGCCGTCGACCCCGTGGCACATGGCGGCGGCGACCCGCAGCCGGCTGGCGCGGGTGGAGTGCACCATGACGCACATGCCGTCACTGCCGGTCGCGTTCTCCTCCAGCACCAGCGGCGCCTCCAGCGCGGCGGCGGCGCGGGGGTCGGCGGCCGCCGTGGGGACGGTCTCGTTGGCCACCAGCTCCGACTGGACGACCACGTTGACCGGCTGGTCCACCGGCTCCACCTCGTAGCGGATCGCGGCCACGGCCCGGTGGGTGTACGACACGAGCCGGGTGGAGCGCATCCGGATCTCCACCCCCGTGGGCGGGCTCCAGCGGACCGTGCGGATGAGCGTCCCGGCGCGCAGATCGAGGAGCCGCTCGTGTGCGTGCAGGGTGCCGTACCGGACGTCGAACGGCTCGTCGTCCACCAGCAGCCGGATCAGCTTGCCGTTGGTGACGTTGACCACCGTCTGCCCCGACTCGGGGTAGCCGTAGCCCGCCTCGGCGTACGGCAGCGGGCGCAGTTCGTAGAAGGAGTTGAGGTAGGTGCCGGGCAGCCCGTACGGCTCGCCCTCGTCGAGGTTGCCGCGCAGCCCGATGTGCCCGTTGGACAGTGCGAACACCGACTCCGTCTGGGCGAGCACGTCGGTGTGCAGGCGGCACTCGCGGACCGTCCAGGGCTCGGTGGTGAAGGCGGGATGCCTGATCATCGCTCGTCCAGCAGGTCGGCGAGGTCGCTCACCACCACGTCGGCGCCGTTGTCGCGCAGGGCCTGGGCCTGGTTCGCGCGGTCCACGCCCACCACCCAGGCGAAGCCGCCCGCGCGCCCGGCGGCGACCCCCGCCAGCGCGTCCTCGAAGACCGCCGCGGCGGTCGGCTGGATGCCCAGGGCCTCGGCGGCGGCGAGGAACATGTCGGGGGCCGGCTTCCCGGCCAGGCCGCGCTCGGCCGCCACCGCACCGTCGATCCGCGCGTCGAACATCTCGGAGAGCCCCGCGGCGGACAGCACACGGGCGGTGTTGGCGCTGGAGGAGACGACCGCCCGGCGCAGACCGGCCTCGCCGACCTCGCGCAGATAACGCACCGAGCCTTCGAAGACCTCGACGCCCTGCCGGTCGAGGACCGCCTGGACCAGTGCGTTCTTGCGGTTGCTCAGGCCGTTGAGCGTGGGCATGCCCGGCGGGTCGTCCGGCTCGCCCTCCGGCAGGGTGATGTCCCGGGACCGGAGGAACTCCCGCGTGCCGTCCAGGCGCTTCCTGCCGTCGACGTACCGGTCGTAGTCGCCGGTCGCGTCGAAGGGGACGAACGGCGTGCCGGTGGCGACCGCCCGGTCGCGGAGGAAGGCGTCGAACATCTCCTTCCACGCCGCCGCGTGGACCCCCGCCGTACGCGTGAGCACCCCGTCCATGTCGAACAGGCAGCCGCGTACCCGCTCCGGCAACCCCAGCATCCGCCCTCCAAGAAGTCCTGTTTCCTCTCCTACCCTGCTCTGCCCTCCGTCCTGACTTTTGTTGAATTCAGCGAAAGATTGCATCAGATCGGTAAAAGGTCTTCCTTGTCGTGGGGAAAAGGGGTACGTTTCCAGCCAATCACGTGGACGCGGAGGCGTAGGTGAAACGGACGACCATCAGGCCGGAGAACGTCCATCAGGCCGCGCTTCTGCGCTTGCTGAGGGACGGCGGGCGCTCCCGCGCCGAGCTCGGCGACGTGGTGGATCTGTCGCGATCGAAGCTCAACGTGGAGCTGGACCGGCTCGTCGAGCTGGGTCTGGCCGAACCGGACGGGCTCGCCGCCTCACGCGGCGGCCGGCGTTCGGGCCGCGTACGGCTGTCGCAGTCCACCCGCTTCGCCGGTATCGACGTCGGCGCCACCTCGATCGACGTCGCGGTGACCGACGGTGAGCTGAAGGTGCTCGGCCACCTCAGCGAGCCCTGCGACATCAGGGAGGGCCCCGCGGCGGTGCTTGACCGGGCGATCGACCTACTCGGCAAGCTGCGCAGGGACGGCCTGTACGACGATCTGACCGGAGCGGGGATCGGTGTCCCCGGGCCGGTGAGTTTCGCCGAGGGCGTCCCGGTAGTGCCGCCGATCATGCCCGGCTGGGACCGTTACCCGGTGCGGGAGACGATCGGCCAGGCGCTGTGCTGTCCCGCGATGGTGGACAACGACGTCAACATCATGGCGCTGGGAGAGCTGCACACCGGTCTCGCCCGGAGTGTCGGCGACTTCCTGCTCGTGAAGATCGGCACCGGCATCGGCTGCGGCATCGTGGTGGACGGCAAGATCTACCGCGGTGTGTCCGGCAGCGCCGGCGACATCGGCCACATCCGGGTGGACGACCTCGGCCCGGTCTGCTCCTGCGGCAACTCCGGCTGCCTGGAGGCCTACTTCGGCGGAGCGGCGCTGGCCAGGGAGGCGGTCGAGGTGGCCCGCTCGGGCGGCTCGCCGTACCTGGCCGAACGGCTCGCGGCCGCGGGCACGCTGACGGCCGAGGACGTGGGCGCCGCGGCGGCGCAGGGCGACCCCGGGGCGATCGGGCTGATCCGCGACGGCGGACGACGGGTGGGCCAGGTCCTGGCCAGCCTGGTCAGCTTCTTCAACCCCGGACTGGTGATCATCGCGGGTGGCGTGGCCAAGCTGGGCCACGTGCTGCTCGCGGAGATCAGGAGCGTCGTCTACCGCCGCTCGCTGCCGCTCGCCACCGGCAACCTGCCGATCGTGCTTTCCGAACTCGGAGAGACCGCGGGTGTCATCGGCGCCACCCGACTGATCAGCGATCACGTCTACTCCGCCAACTGACATCGTTGGGAGACCCCATGGGAGACGAGCACCCCCTGCTCAAAATGAGGGGGATCGTCAAGCAGTTCCCCGGCGTGCGTGCGCTGGACGGCGTCGATCTGGAAGTGAGAGCCGGCGAGGTGCACTGCCTGCTCGGCCAGAACGGCGCCGGGAAGTCAACGCTCATCAAGACCCTCTCCGGCGCGCACGCGCCGGACGAGGGCGAGGTGCTCATCGACGGCACCCCCGTACGGCTGGCGCCGCCCACCGCGGCCATGGCCCTCGGCATCGCCACGATCTATCAGGAGCTCGACCTGGTGGACGGGTTGAGTGTGGCCGAGAACATCTATCTGGGTCATGAGCGGGCGCGGTTGGGGTTCTCGCGCCGGGGGGAGGCCGAGCGGGCGGCGG
>NZ_JABBWZ010000017.1:0-124542 GCF_014161435.1 Microbispora sp. H10949 | reverse complement strand
AAAGGCACCGTCAAAGGAATCCGCCACCAATCAACGGTGACGGGGTCATGCATGATTCATGCACTGGCTTTTAGCACACTGTTGAGTTCTCAAGAAACGGACGCGACCACCATCACCCGAAACCCGTTAACCAGGTCCCACGCTCCGGGGCGTTTCGTTTCGCTTGTGGTCTTAATCCTTCCCGATCAGCCATTCCGTGTCAAATCCGCCCTGTTCAGAACCGACTTGACCCGAAACCCGCCAACCGACAGGAATTCAACCGCCCCGTTTCCGGGGCAACCCCTCTAACTTACCCGAACCCTCACCCCGATGCAAACCGCACATCAGGACAAGATCCAGGAGAGTACGAGAGGCCGTCGGTCAACCGACCCGCGCACGCCAAGCCAACCACCAGGGTGATCGAAGAGGAGTGCGCCGGACCGCGCCGACATCACAAGATTACCAGGCCTCGGCAGCGCCATGACCCGAGTTGAAAGGAACGCATCCGAGGGGCGCCCTATTCCCGGTGTCGATCCCCCTGGTGTGGATCCGGGGACCGCCCCCCGAGACGGCTCGGAGGAGCCGTGGCAGGACCATGCCGAACATAGACTCTGGCGGGTGAGCGACATGCCGCCTGTAGCGAAGAAGGTTCCTTTCGAGCGCAGCCACCACGGTGACACCGTGGTCGACGAGTACGCGTGGCTGCTCAAGAAGGACGACCCCGACACCATCGCCTACCTGGAGGCGGAGAACGCCTACACCCAGGAGACGACGGCCCATCTTGGGGATCTCCAGGAGACGATCTTCAAGGAGATCAAGGGCCGGACCCTGGAGACCGACCTTTCTGTGCCCACGCGCAAGGGCGCCTGGTGGTACTACTCGCGCACCGAAGAGGGCAAGCAGTACGGCATCCAGTGCCGGGTGGCCGCCGACGGCGACGACCCGCCGAAGCTGGAGCCGGGCGAGCCGCTCCCCGGTGAGCAGGTTCTGCTGGACGGCAACGAGCTCGCCGGCGACAGCCCGTTCTTCTCCATCGGCACGAGCGCGGTCAGCCCGGACGGCACGAAGCTCGCCTATTCCACCGACTTCTCCGGCGACGAGCGGTTCACGCTCCGGTTCAAGGACCTGGAGACGGGCGAACTACTCTCGGACGAGATCCCCGGGGTCTTCTACGGCGGCGCCTGGTCGGGCGACGGCTCCACGTTCTTCTACACGACCGTGGACGACGCCTGGCGGCCGTACCGGATCCACCGGCACACCCTCGGCCAGGCCTCCGAGCAGGCCGCCGACCAGAACGGGGACGTCGTCGTCTACCAGGAGGACGACGAGCGTTTCTGGGTGGGCATCGGGCTGACCCGCAGCCAGCGCTACCTCGTGCTCACCTCCGGCAGCAAGATCACGAGTGAGGTCCGGGTGCTCGACGCGAGCACTCCGGACGGCGAGTTCGCCGTCGTGCGGCCCCGGCAGACCGGCGTCGAGTACGCCCTGGAGCACGCGGCGGACGGGTTCCTCATCCTCCACAACTACGGCGGCCCGGACGGCGACGGCGCCGTCAACTTCGAGCTCGCCACCGCCCCCATCGACGACCCGGGCACCTGGACCCCGCTGATCGAGCACAGGGACGACACCAGGCTGCTCGACGTGGACGCCTTCAGGGACCACATCGTCGTCCACTTCCGCCGCGACGGTCTCACCGGCGTGCGGATCCTGCCGGGCGACGGCGGCGACCCGTACGACATCTCCTTCCCCGAGCCGCTGTACGACGTCGCGCCGACCGGCAACGCCGAGTTCGAGACGGGCCGCCTGCGGCTCGGCTACACCTCGATGGTCACCCCGCCGTCGGTGTACGACTACGACCTGCGGTCGCGCGAGCTGATCCTGCTCAAGCAGAAGGTGGTGCTCGGCGGCTACGACCCGGCCGACTACCAGCAGTTCCGTGAGTGGGCCACGGCCGACGACGGCACCAGGATCCCGATCTCGATCATGGTGCGGAAGGGCACGGACCGGCCCGCCCCGACCCTGCTGTACGGCTACGGCAGCTACGAGTCCTCCATCGACCCCTACTTCTCGGTGGCCCGGCTCTCGCTGCTCGACCGGGGACTCGCCTTCGCCATCGCGCACGTGCGGGGCGGCGGCGAGATGGGCCGCCGTTGGTACGAGGACGGCAAGCTGACCCGGAAAAAGAACAGCTTCACCGACTTCGTCGCGTGCGCGCGCCATCTCAAGGCCTCGGGCTGGTCGAGCCGGGTCGTCGCCAGGGGCGGATCGGCGGGCGGGCTGCTCGTGGGCGCCGTCGCCAACCTCGCGCCCGAGGAGTTCGCCGGGATCGTCGCCGAGGTGCCGTTCGTCGACGCGCTGAACACGATCCTCGATCCCTCCCTGCCGCTGACGGTGACCGAATGGGACGAGTGGGGCGACCCGCTGCACGACCCCGAGGTCTACGCGTACATGAAGAGCTACTCGCCGTACGAGAACGTCGACGGCCGGCCGTACCCGCCGATCCTGGCGACCACCAGCCTCAACGACACGCGGGTGTTCTACCACGAGCCCGCCAAGTGGATCGCCCGGCTCCGCGACAGCGCGGCGGGCGGCCCGTTCCTGCTGAAGACCGAGATGGGCGCCGGCCACGGAGGCCGCAGCGGCCGTTACGACGCCTGGCGTGAGGAGGCGTTCGCGCTCTCCTGGATCCTCGACCGAGTTGGAGTGACCGAGTGAGCTATGTGGCAGCCGAGGGCCGGTACGGGCCCATGCCGTACAACCGGACCGGACGCAGCGGGCTGAGGCTGCCCGCCGTGTCACTCGGGCTGTGGCACAACTTCGGTGACGACAAGCCGATCGAGACGCAGCGGGCGATCCTCCGCCGGGCCTTCGACCGCGGGGTCACCCACTTCGACCTCGCCAACAACTACGGCCCGCCGTACGGCTCCGCTGAGATCAACTTCGGGCACCTCTACCAGCAGGACTTCGCCAGGTACCGCGACGAGCTGGTCATCTCGACCAAGGCGGGCTACGACATGTGGCCCGGCCCGTACGGCAACTGGGGATCGCGGAAGTACCTGCTGGCGAGCCTCGACCAGTCGCTGAAGCGGATGGGCCTCGACTACGTCGACATCTTCTACAGCCACCGCTTCGATCCCGAGACGCCACTGGAGGAGACCATGGGGGCGCTCGCCCACGCGGTGCGCTCC
Organism: Microbispora sp. H10949; assembly: GCF_014161435.1. Taxonomy (NCBI): domain Bacteria; kingdom Bacillati; phylum Actinomycetota; class Actinomycetes; order Streptosporangiales; family Streptosporangiaceae; genus Microbispora; species Microbispora sp. H10949. The sequence goes on along the minus strand of NZ_JABBWZ010000017.1, from coordinate 121,375 downwards.
GGGAAGGCGCTCTACGCCGGCATCTCGTCCTACTCCCCTGAACGGACCCGGCAGGCGGCGGCGATCCTGCGGGACCTGGGCACGCCCCTGCTCATCCACCAGCCCTCCTACTCGATGCTCAACCGCTGGATCGAGAACGGGCTGCTCGACGTGCTGGAGGAGGAGGGCGCCGGCTGCATCGCGTTCTCGCCGCTGGCGCAGGGCATGCTGACCGACCGCTACCTCGACGGCATCCCCCAGGACTCGCGGGCGGCGCAGGGCAAGTCGCTCGACCCGTCCCTGCTGTCGGAGGAGAGTCTGCGCCACGTCCGGCGGCTGAACGAGATCGCCGGGCGTCGGGGCCAGTCGCTGGCGCAGATGGCGCTGGCCTGGGCGCTGCGCGACCGCCGGGTGACGTCGGTGCTCATCGGCGCGAGCAGCGTGGAGCAACTCGACGCCAACCTGGACGCGGTCGGCCGGCTCGGCTTCGCCCAGGAGGAACTGGACGAGATCGACAAGGACGCGGTCGACTGCGGCATCAACCTCTGGGCCGCCTCCAGCGCCGAGTGACCGAGGTGACCGTCCCGAAGTGACCCCGCGCGCCGGTCCGGGCGGCCGCGCGGGGCGGTGCCCGCTGAAAGGCAGGGCGGAGGAGGCGGGTCAGAGGGCGTTCTTGCGCTGGAGGTAGGCGAAGGAGGCCCAGCCGGGGAGGACGGGCAGCCAGAACGTCATCAACCGGAACAGCAGCACCGCCGAGGTGGCGACCGTGGCGGGCAGCCCGGCGACCGTGAGGCCGACCGACAACGAGGTCTCCACCGCGCCGAGGCCGCCGGGCGTCGGAGCTGCGGAGCCGATCGCGTTGCCGGCGAGGAACACCACGGCCACGGCCGTGAACGACACGTCGCCACCGAAGGCCTGTACGCAGCCCGCCAGACAGATCACGAAGCTGAGCGTGAGCAGCAGCGTGCCGGCGACGGCCTCCAGGACCTTCCGGGGCGACTGCACGACGTCGAGCAGCCGGGGGATCACCCCCGAGAACAACGCGCGCACGCGGGACGTGACCACCCGGCGCAGCGGCCGTATGGCGAGCAGGATGAGGAACAGCACGGCCACCCCGAGCAGCACCACGAGAAGCCCGCGCGACGGGGTCAGGGACGGCGCGGCCTGCGTGCCCGTCAGATAGCCGAACAGCAGCAGCAGCATGATGTGCATGGTCAGGCCGATGAGCTGGGACGCTCCGACGCTCGCCACGGCGGCCCCGGGCGGCACCCCGCGCTTCTGCAGGTAACGGGTGTTGATCGCGACCCCGCCCACCGCGGCCGGGGCGACCAGCTTCACGAACGACCCGGCGAGCTGGGCCAGGATCGTGTGCCCGAGCGGCAGCGACTCGGGGACGAAGCCGCGCAGCATCACCGCGGCGGCCACGTAGCTCAGCGCGGCCGCCACCAGCGCGACCCCGCTCCACGCCCAGTTGGCCGTGGTGACGACGGAGACCAGGTTGACCTGGCTGAGCTGGGGCAGCAGCAGGTAGGCCGCGATCACGCTGAGGATGATCGTGACGAGCGTGCGGGGGTGGAACCGCTCCAGCCGCACCTCCTCCACCTCGGCCTTGGGCTTCAGCGCGATGATCTGCTCGCGGAGCGCGGGCAGCAGGTGCTTGTCGCGGCGGGCGGCGGTCCTGGTGTCGCGGCTCAGCGCGATCCGCTGGAGCAGCGGCATCGCCCCGGCCAGAGCGTCCTCCCCCAGCGCCTTCGCCGCCGACCGGACGGACCGCTCGGCTCCCACGCGGGTGCCGAGGTAGGAGAGAAGCTGGGCGATGTCGAGCCGCAGCAGCAGGTCACCGGCCGCGATCTCGCCGCTGCGGGCGTCCACGAGGTAGACGTCGCCGTGCGCGTCGACGTGGATGCTCTCGCCGGTGAGATGGCGATGGGCCAGGCGGTGGGCCTGCAGCAGCCGCACCTGCTCCCACATCCGCGCGAGCAGCTCGTCGTCGAAGTCCGCGTCGTCCAGCTCGCTCACCGGCCGGGTGTCCACGTGCTCGTAGGCGAGCAGCGCGGCCTCGGTGCCGACCTCGCTGGTGCCCAGCAGGCGCGGCAGCCGTACGCCCGCCGCCTGCGCGGCGTACGCCATGAGCGCCTCGCGCTCCAGCTCGGCGCGCAGCGAGCGGATGGCCCGGCGCCGGGTCTCGTTGTTGAGCAGGAACCGCCGCCACAGCCGGTAGAGGACCCCCGCGACCTGGCGGTCCCGGTCGAGAACGGTCACGTCGACGGTGCGGTCGCCGGCGAGGCCGATGAGGTAACGGCGGCTGCCCGAGCTGTCGTCCTCCACCCGCCGGGCGCTGACCGGCGTGAACCCGAGCCTGCGCAACGCGGCCAGGACGGCGCTGCCCGGCGGCCGGGTGTTGGCGCTGCCGATGCCGTACAACGTGCCGAAGCCGACGGCGAGGCCCACGACGTAGGTGAGGATCACGCCGAGCGCGGTGACCTTGGTGGCGGTGAACAGCGCGAACACGTCGAGGCCCAGAGCGACCCACATGAGCGCCCGCCAGTGGGGGCGGCGCGACATCCGCACCGCCGTGGCGTAGGCGATCGCGGGGGTGAGCACGGTGTTCAGCGGCTCGACGTCCCGGTTGCCGGTGAGCAGCTGCCTGAGGTCCGCGGGACCGGACTGCACCAGCCACTCGCCCAGCGCGTACGAGACCAGCAGGGCGAGGATCGCGGCGATCAGCCCCTGGGTGACGCGCATGCCGTCGCGGTGGAAGACCCGCTCGACGGCGAACGCCACCGGGACGACCAGCACGGCCACGCCGCCCAGCAGCCCGGCGGCGGCCGAGAGCACCTCGGGCGCGCGGCCGGTGCCCGTGTGGACGTCGGACTCCAAGCCGTTGAGCGTCCGCTGCAGGGCCAGGGCCAGCAGCACGACGGCGGCGAGGGCCAGCAGCGTGAGCAGGAACCGCAGGGCGTCCGAAGGACGGCGGATCCGCTGCGGCAACAGAGGCTCGACGACCAGGACGACCCCCGGGCCGGGGGTGTCCAGTGTCAGGTCCTGCTCCTTGATGCCTCTCACCACCAGCGATTCTGTGCGATCTTCGCACTCAGTGTCCAGAATTAATGGCATGCATATATCCCTGGCCTCGGACAGCCTCGACGGGATCGCGCCGACGCTGGCCGCCGAGGTGGAAAGGCGCGGCCATACAGTCACACTCTATGGAGCGCTGGCCCCGGACGGCCGGGCCGATTGGGCCTGGTGCTGCTCCAGCGCCGCGCGGGACGTGGCGGAGGGCCGGTCGGACCAGGCCGTCGTCTGCTGCTGGACCGGCACCGGCGCCTCCATCGCGGCCAACAAGGTGGCGGGGGTGCGGGCCGCGCTGTGCGCCGACGCCGTCACCGCCGCGGGCGCCCGAAAGTGGAACGACGCCAACGTGCTCGCGCTCAGCCTCCGCCTGACCTCCCCGCAGGTGCTCACGGAGATCCTGGACGCCTGGTTCGCCGCCGCGCCCAGCACCGAACCCGAGGACGCCGCCAACATCGCGTACCTGCGGGAGATCCGCTGAGGACGGTGGGAGGACGCGGCGAGGGGACGGCCGACAGCGGCACGCTAACGTCAAGGCCATGAGCACGTCGCTACCCATCCTGGGCGCCTGTCCGCTCGACTGCCCCGACACCTGCTCCTGGGTCGTGACCGTACGCGACGGCGAGGCCGCCGCGCTGCGCGGCAACCACGACCACCCCTACACGCGCGGAGCGCTGTGCGTGAAGGTGAACCGCTACCTGGAGCAGGTCCGCGCGGCGGACCGGATCCTCCATCCCCTGAAGCGGGTCGGGCCCAAGGGGTCCGGCCGGTTCGAGCGCGTCCCCCTGGACCAGGCGCTGGCGGAGATCGCGGCGCGGCTGACGTCGATCGTCGAGGAGCACGGCGGCGAGGCGATCTGGCCGTACCAGGGCACCGGGACGCTCGGGTATATCCAGGGCGAGTCGGGACAGGCCGGGCGGCGGTTCTGGAACGTCCTCGGCGCGTCCCGGCACGACCTCAACATCTGCGCGCGGGCGGGCAACGACGGCCTGCGCTACGTCAACGGCACCCCCGGCGGCATGGACCCCGAGACGTTCGCCCTGTCCCGGCTGATCCTGCTGTGGGGCACCAACACGCTCACCAGCGGGCACCACATGTGGAAGTTCGTCCAGGACGCCCGCGCCGCCGGAGCCCACGTCGTCGCGATCGACCCCGTCCGCACGCGCACGGCCGACCAGGCGGACGAGCACCTGCCGATCCGGCCCGGCACGGACGCCGCGCTCGCGCTCGGCCTGCTGCACGTCGTGCTGGAGGAGGGCGCCGAGGACCGGGCGTACATCGAGGAGCACACGACCGGCTGGGACGAGTTCGAGGCGGAGATCCGCAGGCATCCCCCGGCGCTCGTCGCGGAGATCACCGGGCTGCCCGAGGAGCGGATCAGGGCCCTCGGCATGCGGCTCGCGCACACGCGGCCGACCGGCATCCGGGCCACGATGGGCATCCAGCGGCACGAGGGCGGCGGGACCGCGATGCGGACGATCGCCTGCATCCCGGGCGTGACCGGCGACTGGCGGCACCCCGGCGGCGGGGTGGCCTACTCCACCTCGGCGTACGCGCCCACTGGGCCCGACCCCCGCGACGACCTGCTCCCCCACCCGGTGCGCACGCTCACGATGACCCGGCTGGCCGACGGGCTGGACGAGTCGGTCAAGTGCCTGTGGGTCTACGCGGCCAACCCCCTCGGCTCGACCTCCGACCAGAACCGGATCAGGGCGGCGCTGGCGCGGGAGGACCTGTTCACGGTGGTGATGGAGCAGTTCCCGACCGACACGGCGGACTACGCCGACTACGTGCTGCCCGCGACGATGCAGATCGAGCACCTGGACGTGCATCACGGCTACGGCCACATGTACATGGTGTGGAACGAGCCCGCCGTCGCGCCGCCGGGCGAGTGCCTGTCCACGACCGAGACGTTCCGCCGGCTCGCCCGGCAGATGGGCCTGACCGAGCCGTCCCTGTACGACACCGACCTCGAACTCGCCGAGCAGACGCTCGCCCAGGCCGGGATCACGCTGGAGGAGATCCGCAAGCAGGGCTGGGCGCGGCTTCCGGCGGCCGACCCGTTCGTGCCGTTCACGGAGGGCTTCCCGACCCCGAGCGGCCGGCTGGAGTTCGCCTCCGAGCGGGCCGAGGCGGCCGGGCTGCCGCGCGTCGCGGGTTACGTGCCGTCGCTGACGGCCCGTACGGCTCCCGCCGACCGGCCCCACCCGCTCGTCCTGGTCACGCCGGCGTCGCACACGTTCCTGAACACGACGTTCGGCAACAACCCGGAGCTGCGCAGGCGGTCGAAGGGCCCGCGGGTGCTGGTCAACCCGGCCGACGCGGCGCCGCGCGGCCTCGTGGACGGGCAGGCCGCCCGTGTCTTCAACGGGAACGGGGAGTTCCGGGCGTACGTGGAGGTCAGTGACCGGGTCGCGGCGGGGGTGGTCGCGGCGCCGAAGGGCCACTGGCCGAAGCACGCGGCCGGGGCCAACCCCAACGCGGTGGTGGACGAACGCGACGCCGACATGGGCCGGGGCGCGGTCTACCACGACAACTTCGTCGACGTCGCCCCGCTCCCGGAGGGGGGCACCCTGGAGGGATAGGGGTGCCGGGGGACCTGACCAGGGGGCGTCAGGGGATGCTCAGGGACTTCCCCGATGCCGCCGGACCACCCGGGCAGGCACGCTGTAACCATGAACGAACTCACCCGAATGGACGAGATGTCCCTGGCCGGCGCGGCCCTGCGCGGCGCTCCCTGGCGTGCCGCGGCGACGGCCGGTGGGGCGGTCGCAGCCACGAGCTTCCTCCTGGGCGTCATCCTGCCCGGACCGGCGGACCTGACCTGGGCCCTGTGCTCGGGTATCACCCTGTTCGCCCTCGTCGCGGGGATCGGATCGATCTCCAAGCCGAACGTGGGCGACCGGGTGACCCGGCAGGCCCGCCACTGGGCGTTGCGGCACCCCTGGCGCTTCTCGCTCTACCCGGGGCTGGGCGCGGCGGCCCTGATGTATCCCGTGCAGCTCGTGATCGACCGCGAGGGCGTCTTCGGCGCGGGCTGGGACGCGCTGTGCGGGGGCCTGCTCGTGCTGCTGGTCACCGCCGTCTTCACGCTCTCCATGCGGAGCCGGGCCAAGGGCGCGTGAGTCTCAGGACTCCCGCTCCGCCGCGCTGCGGCACACGCAGAGTTCGTTGCCCTCGGGGTCGAGCAGCGTGACCCAGCCCGCCCCTTCGGGGGTGCGGTGGTCCTCGTACGGCTTGGCCCCGAGCGCGAGCAGCCGCTCGACCTGCTGGTCGCGGGTGCCGTCCCCGGTCGGGTTGACGTCGAGGTGGAGCCGGTTCTTGACCGTCTTGCCCTCGGGCACCCGGATGAAGAGCAGGTGCGGAGGACCGTCCGGGCGGTCCAGCATGACCTCGTCGTCCTCCGGTTCGGAGCCGACGAGCGGCCAGCCCAGGGCCTCGCTCCACCACTGGGCCAGCTCGTACGGCCGGGCGCAGTCGAAAGTCATCGTATGGATCTCAAGCATGCGCCCACCCAACCGCGACACCATCAAAGGTGTCAAGCCGGTTATGTGACCATCCGTCGCGGCCGGAGCGATCGGACGAGGCCGGCCGCGGAGACCACGGCCCACACCCCCTCAAGCAGCAGGAACCCCCAGTCGGCGTCCGCGTACGCGAGCCACGCGAGCACGGCGGAGCCGACGAGGTTGAGCGTGAGGTAGATCTTCGACCGGCCGTCCAGGACGTTCATCTGGGAGAGCAGGAAAGCGCCGAGGACGAGGACGGCGCCGGCGATCTGCAGAAGCTGGTTCATATCCCTTCGCCCGCCGTCTTCGCCGCTCCGGGTACGGCAGGCACCTCGTCCGGGAGGACCGCGAGTCGCGCCCCTCACAACCCCAACATATCCGTTGTGCGGGAGGATTCGCGCGATCTGTGGTGGAGGCCATGGATATGCCGGGTTACCGGCGGGTAGCATTCGGGCTAGAGTTACCGACCAGTACGTTACCCCCGGGTCTGGTTCTAGGAGCGCACACAGATGGGTCACTACAAGAGCAATCTCCGCGACCTGGAGTTCAACCTCTTCGAGGTGTTCGGGCGCAGGGAGATCCTCGGCGCCGGCCCCTTCGCCGAGGTCGACGAGGACACCGCCCGCAGCGTGCTGGACGAGGTGAACCGGCTCGCCACCGGGCCGATCGCCGACTCGTTCGAGGACGCCGACCGCCACCCGCCCGTCTTCGACCCGGCCACCCACGACGTGACCATGCCGGAGAGCTTCAAGCGGTCGTACCAGGCCTGGGTGGACGCCGAGTGGTGGCGCCTGGAGCTGCAGCCTGAACTGGGCGGCACACCCGCTCCGCGCAGCCTCGTGTGGGCGATGGCCGAGATGGTGCTCGGGGCCAACCCCGCCGTGTGGATGTTCGCCTGCGGCCCCGCCTTCGCCCGCCTGCTGTTCGAGCTCGGCACCCCCGAGCAGAAGCGGTTCGCCGAGATGGCCGTCGAGCGGCACTGGGGCGCGACGATGGTCCTGACCGAGCCCGACGCGGGCTCCGACGTCGGGGCCGGCCGTACGAAGGCGATCGCGCAGCCCGACGGCACCTGGCACATCGAGGGCGTGAAGCGCTTCATCACCAGCGCCGAGCACGACATGGCCGAGAACATCTTCCACCTCGTGCTGGCCCGCCCCGAGGGCGCCAAGCCCGGCACCAAGGGCCTGTCGATGTTCCTCGTGCCGAAGTACCTCGTCGACATCGAGACCGGCGAACTGGGCGAGCGCAACGGCGTCTACGTCACCAACGTCGAGAAGAAGATGGGCCTCAAGGTCTCCACGACGTGTGAGCTCACCCTCGGCGAGAAGCACCCCGCCATCGGCTACCTGGTCGGCGACACGCACGACGGCATCCGGCAGATGTTCATGGTCATCGAGCACGCCCGCATGATGGTGGGCGCCAAGGCCATCGCCACGCTCTCCACCGGCTACCTGAACGCGCTGGAGTTCGCGAAGAACCGCCTCCAGGGCGCCGACCTCACCCGCGCCGGCGACAAGACCGCGCCGCGCGTGCCGATCACCCACCACCCCGACGTACGCCGCGAGCTCATGCTGCAGAAGTCGTACGCCGAGGCCATGCGGGCGCTGGTGCTCTACACGGCGACGATCCAGGACCAGATCCAGATCGCGGAGTTCGAGGGCCGTCGCGACGAGGCCGCCGAGGCGCTGAACGACCTGCTGCTCCCGCTGGTCAAGGGTGTCGGCTCCGAGCGGTCGTACGAGCTGCTCGCGCGCTCGCTGCAGACGCTCGGCGGCTCGGGCTTCCTGCAGGACTACCCGATCGAGCAGTACATCCGCGACTCGAAGATCGACTCACTGTACGAGGGCACGACCGCGATCCAGGGCCAGGACCTGTTCTTCCGCAAGGTCCTGCGGAACCAGGGCGCGGCGCTCGGGTCGCTGCTCGGCGAGATCAAGGCGTTCGCCGCCTCCGAGGCGGGCAACGGACGGCTGAAGGTCGAGCGGGGGCTGCTCGACGAGGCGGCCGACGAGGTCAAGGCGATGGCCGACACGATGGCCGGATGGGCGATCGCCTCGATGGAGACGCCGCGGGAGGTCTACAAGGTCGGCCTCAACACGACCCGGTTCCTGATGGCGCTCGGCGACCTGGTCCTCGGCTGGCTGCTGCTGCGCCAGGCCGAGGTGGCGCTGAACGCGCTGTCCGTCTCGGAGCACGACAAGGACTTCTACACGGGCAAGATCGGGGCGGCCTCGTTCTTCGCCCAGACGATCCTGCCCCGCCTGGCCGCCGAGCGCCGCGTGCTCGCCGCCACCGGGCAGGACCTCATGGACCTGCCCGAGAGCTCCTTCTAGGAGGAGGCGGTCGCGTCGGTGTTGACGGTGGTGAGCAGTTCCTCCCGCTCGGGGGTGTTCTCCGGGCGGACGAAGCCGATGACCGTGAACAGCACCAGCGAGGTGGCCACCGGCGCGGCCGTCGCCACGGCGGTCGAGACGCCGCTCACGCCGTAGTTGGTGAGCCAGAACGCGACCAGGCCGGCCCGGGTCTCCCAGCCGCGCGTAGGAGTCGCTGTCTGTCACCGCCTGGCATCGGTGATCGTCCGGCAGGGCACGTGCGCGAACGGCGGGACGAGCGGCGACGCCCGCTCGCCCTCGGCCGTTCATGCCCGGGAAGCGTGAACCGGGGTCAGAGTGCGTACTGCACGGCCGCGCGGGCGGCGAGAATCTGCGCGATGCACTCCTCGATCACCGCCAGGTGAGCCGGGTGGTCCCGATAGACGATGTAGTCCTCCGGGGAGTCGAACTCGGCCGTCACGGCGAAGGAGAAGTTGCCCTGGTTGACGCCCGCGTCCAGGCCGATCTGGTAGGTCCGGATCTCGGGGATGATGCCCGGCAGCTCGTTCAGCCGCCTGGCCACCTCGGCGCGCTGCTCCTCGGTGGCGTCGTCGGTCCACTTCAGCAGCACGATGTGGCGGAACATGCACTCTCCCTGGGACGGGACGCACGCGGCCCGGTGGCCGCGCTCTTCACGGCGCTCATCCTCTCATCCCCCGTCCCCGGCGATCTCCAGCGCCCCTGCCGTCTCCGGCGTCCCGGCTTCTCCGGCTTCTCCACGGCGCGGGTGTCAGATCCAGTGGCACTCGACGGAGGCCCTCCTGCGCCGTGCCACGAGCCACTCGCCGAAGGCGGCCTCGCCCGCGGCGGCGAGCGTCTCCGGATCGTCCCGCGCCGCCCGGCGGTCCAGCACTACGCCGGTCAGATAACCGTCGCCGTACGGGACCGGGCCGACCAGCGCGTCGAGGCCCGCGTGGCGCAGCGGCAGGGGCAGCTCCCCGGCCCACCGCTCGCCCACCGTCACCACGGCCTGCTCGTAGCCGGTCAGGACGGAGACGCAGTGGAGCAGTTCGCCGTCCACCGGCTGGGAGCCCGTCACCCACAAGGCGCGTACGCGGTCGAAGTCGGAGCGGTGGGAGGCGAGGTGGCCCGGCCCGAGCTCGGCCTGTTTGCGCCGCCGGAAGCGGCGCCGCCGGGCGATCCCGGCGACGAGCGCCTCGAACTGCTCCCCCGACCACGGCGTCTCCGCCAGCCAGGCCAGCGTGGCGGCCCGGTCGTGCAGGCCGCGCCGGGCGCGGAGCTCCGCCACGGCCTCCCGCAGATCGCCGTCCTCCAGCGGCTCGTCGTCCTCCACGAGCTCACGCGGCGGGAGGCACCGCTCGGCGACCTCGTCCGGGCCGTCCGGCCGATGTCGCTCGCCTCGCGGCACCGACAGCGTCACCACCCCGCCCTCGGGATGGCGCAGCCGCAGGCCGTACCCGTCGCGGTCGCCCGGCACGAGGCGGGGGCAGGCACCGGGATGGCGGCCGGCCCACTCCTCGATCACCTTGCCCGCCTCGGCGAGAGGCGTGGCCCGACGGCTCAGGGCGCGCAGGATCTCCGCGCCCTCGGCGAGTACGACGGCGAACCCGGCGATCGCCGCCGCTCCCCCGTCTCGCGTCACGAGCGGGCCGTGGTCTCCACGAATCACGGTAGGGAGGCTAGGAACCCGTGCTTGAGTGTCACTGGTTCCGATCTTGCAGACGGCTTGTACGCCCCGAGCCGGCAGGCGTGACGTGCTCCTCCGGGGTCCACGAGCGGCGCAGTCACAAGCGACGCGGTCACGAGCGACGCAGTCACGAGCGGCGGGTGCGCGGAGCTCGCGCCCCGGCGTCCTCCGGAAGGCGACCGGCGGCGGAAGGGCCGGAGACCGCCATCGGTCTCCGGCCCTCCGGGGAATCGTGTGCGTCAGCTCCAGGCGAGCATGCGCAGAGGGTCCTCCAGCATGGCGCCGACGTCGCGCAGGACATGGGAGCCGAGTTCGCCGTCGACCACACGGTGGTCGAACGACAGCGCCAGCGTGGTCACCTTCCGGACGGCGAGCTGCCCGTCGACCACCCAGGGCATGTCCCTGATCTGGCCGACGGCGAGAATCGCCACCTCTCCCGGGTTCAGGATCGGCGTCCCGGCGTCGACGCCGAAGACCCCCACGTTGGTGATCGTGATCGTGCCGCCGCTCAGCTCGGCCGGCTGGCACCTGCCCGCCCGCGCCCGCTCGGTGAGCTCGCCGAGCGCCCGCGCGAGGTCGGGCAGCGACATCGCGTCGGCGTCCTTGACGTTCGGCACGATCAGCCCGCGGTCGGTGGCGGCGGCGATCCCGAGGTTCACGTAGTGCTTGACCACGATCTCCTCGCCGGTCCACGAGGCGTTCGCCATCGGGTGCCGCTTCACCGCCGTGATCAGCGCCTTCGCCACCAGGAGCAGCGGCGACACCTTGACCTCGGCGAACTCGGGCAGCGTCCGCAGCCGCCGCACGGCCTCCATCGTCCCGGTCACGTCGACCTGGAGCCACTCCGTCACGTGCGGAGCCGAGAACGCGCTGGCCACCATGGCCTGCGCGGTCGCCTTCCTGACCCCTCTGACCGGGATGTACTCCTCCCGCGCGGTCCCCGAGGCCGCGGAGGTTCCCGAGGCCGCCGGGACGGGCGCCGCCACCGCCGCCTCCACGTCGGCCCGGGTGATCGACCCCTGCGGGCCGGTGCCGGTGAGAGCCGTCAGGTCGACGCCGAGGTCCCTGGCGAGCTTGCGCACCGGCGGCTTCGCCAGCACGCGGGCCCCGGCGGAGGCCGGATGCCCGTTCCCGGGCACAGCGGGCGCGGAGGACGCAGCGGGCGGGGTGGCCGCGGCGCGGGTGGCCGGAGCAGGCGTGACCGAAACAGGAGGGGCCGAAACAGGCGCGGACGAGGCCGGTTTGCGGGGCCGGCGGCGGGTCGCGGACGTCTTCACGCCGTACCCCACGAGCACCGGCTGGCGCTTCTCCTTCTTCGGCTCGGCGCCGTCTCCCGCGCCCGGCACCAGGTCGTCGGCCAGCGCCTCCCGGCCGGCGTCGGCCGGGCCCTCGCCTTCGCCCGTACGGACCGAGATGATCGGGGCGCCGACGTCGACCGTCTGGCCCTCGTCGGCCATCAGGGCCGACACCGTGCCCTCGTACGGGCAGGGCAGCTCCACCACGGCCTTGGCCGTCTCGATCTCCACGATCGTCTGGTTGATCTTCACGGAGTCGCCCGGGGTGACGTGCCACCTGACGATCTCGGCCTCGGTCAGCCCCTCGCCCACGTCGGGGAGCCTGAACTCACGGAGCATCAGATCTCTCCCCTCTAGTAAGCGAACGAGCGGTCGACGGCGTCGAGCACCCGGTCGAGGTCGGGCAGGTAGTGCTCCTCCAGCCGGGACGGCGGGTACGGCGTGGAGAACCCGCCCACCCGCAGCACCGGGGATTCCAGGTGGTAGAAGCAGCGCTCGGTGACCCGCGCCGCGATCTCGGCCCCGAACCCGGTGAAGACCGGAGCCTCGTGGACGACCACGCAGCGGCCGGTCCGCGTCACCGACTCGGTCAGCACCTCGGCGTCCAGCGGGTTGAGCGAGCGCAGGTCGATCACCTCGATGTCCCGTCCGTCCTCCTCGGCCGCCGACGCGGCCTCCAGGCAGGTCTTCACCATCGGCCCATACGCCACGAGCGTGACGTCCCGGCCGGGCCGTACGACGCGGGCGCGGTCGAGCGGCAGGCCGGGGGCGGCGAGGTCCACCTCGGCCTTGTCCCAGTAACGGCGCTTGGGCTCGAAGAAGATGATCGGGTCGTCGCAGCGGACCGCGTCCTGGATCATGGTGTACGCGTCGGCGGGGTTGGAGCACGCGACCACTCGCAGGCCGGCGGTGTGGGTGAAGTACACCTCCGGCGATTCGGAGTGGTGCTCGACCGCCCCGATGCCGCCGCCGCAGGGAATGCGCACGACGACCGGCAGCTTCAGCGTGCCGAGCGACCGCAGCGGCATCTTGGCAAGCTGCGTGATGATCTGGTCGGCGGCCGGGAACACGAACCCGTCGAACTGGATCTCGCAGATGGGCCGGTAGCCGCGCAGGGCCAGGCCGATCGCCGTGCCGATGATCCCCGACTCGGCGAGCGGAGTGTCGATGACGCGGTCCTCGCCGAAGTCCTTCTGCAGGCCGTCGGTGACCCGGAAGACGCCGCCGAGCTTGCCGACGTCCTCTCCCATGAGGAGGACCTTGGGGTCGTCCTCCATCGAGCGGCGCAGTCCCTCGTTCAACGCCTTGGCGAGAGTCAGTGTGGTCATCGCTCGAATCCCGCCAGGTAGGTCAGATACTGCTCGCGCTCCTCGTCGAGGAGTGCGTGGGCGCCCGCGTACACGTGATCAAAGATAGCCCCGGGCGGCGGGTCGGGCAGCGCGAGGCACCGGTCGCGCACGTCCTTGCCGAGGGCGTCGGCCTCCGCGTCGACCTTCTCGAAGAACTCCTGGTCGGCGAGCTGGTTCTTGAACAGGTACGCCTTGACCCGCTCGATGGGGTCCTTCAGCTTCCAGGCCTCCAGCTCGTTCGCGAGGCGGTAGCGGGTGGGGTCGTCGGACGTGGTGTGCGCGCCCATCCGGTAGGTGAACGCCTCGATCAGGGTCGGGCCCTGCCCCTCGCGGGCGTTCCGCAGCGCGCGGCGGGTCACGGCCAGGCAGGCGAACACGTCGTTGCCGTCGACCCGGATGCCGGGGAAGCCGAAGCCCGAGGCCCTCTTGTAGAGGGGGATCTTCGACTGCTTCTCCAGCGGCTCGGAGATCGCCCACTGGTTGTTCTGGCAGAAGAACACGACCGGGGCGTTGAACACCGAGGCCCAGATGAAGGACTCGTTCACGTCGCCCTGGGAGGTCGCGCCGTCGCCGAAGTAGACGATCGCCGCGGACTCCCCGCCGTCGCGCTGGACGCCCATGGCGTACCCGACCGCGTGCAGGGTCTGGGAGCCGATGACGATCGTGTAGAGGTGGAAGTTGTGCTCGGCCGGGTTCCATCCGCCGTTGTTCACGCCGCGGAACAGCGCGAGCAGGTTGACCGGGTCGACGTCGCGGCACCAGGCCACGCCGTGCTCGCGGTAGGTGGGGAAGGCCATGTCGGCGCCGGTGAGCGCCCGGCCCGACCCGACCTGCGCGGCCTCCTGCCCGAGCAGGGACGCCCAGAGGCCGAGCTCGCCCTGTCGCTGGAGCGCGACGGCCTCCAGGTCGATGCGGCGGACGAGGACCAGGTCGCGGTAGAGGGAGCGGACCTCTTCGGCGGTCAGCTCGATGTCGTAGTCGGGATGCTCGACCCGCTCTCCCTCGGGGGTGAGCAGTTGGACGAGATCCGGGGGTGCGTCGGCACCGCGAGGGGCGTGGGCTGTCACATGCCACTCCTGTGCGTCTCGTGCCCGCCACTGGTGGGGTCGCCACCGCCGGAGGGCCGGGTAGGGTCGGCGGTCGGCCGCTGGGGGTGGGCGACCGGTCGCATATGCGGACATCGTGGCAGAAGTCACACCCCTTCGCGCAAGACCCCGCCTCCTGTCCACACTTCTCCGATTCCCGGGGCGTGAGGCGCCACACTCCTCCGCCGCGGCTCCGCCCGCCGCGTGGCCCGTCGCGAGCGCGTCGCCGGGCCGCCACTAGGCTTGACCGCGAAACGGACCCACCGAAACCGGCGGACCCCCCGAAACTGGCGGACCACTCGAAATTGGAGGCACATCGTGGCGCGCGTCATCGTCGACGTCATGCTCAAGCCGGAGATCCTCGACCCGCAGGGGCAGGCGATCGCCCGGGCGCTGCCGCGGCTCGGCTTCTCCGGGGTCTCCGAGGTGCGGCAGGGCAAGCGGTTCGAGCTGGAGCTGGACGGGCCCGCGGACGAGGCCGCCCTTTCGGAAGTCCGAAAGATGGCCGAAACCCTGCTGGCCAACACGGTGATCGAGGACTTCGCAATCCACGTCGCGGAGTGAAGTGGTGCATTTCACACCGCCGTGCCCCTAACTTCTCCCTCGTAAATGGGACATAGGTCGTCTTAAACCCACCCATGAGGCACGCCCCGAATAACAGGACCGTGATTTTGCGGTTAGCCCTGATTCAGTGGGGAAGCCTACCGTGGTGACCTTCGACACCGGGGAGGGGTCCGGTGGATATTGAGTTCTCGCTGGCCATGCCGAGGGATGCGATCGGCATCCCGATGGTCCGCCGCGTGGTGGGGAACGCGCTCAGGTCCCTCGGGGTGACCGAGGAGTGCGTGTCCGACATACTCCTGGCCACGTCCGAGGCATGCGCCAACGCTGTAAGGCACGGTGGACCAGCCAACCGTTACGAGGTCATGGCCACCATCGGCAACGGCCGATGTGAGCTGCGCGTCGCCGACGGCGGCGAGGGGCTGCACATGATTCCCCGGCAGCACCCGCCGGCCGAGACCGAGCACGGCCGTGGAATCCTGATCATGCGGGCCGTCGTGGACGACCTGTCCTTCGACATCACGCCCGGCCGCGGCACGACCGTGCGGCTGTGCAAGGAGCTCGACTGGGCCGAGGACGCCATCGCCCACCATCTCACTCTCGACCGCCACCTGGCCGGGGTCTGAGGACCCCGGCCACCGGCCGCGCCGGCCCAGAGCGCGGCACGGGTGGCTCATGACGCGCCCCGATCGGTTCGGGGCTCCGCGAGAGCGGCCGATTTGGCGGCTCCGATACTCTGAGGTGTACCGCCACTGACCGCCGTCCGGCACATGAGACGGTGGCGTCCGGCCTGGCGGCGATCCTTGGAGGGAACACAGTCATGAGCGCTGCCCGGGTGGGCGTCGTCACCTTCCCCGGAACACTCGACGACCAGGATGCCGCGCGAGCCGTACGGCTGGCCGGAGCGGAGGCGGTGCCGCTGTGGCACGCCGACCACGACCTCAAGGGCGTCGACGCCGTCTTCCTGCCCGGCGGGTTCTCCTACGGCGACTACCTTCGCTGCGGGGCGATCTCCCGGTTCTCCCCCCTCATGACCGAGCTGATCCCGGCCGCGCAGGCCGGGCTGCCCGTGCTCGGCACCTGCAACGGCTTCCAGATCCTCTGTGAGGCGCACCTGCTGCCGGGCGCGCTGACCCGCAACGAGGGCCTGCACTACATCTGCCGCGACCAGCGCATCCGCGTGGAGAGCACGCGTACGGCCTGGACCGCGGACTTCGCGGACGGCCAGGAGATCGTGCTGCCGATCAAGCACGGCGAGGGCCGCTACGTCGCCGACGCCGCCACGCTGGCGGCGCTGGAGGGCGAGGGCCGGGTGGTCTTCCGCTACGCCGGCGGCAACCCCAACGGCTCGCTCAACGACATCGCGGGGATCGCCAACGAGGCCGGGAACGTCGTCGGCCTCATGCCCCACCCCGAGCACGCGGTCGAGGACCTGACCGGCGCGCCGAGCGTGGACGGCCGCGGCTTCTTCACCTCGATCCTGAAGAGGCTGGTGAACGCGTGATGGCCCTCGACAGCGTGAAGCGCGCGCAGGAGACGCCCGAAGAGCGTCAGCCGTACGCCGAGCTGGGCATGAAGGACGACGAGTACCAGCGCGTACGGGAGATCCTCGGACGGCGGCCGACCGGCTCCGAGCTGGCGATCTACTCGGTGATGTGGAGCGAGCACTGCTCCTACAAGTCGTCGAAGGTCCACCTGCGGCAGTTCGGGACCAAGGCGCCCGAGTCGGAGGCCCTGCTCGTCGGCATGGGCGAGAACGCCGGCGTGGTCGACGTCGGCGACGGCTGGGCCGCCACCTTCAAGATCGAGTCGCACAACCACCCGTCGTACGTCGAGCCGCACCAGGGCGCCGCGACGGGCGTCGGCGGCATCGTGCGCGACATCATGTCGATGGGCGCCCGGCCGGTCGCGGTCATGGACTCGCTGCGCTTCGGCGGAGCCGACCAGCCCGACACCCGCCGGGTGCTGCCCGGGGTGGTGGAGGGCATCAGCCACTACGGCAACTGCCTCGGCCTGCCCAACATCGGCGGAGAGGTCGTCTTCGACCCCTGCTACATCGGCAACCCGCTCGTCAACGCCCTGTGCGTCGGCCTGCTGCGCAAGGACCAGATCAAGCTGGCCACCGCCCCCGGCCCCGGCAACAAGGTCGTGCTGTTCGGCGCGCGTACCGGCGCGGACGGCATCGGCGGCGCGTCGGTGCTCGCGTCGGCCACCTTCGAGGACGAGTCGCAGGCCAAGCGGCCCGCCGTACAGGTCGGCGACCCGTTCATGGAGAAGCTGCTGATCGAGTGCTGCCTGGAGCTCTACCAGGCGGACGTGGTCGTCGGCATCCAGGACCTCGGCGCGGCCGGGGTGTCCTGCGCGACCACCGAGCTGGCCGCCAAGGGCACCGGCGGCATGCGGGTGGACCTGAACCTCGTCCCGCTGCGCGATCCCTCGCTGCGGCCCGAGGAGATCCTGATGAGCGAGTCGCAGGAACGCATGATGGCGGTCGTCACGCCCGACGACATCCCGGCCTTCATGGCGATCTGCGACAAGTGGGACGTCCCGGCGACCGTGATCGGCGAGGTCACCGACTCCGGCAGGCTCGTCATGACGTGGGACGGCGAGGTCATCGTCGACATCCCGCCGGGCACGGCCGCCGACGAGGGCCCGGTCTACGAGCGCCCGTTCCACGAGCCCGCCGGGCAGGCGGCGCTCAACGCCGACGGCCCCGAGCGCCTGCCCCGGCCCGCGGACCTGCGCGAGACCCTGCTCACCCTGCTCGGCTCGCCCAACCTCGGGTCGAAGGAGTGGGTGACCTCCCAGTACGACCGGTACGTACGAGGCAACACCGTCCTGGCCCAGCCCGCCGACGCCGGCATGCTGCGGATCTCGGAGACGATGCCGGGGGCGGAGGAGACCACCCGGGGCATCGCGCTGGCGACCGACGGCAACGGCCGCTACGCCAGGCTCGATCCGTACAGCGGGGCGCAGCTCGCGCTGTCGGAGGCGTACCGGAACGTCGCCGTCACCGGCGCGAAGCCGCTCGCGGTCACCAACTGCCTCAACTTCGGCTCTCCGGAGGACCCCGAGGTCATGTGGCAGTTCTCGGAGGCCGTACGCGGGCTCGCCGACGCCTGCCGCACCCTCGGCGTGCCGGTCACCGGCGGGAACGTGTCGTTCTACAACCAGACCGGCTCGACCGCGATCAACCCGACACCCGTGATCGGCGTGCTGGGCGTGATCGACGACGTGGCGCGGCGGGTCAGGTCCGGCTTCCCGGAGGCCGGCCTGCGCGTGCTGCTGCTGGGCGAGACCCGCGAGGAGTTCGGCGGCTCGGAGTGGGCGCACGTGGTCCACGGCCACCTGGGCGGGCTGCCGCCCCAGGTGAACCTGGAGGCCGAGCGCGCCCTGGCCGCGGTGCTGGCCGAGGCGGCGGCCCGCGGGCTGCTGGAGGGCTCGCACGACCTCTCCGACGGCGGTCTCGCGATCGCCCTGGCCGAGGCGTGCCTCTCCCGTGGCGTCGGCTGCACGGTGACGCTGCCGGGCGAGGACGCGTTCACCGACCTGTTCAGCGAGTCGGCCGCGCGTGCGCTGGTGTGCGTCCGCCCGGACGCGTTCGACGCGTTCGCCGAGCTGTGCGCCCGGCACGAGGTGCCCTGCTCCGGGCTCGGCCTCACCGGCGGCGACGCGCTCGTGGTCGAGGGCGTGCTCGACGTCCCGGTCGCCGAGCTTCGCGAGGCCCACACCTCGGCCCTGCCCCGCGTCTTCGGCTGATCGTCTGTCCGAGGGCCCTTCCGGACGACCCCGTCCGGAAGGGCCCTCGGCCTTCCGTGGTGGGGAGTCGGACTCGGGACGTATCGCCGTCTTCGAGTCCTCCGGATCGCGATGGCGCGGCTGATCAACAAGTACGGGGGGCCCACGACTCACGCGGCTTTCCTCGACCACCTTCACACCACCACGAGCACCGGCGGCTTCAGCCTTGTCTCTCTCACTCCCGGGGATTTGAATCGCATGGCCGAACTGGTGCGCGGTTATCCAGCCCTGCGCCTCGATCCGGCCGTGAACTCACCACGTCAGGGTCCTTGCGTCGCGGCGGGGAAAACGGCTGGCGAGCGGAGTGCTCGGGGGCCACCATGGGCACGGTGAACGACCAGCCCCAACGATGGACTCAGGCGACCGTATATCGAGACATGTGGGTGGATCCGGCTGACGATCCCCGCGAGAACAACGAAGTCAGCCCGGAAGGCGAACTGGCGACGCTGCGGGAGTACCTGAGGAACTACCGGCTGACCCTGCTGATGAAGTGCGAGGGGCTCAGCGCGGAGCAGCTGGCCCGCCGGTCGGTGCCGCCGTCGACCATGTCGCTGCTCGGCCTGCTCCGGCACCTCGCCGAGGCGGAGCGGGACTGGCGCGGCTGGATCCTTCCCGGTGGCCCGCCGCCGAAGCTGTACGGCCCGGGTGGCGACTTCGACGGAGCGCTCGCCGACCAGGCGGTGGTCGACGCCGCGTACGCCGACCTCGCCCGTGAGCAGGAGGCCACCGACGCCGCGCTGGCCGAGCACCAGGATCTGAGCGTGCGTCTGGGGAAGGACGCCATCGCCGTCCGCGACCTGCTGGTGCACCGGATCGAGGAGTACGCCCGGCACTGCGGCCACGCGGACCTGCTGCGGGAGTGCGTCGACGGCCGCGTGGGCCAGTGAGGCACATCGCCCGGGGGCGTCAGGAACACCTGCCGTTCTTGAGCAGACGGCCGCCGACCGCCTTGTTGTCGCAGGTGATTCTGTTTCCGCCTACGGTGTCGTTGATGCCGACACCGGCGGCGCCGTCGAGATAGAGGGTGTTCCTGCGGAAGACGTTGCCGGTGCCCCAGCCGTCGACGATCTCGTGGGTCTGGAAGCCGTCGGCGGGGGTGTTCCTGCCGACGTTGCCCTCGATCAGGTAGCCGTTGCCCTTGACGTCGACCCACGAGTCGGCGGTCGCGGCGACGAGCGCCGACCCGTCGAAGACGTTGCCGACGATGCGGCCCCCGCGGGTGCCCTCCTTGACGTCCACCGCCTCGGCCCTGGACCGGATGACGTTCCCGCGGACCAGGTTCCGGTCGCTCCGGTCCATCCGCCCGCCGGAGTACCGATCCCAGTTGGACTTCGCCGAGCCGAGGTAGACGCCCTCGCCGAACTCCGCGCGACGCAGGCCGGTGTTGTCGATCCGGTTGTACTGGACGATGTTGCCGCTGCTGAAGGCACGCAGATGGACGGCCTCGTCGCCGATGTCGCGGACGGTGAGGCCCTGGATGACCGAGCCCCGGGTTCCGTCCGCCATGACGCCCTTCTGGCTGTTCCTGACGGTGAAGCCCACCAGGCGCCAGTAACCGGCCCGGTCGAGGTGGAAGCCGTACCCCTTGCCGACGCCGCCGCCGTCCAGCACCGCCGCGGCGGGGCCGCACAGGTAGATCGGCTTCTTCGGCGTGCCGGAGTGCCGGGCGACGAACCTGCCCCGGTAGGTGCCGGGCCGCAGCCGGATGACGTCGCCCGCACGTGCCGACCTGAGCGCCTCGTGCAGCTCACCGGCGCTGCCGACGGTCCTGGTCGGCTTCGGGCAGCGGATCGCGCCCGTCCCGGTCGGCACGGACATCGCGGGTGCGGCGGTGGCCGCGGCCGCCGGCCACGCCACGGCGGGGACGACCAGGGGTACGACGAAGGCGCCGACGAGCGTGGCGTTTCTCATGAGACGTCTTTCCGTCCGATTGCGCAGTCGACCACAAAGGGTGCGAGGTGGTGCAAAGCTACACCGTTCCATAGTCGGTGTCCCGGGACCATCGTGATCAGACGGCCTATCCGGGGCGGGAGCGCGTAAAGTCACTCCGGTGATCGTCGCCTCCGGCAGAGGAGAAGACAGTGTGGCTTGACGCGGAACTGAGTCCCCGGTCTCTTCACGACCCGGAGGACTTCACCGCTCTCAAGGTGACGGCCCGGCGCGAGGACCATGTCTGGCTCACCCGGGAGGACATCATCCGCCTGGCCGGTGACCAGGGCCGGGACCCGGAGTGGCGGGACAGGCTCGACCGGATGCTGGAGTACGCCGCCTCCAAGGGCTGGGTCGACGACGCCGGGGCCGTACGGGCCCACGTGGAGTGGACCTGACCCTTCGTCACGACCCGGACGGCGGGCCGGCGGCGGCCACCGGCTTGCGGGCGACGAGGTAGGCCTGGGGGGTCCGTTCGGACTCGCCGCGTTCGCAGAGCAGGCGGGCGATCACGGGGATTCCCGCGTCGGCCAGCAGCCGGGTCAGGTGATCCGGCGAGACGCGGTGGAAGTCGAGCCCGACCTGGTGCCCGAACGCCTCCGCGAGGTGGAACGGCTCGTCGCCGACCTGGCCGACCTGGAAGGCGAGCAGGAGATGACCGCCGGGCGCCAGCACCCGGTGGAACTCGGCCAGCACCGCCGGATGATCCTCCGGCGGCGTGTGGATGATCGAATACCAGGCGACCACGCCGCTCAGGGACTCGTCGGCGATGTCCAGGGCCGCGAGGCGGCCTTCCTCGAACCGGATGTGCGGGTGCTCCTGACGGGCTACCGCGATCATGCCCGGTGACAGGTCGACGCCGGAGACGTCGAGGCCGAGCGCGTGCAGGTGCGCCGTGATCCGGCCCGTTCCGCACCCGGCCTCGACCACCGGGCCCGGGAGGTCCGACGTCCGCACGAGCTCGGCGTACGTGGCGAGCATCGCGCGTTCGAAGGGCTTGCCGGCCAGCGAGTGCCGGGCGAAGTCGACGTAGTCTCCGGCCATCGCGTCGTACGCCGCCCGGGCGACCCGGACGTAGGAGGGCTCGATCATGACCGGCCACCCTAGTACCCGGAGTCGGCGACCGCCTTCCGGGGCTACGAGGGCCGCGCGTGTGCCTGTCGCGCGGCCTCCGGGAGCGGCGGAGTCGAAAGCAGGCCGGAAACGCGCGAAGACCCCTCCGGTAACCCCTCCGGAAGGGCCTTCGCGGTGCCGTACGCCAACGCCTCGTCGCGTACGGCAGGCATATGTGGAGCGCCGTACGGTGGAGCCCCCACGGACTCCACCCTTCCGGCGGCGTGGCTGACTCAGACGCCGACGCAGATGACGTACATGGTGCCCTTGGTGCCGACGGACCCCTTGACCTCCCAGCCGGTCGGCTTGCCTCCGGTGATGATCGGGCCGTTGGTGGTGACCTCACCGACGATGTTGGTGCCGCGGTAGCCGCCGCCGGTCGCATAGGTCCCGCTGTCGCAGCTCAGGCTCTTGGAGCCGCCGCCGAGGCCGAAGCTGAACTCGGCCGACTTGTACGAGACGCCGGCGACGCCGTCCTTGCCGTCCTTGCCGTCCTTGCCGTCGTCACCCTTGGGGCCCTGCAGACCACGCGGGCCCTGCTCGCCGGCCTTGCCGTCGTCGCCCTTGGGGCCCTGCGCGCCGGTCTCGCCCTTCGGGCCCTGCGCGCCCGTGTCACCCTTGGGGCCCTGAAGGCCACGCGGGCCCTGCAGACCCCTCGGACCCTGCAGACCACGCGGGCCCTGGGGACCCTGCGCACCCGTGCCGCCGATCCCCGCCGGACCCTGCGGCCCCTGCGGACCCGCCTGGTTCCACGACACCTTGTACTCGGTCGCCTTGCACTTGGTCGTCACCCCGACCAGACGCATGTACCGCGTCGACTTGTTCACACACGCGTAGTACGCGCCACCACTCGCCGACGAGGCCGTCGCCGCCCCACCCAGAACCAGAACCGACCCCACCAGAGCACCAGCCGTCACAAGGCCGATGGTCCGACCGCCCGGCAACTTGATAGCCACGGGACTTCCCTTTCTGCGGCACACGAGGTGCTTGGATCACAAGAGGTACGAGTGATACACGTGCGAAAGAAAGGGATGGTTGACGGCACAAACATCACGTATGCGCATCAAGGCCGCGAGTCAGGCCGCACAGTCAGATTTGTCCGCGGCTCTCAGTAGGCGGGAGGCCGTTCCCTCCTGATCGGTGACGACGACACCGCGTCCATCGTCGCGACGGCCTTGATCTAGATGTCGATGACGATCTTGCCGTGCACGTGCCGGCCCGCCTGGAGCTCGGCCGCGCGGCGGATCTGCTCGACCGGGAAGCTCGCCGCGACAGGCACCCGCAGCCGGCCCGCCGCGACCAGGGCGGCGACCTCTTCCAGGGCGCCGGGGGCGGCGTTCGCGCCGTTGGCCGTCGGCACGCCGTCGACCTGCGCGGCGATGGTGCAGATGCGGCCGTCCGGGACGCCGAGTTCCCTCGCCGCGTGCGCCGTCTCCGTCCCGTACAGATCGACGGCGGCGGTGACACCGCCGGGAGCGAGGGCGCGAACCCGGTCGGCCAGGCCGTCGCCGTACGCGACCGGCTCGGCTCCGAGATCGCGCAGGAAATCGGATGATGTCGCCGATCCCGTCCCGATCACGCGCGCTCCCGCGATCCGGGCCAGCTGGACGGCGAACACCCCGACCCCGCCCGCCGCGCCGCCGATCAGCACCGTGTCGTCCGGGCCGGGGCCGACCACGGCGAGGGCGGCGGATGCCGTGCGGCCGGCGATCGTGAGGGTGGCGGCGGTGCGGTCGTCGACGCCGTCCGGAGTGTGATGGGCCTCGTTCGCCGCGCTCCCCCCGGCCGTGTCGATCACCACGAAGTCGGCGACCGCGCGGGACAGGGCGCCCCCGAACACCCGGTCGCCGGGCGCGAAGCCGGTCACCCCGTCACCGACCTGGTCGACCAGTCCCGCGTAGTCGGTCCCGAATCCGGCCGGGAGGCTCAGGCCGAACCGGGCGGCGGTGTCCGCGTCGGCGGTCATGATCCAGTCCATCGGGTTCAGACCGGCCGCGGTGACCCGCACGCGGATCTGTCCCGGGCCGGCCTGCGGAGCGGGAACCTCACGGATGTCCAGGACTTCGGGGCCGCCGAACGAATCGAGCCGGACCGCCCTGCTCCTGCCCGCCGGCGGTTGATCGCTCTGTTCCTGCATGTACGCCTGGCTCCTTGGGGACGAGGGAACGCGCCGAAACGGAATATGCTCCGTTTCCATGGGCGACCCTAACACAACCGGAGCACGATCCGTTTTTACTGAGGCGGAGCTGCGCGCGCCACGGGCGGACGCGACCCGCAACCGCGACCAGTTGCTCGCGGTGGCGACCCGCGTGTTCGTGTCGGCTGACGCCGAGCCGTCGATGCGTGCGATCGCCCGCGAGGCCGGAGTCGGCATCGCCACGCTCTATCGGCACTTCCCGACCCGCGAGTCGCTGGTCGACGCGGTCTACCGGGACCAGGTCGTGCGGCTGACGACCGGCGCCCGCGAGCTGCTCGGCCGGCTGCCCCCGGCTGCGGCGATGCGGCGCTGGATGGACTTGTTCGGGGACTGGATCGCGACCAAGAACGGCATGCTCGACACGCTGCTCGCGATGATCGAGTCGGGCGAGATCGCCCATGCGCAGACCCGGAGCGAGTTGCTGGCGGCCATCACCACGATTCTCGACGCCGGTCGCGCGGCGGGCGACCTCCGCTCCGACGTCACCGCCGAAGACATCGCCGCCTCCCTCATCGGCATCTTCACCGTGGCCCCCCGGCGCGATCACGAAGCCAAGGCCGGTCGCCTGCTGGACCTCCTGATGGACGGCCTCCGGCCCCCCACCCGGCCGGCCTGAGCCCGGATCGAGGCGTGCCTTTCTCGCTGCGTACGCGGGCGCGTTCCCGGCGTGCCGATCGGATGTGATCGACCCCATCCGATCGGCACGGGGAGCCACGCGCGGGCCCGGTGATCGCTTCCGGCTACAGCACTAGCTCTTGAGGCACAGCACGTAGATGGTGCCGCTGACGTTCTTGCCGTAGAGCTTCCAGCCGACCGCCTTGTCGTCGTCGTTCAGGTACGGCGCGTTGGTGGTGATGAAGGGCTGGCCCGAGCCACCGGCGACGAAGCCGCCTCCCGTGGCGACGGTTCCGCTCGGGCACATGACGGAGTCGCTGCCACCGGCGGCCGGCAGGTAGAGGGAGTCGGCCTTGGTGACGACGGTGGCGGAACCCCCCTCGCCCGCGGGGCCTGCCGGGCCCGCGGGACCACGCGCGCCCGTGTCGCCCTTCTCGCCCTTCGGACCGGTGTCCCCCTTGGGGCCCTGCGGCCCGGTGACGCCGTTCCTGCCGTCATCGCCCTTCGGGCCCTGCGGACCGGCCGGACCGCGCTCGCCCTGCGGCCCCTGCTTGCCGTCGTCGCCCTTCGGGCCCTGCGGACCTGCCGGACCGGCCTTGCCGTCGTCGCCCTTGGGACCCTGCGCGCCGGTCTCGCCCTTCGGCCCCTGCGCGCCGGTCTCGCCCTTCGGGCCCTGGGCGCCCGTGTCGCCCTTGGGGCCCTGAAGGCCGCGCGGGCCCTGCAGACCCCTCGGGCCCTGCAGACCACGCGGGCCCTGGGGACCCTGCGCACCCGTGCCGCCGATCCCCGCCGGACCCTGCGGCCCCTGCGGACCCGCCTGGTTCCACGACACCTTGTACTCGGTCGCCTTACAGGTGGTCGTCACCCCGACCAGACGCATGTACCGCGTCGACTTGTTCACACACGCGTAGTACGCGCCACCACTCGCCGACGAGGCCGTCGCCGCCCCACCCAGAACCAGAACCGACCCCACCAGAGCACCAGCCGTCACAAGGCCGATGGTCCGACCGCCCGGCAACTTGATAGCCACGGGACTTCCCTTTCTGCGGCACGCGGAGCGTGAAGATCAAAGTTGTACGCGCGTATCACACGTGCCGGAAGGTGCTTTGGTTGACGTCCGAAACATCACGGATGTGCAACTTCGACCACAGGGCTATGACGCGGCGTCGCCCGTCGCACCGCCCCGCGACTTCCTCGCGGCCATGGTCTCGACGCCACCCATCAGGAGGTCCAGGCCGAACGTGTAGTAGGCCTCCACGTCCGTCTCGTTCTCCATCAGCTTCGCGAACTCCACCATGCGGGGGAACTGGTCGGCCGGCAGCCGTTCCAGGGCGAGCCGCTTCTGCCGCCGCCACTCGGCCGCCTGCGCGGCCGTGAGCCTCTGGGGGCACCCCGGCTCGCCGCCGACGAGGGCGATCGCGCCCTGCAGGAGGTAGTGGGACACGGCCCAGCCCTCCGAGAGCGTGAAACCCGCCAGCGACAGCAGGTCGAGCGCGGCCTCGGTCGCCCGGGTGAAGCTGGGCACCTCCTCCTCCTTGACCAGCGCGAACAGCTGCGGCATGAACCGGTGCCGCCGCATCACCCCCACCAGCGCCTCGACCATCGCGCGCAGCCGGAGGTTCCACGGCGCGGCGGGGTCGAACTCGGGCGTGACCTCGGCCAGGAGGTGATCGGAGAGGCAGGCGAGCAACTGGTCCTTGTTCTTGACGTGCCAGTACAGCGCCATCGGCGTGACGCCCAGCTCCTGGGCCAGCCGCCGCACCGTGACGGCGTCGAGGCTCTCGGAGTCGGCCACCTCGACGGCCTTCTCCACCAGCGCCCGGCGGCTCAACCGCTCCGTGTCAGCCATGGTCCGCTCCCTCGCTACCTCCGCACTTGACAACTATACGACGTACAAGTTCTCCTATGCACTGTACATGTACGCCGTACATGTACTCCGTACAAGAGGAGGACTCATGTCTGGACGGTGGTGGGCGCTCGTCGCGGTGGCGCTTGCGACATTCATGACGTATTTGGACAACAACGTCGTCAACGTGGCGTTGCCCACGATCCAGCGCGACCTGGCGCTGACGATCTCCGGCCTGGAGTGGATCGTGAGTGCGTACATCCTGGTTTTCGCGGGACTGCTGCTCGCCGGGGGACGCCTCGCTGACGTCTTCGGTCCCCGGGCCGCGTTCTTCACCGGCTTGACGGTCTTCACGCTCGCCTCGGTGGCGGCGGGCCTGGCCTGGAACCAGGAGACGCTGATCGGCGCGCGGGCCCTGCAGGGGCTCGGCGCGGCGCTGGTGACTCCGGCCACGCTGGCCTTGCTGCCGCGGATCTTCCCCGACCCGCGTGAGCGGGCGACGGCCGTCGGCGTCTGGAGCGCCGTCGGCGCCCTGGCCCTCGCGATCGGCCCGCTCACCGGCGGTTTCCTCAGCGAGAACGCCCACTGGGGCTGGATCTTCCTGATCAACGCGCCGATCGGCGTGGTGGCGGCCGTGATCGGCGCGCGGGCGATCCGGGTGGAGCGGGTCACGCCTGAGCAGGTCGCCACCGGGCAGGTCACCACCGGGCAGGTCACGGTCGCTTCCGGGCGGGGCGCGACCGGGCGGCTCTCCCTCGACCTGCCGGGCCTGGCCACCTCCGCCGTCTCGCTGTTCGCCCTCACCTACGCGCTGATCGAGGGCGCGTCCCGCGGGTGGACCTCCGGCCCGATCCTCGGCGCGTTCGCCGTCGCCGCGGTGGCCGCCGTCGCCTTCCTCGTGGTCGAGTCCCGTACGGCGCAGCCGATGATCGACCTGACGCTGTTCAGGGAGCGGGTCTTCAGCGGCGGGCTGCTGGCGATGGGGCTGTGGGCGTTCGGGGTGTTCGGCATCTACTTCTTCACGGCGATCTATCTGCAGAGCGCGCTCGGGTTCTCCCCGATCGAGGCCGGTGCGGGCTTCGTGCCGATGGCGCTGCTCATGGCGGTGTCGGCGACCGTCGCGCCCCGGCTCGCCGAGCGTTTCGGCAGCGGGCCGACCGTCGCGGCCGGTCTCGGCCTGATGGCGGTGGCCGTCGCCGGGCTGTCGAGCGCGGGCGAGGGCTCCCACTACGGCGATCTGCTCCCCTGGTTCCTCGTGTACGGCCTGGGCGGCGGCCTGCTCGTCCCGCTGACGAACGTCGTGCTGAACGCCATGCCCCCCGCCCGTGCGGGGGTGGCCTCGGGTGTGCTCAACGTCTCCCGCGAGGTCTTCGGCCTGCTCGGGGTCACGATCCTGGGCGCCGTCCTGAGCGCCAGGCAGAGCGCGCTCACCGGCCCTCCGCTGCACACCTTCCTGGAGGCGTACCGGTTCACACTGCTCATCGCGGGGGCGATCGTGCTGGTCGGCGTGCCGGTCAGCCTCTACTCGCTGCGCCGCACCCGCACCGCCGCGTCCGTGCCCGCCGAATCGGCCGTGCCCGAGCCCGTCGCCTGACTCTCCGGACGGCCGGGAAGGGCCGGGAAGGGCGGCGACGGTTCAGGACGAGAGGGCGACGCCGGGGAGCGGGGTGGCGGGCAGTAGGGCGCCGGCCCGCTTGATCGTGCGGATCACCGGAGCGGTCTCCACCTCGATCACCCCGCTCAAAGGCGCCACCCGTTCGGTCAGGTAGCGGTAGAGGGCCCGAGTGTCGCGGCAGGTCACCCCGGCCATGAGGTTGGCCGGGCCGGTGGTGGCCGCCACCACGTCGGCCTCGGCGTGACCGGCCATGGCCGCGCCGACGGCGGTCAGGGCCCGTGGCTCGACCTTCATCCACAACCATGCCTCGGCGTGGTAGCCGAGCACCTGTGCGGGGATCTCCACGTCGAGACGCAGGGCCCCGGCGGCGCGCAGTTGTTCGAGTCGCCGGCGGGCGGTGGTCTGCGAGCATCCTGCGGCCGCAGCCAGTTCGCCGAGGCCGGCCCGGCCGTCCTGGGCCAGCACCCGCAGCAGGGCGTGGTCCTCGCCGCTCAGGGTGATCTCGTGCTCGTCGTCCAGGGGATCCGGGCTCAGGCGGGCGGCCTGCTCCTCGGAGAGCGCGGCCGTCCGGCTGCGCCACCCGGCGAACATGTGCAGCGTGGCGTGAGCCGACATCGAGGCGATGCGCGGAGTCCTGGGAAGCCTCTTCAGCAGCAGGTCGTCCCCCTCCTCACCGGCCTGGACCCCGCAGGCGATCTCGGTGCCGCCGGACAGCAGCCGTACCCAGACGGTGTCCTCGCGCCGGGCCAGCGCCTCGGCCACCGGCCTGGCGGCGTCCGGCGTGCACACCAGACGCACCGCCCAGGAGACCCGCCCGAAGCGAGTGCCGTCCAGCATGCCGACCACCCGCAGGAGTCCCTGAGAGCGCAGCCTGCGGTAGCGGCGCCCGATGGTGTGCTCGGAGGTGCCGATGACCTCGGCGACCCGGCGGAAGGGCACCCGGCCGTCGAGCTGGAGCGCGTGCACGAGAGCACGGTCAATGCCGTCCAGCACGCTAATTTTCGCCATATTGTATGCTTTCCTGCGATTTGCCTCCACGTACAGGCCGTTGAACTGCGGGCCCGGCCGTGCCGAGGCGATCGTGAACGCATGAGCACCCATCTGGTTTCCGGCGCCACAGGGAACGCCGGAAGGCGATTCGTGGAGCGGCTCGTCCGGGCGGACTCCGCCATGGAACGCCTTGCTCCGGCCATGCCGCTGTCGCGATGGGCCGCTGAGCACGCGGCCGGCTTCGGCGGTGGGCCGCGATGAGAGTGATCGTCGTCGGAGCGGGCCTGGGCGGCCTGGCCCTGGCCAACGGACTGCGTGCGCACGGCATCGACGTGGCCGTCTACGAGCGTGATCCCTCGCCCGTGGTCCGCGGCCAGGGCTACCGTCTGCATCTGGGCGACCTGGGCATCGACGCGCTGACATCGGTGCTCGCGCCCACGCGGGCATCCGCGTTCCTGGCCGGCGCTCACGCGCCCAAGGCCCGGTTCGTGCGTTTCGATACGGCACTCCACGTTGTGGAAGAGCATGATTTCGGCGGCCGGCACCTGTCGGTCGACCGGCAGGAGTTACGCGACGTCCTGCTGGCGGACGTGAACGAGATGATCAGCTATGGCAGGCGCCTCACCGCCTTCCGGGACGAGGCCGGACGGGTGACCGCGTACTTCGACGACGGCACCACGGCCGACGGCGAGGTGCTGGTGGGCGCCGACGGCGTCAACTCCACGGTCCGCAGGCAGTACCTGCCGCACGCCCGCGTCGTCGGCACCGGCCTCGCACAGCTCTACGGCAAGATCTCCCGCAGCCTGACCGAGGACCTGGACAACGTGTTCAGCGCGGTCACCGGACCCGGCCACCGCGTGGTGGGGGTCGCCCGCACCCGCGATTACGCCACCTGCTCCTTCAGCGCCCGGATCGACGAACTCCCGCCCGATCTCCACCGCATGACCCAGCAGCAGCTCAAATCCCTGGTCATGGAGATGACACACGGCTGGCACCCCCGCGTCCGGCAGATGCTCGAAGACTGGCGGGAGATCGTCCCGCTGGCGCTGCGCACCAGCATCCCCGTCGACCCCTGGCGCACCACCCGCGTCACGCTGCTCGGCGACGCGGCCCACGCGATGAGCCCGGCGGCGGGGGCCGGGGCCAACCTCGCCCTCCAGGACGCTGCGCGGCTCACCGCCGCTCTCGCCTGCGGCGGCCCGCCGGGGCTGCGTTCCTACGAGAGCGAGATGATCGACTCGGGCTTCGCCGCGGTACGCGCCTCCGCCGCCAACGGCACTCGGATCCTCGGTCAGGACCCGCTCCCGGACCGCCAGGAGGATCGACGCACCGTCCCCCGAAGTTCATAGCCCCGGCCGGACGGCCGGGCGCCGGGCAGGGCGAGCCGCGCGGCCCGGACCGCGGCGCGTACGCGACCCGACGGGGAGCCGGGCCGCGGGCCGGGATCCGGGACAATGGGCCGGTGCCGGCACGCAGACTCGACCCCGAGAAGATCAGAGAGGCGCTCGACGCCCAGCTCGCCGATCTCGGACGGCCGCCGTACGACGGCCCCGCGACCAGGGCGGCCGGCGTGTGTGTGGGGGCCGTGCTGGACGCCTTCGAGGCCGGGCGGGCACCGGTCAGGACAGCCGCCCGCGCCGCCGTACGGCACCTGCTGGAGGAACTGGCCGCGCGGGCGCCGGGGCGGTCGGTGGAGGTGCGGGTCCCGCCGTACGCGGCCGTGCAGTGCGTGGAGGGGCCCCGGCACACCCGGGGCACTCCGCCCAACGTGATCGAGACCGATCCGCGCACCTGGCTCGAACTGGCCACCGGCCGCCTGTCCTGGGCCGACGCGACGGACGCCGGGAAGATCGCGGCCAGCGGCGCCAGAGCCGACCTGTCCTGGCTCCTGCCGCTGGCGTGACCTCGCGCTCCGGCGCCCTGGCATGGCCTTACGCCAGGACGCTCCGCCGCCACCGGCCTGTCATGCGGCGACCCCGAGGCGCGCGGTGACGGGCTCGCCGGGGTCACCGCGGCCGGCCGAGCCTGTCGTCCACGCAGCGCCGCGCGTCCTCCTGGGTGGGGTAGAGCCGGGAGTCGAAGCACTCGCCGAGGCGCCGGCTCTGGAACCAGTTGTAGAGCACCACGCCGAGGATCAGGGCGAGGACCAGGGTCAGCGCGTTCAGCACGACCCCGGCGGTGGCTCTGCGCCTGTTGGAGTTCCTGGCGATCGCCACGATGCCGAGGACCAGCCCGACGACGGCCAGGACCGTCCCGACGCCGCAGAACAGCAGCAGGACGAGCGAACAGATCCCGAGCACCAGCGCCGCCGTGCCGAGGCCGCCACCGGGTCCACCGGGCCCACCGGGCCCACCACCGGGCCCGCCGCCCGGCCCTCCGGGTCCCCAGGGCCCGCCGGGACCGTCCGGCCCCCAGGGCGGCGGCAACGGCCCGCCGTACGGTGGCCTGCCCGTAGGCTCACCGGAAGGGGGCTCGCCATAGGGCGGCCCGCCGTGAGGAGGCCCGCCAGGAGGTCCCCCGTACGGGGGCCCGCCGTACGGCCCGCACGGGGGCCCGGGGTCGCCGGGTCTCGCCACGATGATCCCTCCCGTACGTGATTCTGGCCTCTGCCGCGGCCCTCAGGCTCTCCCGGAATCACGGTGTGAGCAGGGACGACACGGCAAAGAGCGGTTGAGGGTTACGGCGGCCGAAGGGCATGCGCCGGTTTGAGCAGCGTCAATGCCTGAATAGACTCGACTGTGTGTTGAAGGGCGACGGCCGGCTGGGCCATGACCTCGACCCCCAGGACCGCGCTCCGAAGGACGCCTGTGGCGTCTTCGGCGTATGGGCGCCTGGGGAGGACGTCTCCAAACTCACCTACTACGGCCTCTACGCGCTGCAGCACCGTGGACAGGAGTCCGCGGGCATCGCGGTCAGCGAGGGCAGCCGAATCCTCGTCTACAAGGACATGGGCCTGGTGGCCCAGGTCTTCGACGAGTCGATCCTCGGCACCCTGCGCGGGCACCTGTCCATCGGGCACTGCCGTTACTCCACGACGGGATCGAGCGTCTGGGAGAACGCGCAGCCGACGCTGAGCTCCACCGACGGCGGCGGGCTGGCGCTCGCCCACAACGGCAATCTGATCAACACCGCGCAGCTCGCCGAGCGGCTCACGTCCGGTGCGATGCGGGCCACCACCGACACCGAGGTGCTCACCGCGCTGCTCGCGCAGGACGCCTCGCGCCCCGTGGACGACGTCGCGGCCGAACTGCTGCCGGAGGTCAAGGGCGCCTACTCGCTCGTCTGGATGAACGAGACCACGCTGTTCGCCGCCCGCGACCCGCAGGGCATCCGGCCGCTCGTGCTGGGCAGGCTGGAGCGCGGCTGGGTGGTCGCCTCCGAGACCGCGGCGCTCGACATCGTCGGCGCGTCGTTCATCCGGGAGATCGAGCCCGGCGAGCTGCTGACGATCGACGAGCGCGGCGTGCGCTCGCGCCGCTTCGCGGTGGCCGAGCCGAAGGGCTGCCTGTTCGAGTACGTCTACCTCGCCCGGCCCGACACGACGATCGCCGGGCGCGGCGTGCAGTCCACCCGGGTCGAGGTCGGGCGCGTGCTCGCCCGTGAGCACCCCGTGGACGCCGACCTCGTCATCCCGACGCCCGAGTCCGGCACCCCGGCCGCCATCGGATACGCCGAGCAGAGCGGCATCCCGTACGGCCAGGGCCTGGTGAAGAACTCCTACGTCGGCCGCACCTTCATCCAGCCGTCGCAGACCATCCGCCAGCTCGGCATCCGGCTCAAGCTCAACCCGCTGCGCGAGGTCATCGAGGGCAAGCGCCTGGTGGTCGTGGACGACTCGATCGTCCGCGGCAACACCCAGCGGGCGATCGTGAAGATGCTGCGCGAGGCGGGCGCCACCGAGGTGCACGTCCGGATCTCCTCGCCCCCGGTCGCCTGGCCCTGTTTCTACGGCATCGACTTCGCCACCCGGGCGGAGCTGATCGCCGGGTCGCTGTCGGTGGAGGAGATCCGCTCCTCGCTCGGCGCCGACTCCCTCGGCTACATCTCGCTCGACGGGCTGACCCGGGCGACGACGCTGCCCGCCGACCGGCTCTGCCGCGCCTGCTTCACCGGTGAGTACCCCATCCCGATCGAGGACGACCGGGTGGGCAAGTTCGTGCTGGAGGCCCAGCGATGACCAGCTACGCCGACGCCGGCGTCGACATCGAGGCGGGCGACCGCGCGGTCGAGTTGATGAAGTCGCGGGTGGCGCGGTCCCGGCGGCCCGAGGTCGTCGACGACGCCAGCGGCTTCGCCGGGCTCTTCGACGCCTCGGCCTTCCTGCGTTACCGCCGGCCGCTGCTCGCCACGTCCACCGACGGCGTGGGCACCAAGGTCATGCTGGCGCAGCGGCTCGGCAAGCACGACACGATCGGCATCGACCTCGTCGGCATGGTGGTGGACGACCTCGTCGTGTGCGGGGCCGAGCCGCTGTTCATGACCGACTACATCGCCTGCGGGAAGGTGGTGCCGGAGCGCATCGCCGACATCGTCGGCGGCGTCGCCGAAGGCTGCCGCCTCGCGGGCTGCGCGCTGGTCGGCGGCGAGACCGCCGAGCATCCCGGCGCGATGGGCCCCGACGAGTACGACCTCGCGGGCGCCGGCACCGGGGTCGTCGAGGCCGACGAGATGCTCGGGCCCGACCGGGTGGTGCCGGGGGACGTGGTGCTCGGGCTGGCCTCCAGCGGCGTCCACTCCAACGGCTACTCGCTGGTCCGGCATGTGATCGCGAAGGCCGGGCTGGACCTGGAGCGGGAGTTGCCCGAGCTGGGCCGCACGCTCGGCGAGGAACTGCTCACGCCGACCCGCGTCTACTCGCTCGACTGCCTGGCGCTCATCCGGGAGACCGAGGTGCACGCGCTCGCCCACATCACCGGCGGCGGGCTCGCGGCGAACCTGGCCAGGTCCCTGCCCGCGACGGCCGACGCCGTGCTCGACCGGAGCTCCTGGACGCCTCCCGCGATCTTCGAGGTGCTGGCCGGCCACGGCGGCGTGCCACAGGAGGAGATGGACAGGACGTTCAACCTCGGCGTGGGAATGTGCGCGATCGTCCCGGCGGCGGAGGCCGACAGGGCGCTGGCGCTGCTGACCGGCCGCGGCCTGCCCGCCTGGGTGCTGGGCGAGATCGTCGCCGGAGAGGGGCGGGCGCGTTTCCGTCGGTGAGCCCGCGTCGTCCGGCGGCCGGTGTGTGACACGTCTCACGGCGTGCCCGCCGTTCACCCCGACCGGCGGCGAGGGCTCGCCTCGGCTCCCGTCGCAGGGTGCCCGTCAGCGGAAGAACGCGGGCGTCCCCGGGCGCTCCCCGAACAGGCCGACGTGGCGAGTGCGCGAGGCGGGCACGCACACAACCGGGCGTACCACCTCGCGTGAAGGCGCGTCGCAGGTCGCGGACACGCTGATCACCGCATATGAGTCAGCAACCCGGCGGGGGAACGGTCCCCGCCGGGTCACTCAACTGGCGATCGGTAACGGCTCAGCGCCGCCCGGGGCTGCCGTCGTCGCCGTCATCGTCGTCGACGGCCGCGTAATCGCTGTAGCGATCAGCCAACTCGTCGTAAGGGTCATGCTCGTCACTGTGGCCGGAATCGTCGGCGTCCACGACTCCGAGCTCCGCGCGCAGGCGCTCAAGATCCGTCCCGCCGCTGTTGTACTTCAGCTGACGGGCGACCTTGACCTGCTTGGCCTTGGCTCGGCCGCGCCCCATTGGCTCGACCCCCTCATGCGGGGTCGTGCCCGACCCCTCGTCACTAACGCACCGCGCACCGACGCCACCTGACTTCAGGCGTCAGTCTCTCGTTCGCCTATTACCGTACCTGGTTTGTGCGCCGCTCGGTACGTCGTAAGAGCGGCGGCGGTCAGCGCCGGAGCCAAATCCCCCTAAGCCGACCTATTTCCGACATTCTGCGCTCCGCCAGCCTATCCGCGGCGACCGCGGGAGGAACCCCTTCCTCCTCGGCCGACCGGAAGATCCTGCGGGTGGTGTCGAAGATCATCGCGGCCCGCGCGCGGGCGCGTTCCATGTCGAATCCCCCGATTTCATCGGCCACCTGGATGACCCCGCCCGAGTTGACGACGTAGTCGGGGGCGTACAGGACGCCCCGCTCGGCGAGCTGCTTCTCGACGCCCGGATGCGCGAGCTGGTTGTTCGCCCCGCCACAGACGATCTTCGCCTTGAGCCGGGGGACGGTCTCGTCGTCCAGCGCCCCGCCGAGCGCGCAGGGGGCGTACACGTCGATGTCGGACGCGGCCAGCGTGGCGGCGTCGGGCACGACCTCGACGGCCGGATGGCGCTGCCGCACCCACTCGACGGCCCGCTCGTCGACGTCGCAGACGACGACCTCGGCGTCGTCCTCGATCAGGTGGTCGACGAGCCGGCGGCCGACCTTGCCGACCCCCTCGACCCCGACCCGCCGGCCCCTCAGGGACGAGGTGCCGTACATGTGGTCGGCGGCGGCCCGCATGCCCTGGAAGACCCCGAAGGCGGTGAGGATGGAGGAGTCTCCGGCGCCGCCGTGCGCCGGGGTCCGGCCGGTGACGTAGGAGCACTCCCGCGCCACGACGTCCATGTCCTCGCTGTAGGTGCCCACGTCACAGGCGGTGTAGTAGCGGCCGCCCAGCGACTGGACGAACCTGCCGTACGCGCGCAGGAGCGCCTCGCTCTTGTCGGCCGAGGGATCACCGATGATCACGGCCTTGCCGCCGCCGTGGTCGAGCCCGGCCAGCGCGTTCTTGTACGCCATGGCCCGGGAGAGGTTGAGGACGTCGGCAAGGGCGGCCTGCTCGCTCTCGTAGGGATAGAACCGGGTGCCGCCGAGCCCCGGTCCGAGGGCGGTGCTGTAGATCGCGATGATCGCGTAGAGGCCGCTGCGCTCGTCGGTGCAGAAGACGACCTGCTCGTGCCGTATCGGCTGAACGGGGTTGACGCCGTCACCCGAGCCGGATTCCTTGTGGGACAGCCCGAAAACGTCGGTCACGGTAGTGACTCCTGATCGTGTACGCCGCCTCGTCGCGGCGATTCGCCTCCAGCTTAGCCGACCCGGCCATGAAACGATCATGAAAAACCGGGACAGTGCTGCGCGTTCCTCCCCCGACATGGCACGATTCTGGTGTGCTCCCCTACGCCGCCTATCTCCGTGTGTACGAGCCGCTGACCGCTTTCACCCCTCAGGATCGGGCGCGGTGGGCCCGGTACGCCGGGTCGCGCGACCGGCCGCGCCGGGCCGGCGCGCTCGAGGTCGAGCACGGCGAGGCGGTCCGCCGGCTGCTGAGCGTCCCGCCCCTGCCCGCGCCCGAGCGCGAGAGCCCCAACGCCTACCTGCGGCGGGTGGAGGAGACGCTCTACGTCTGCCCCTGGCAGAGCAGGCTCCGGTCGTGGCTGGCGTTCGCCTCCTTCCGCGGCAGCACGCCGGTCAGGCTGGCCTCCCGGTTCGTCCCCCAGGCCATCGCCGAGCAGACCGCCGACGACTTCGACCGGTTCAAGCGCGGGGAGGAGTCCCTGCGCACCTACATCCGCACGAGCACCTGGCACGTCCCGACCGCGTGGTTCGTGCCGTTCGACTCGGCCGAGCGCTGGCTCGTGCTGGGCTCGGAGCAGCCGGCCGAGCCCGTCTCGCAGACCACCGCCGCGCCGCCCAGGAACATGCTGTACGTCACCTCGATGGCGCAGGCCCGCCGCCGGGTGGCCCGGGCCCTGGTGGTCATCCGCCGCCATGTCGGGCAGGTCGCCGCGCTGACCGAGGTGGAGGACATCGGCCGCTGGCTGGAGGAGTTCCATCCCCACTCGCTCGTCGAGCTCGACTACGGCGGCCTCGTCCACCTGATGGACGACCGGACGCTCCAGGGCGACCAGTCCGTCGCGGAGGTCGCCGCGGCCCTGGCGGGCCTGGATACGGGTCAGGAAGAACTTGCCTTCGCGATGTATCAGCGGGTGATTGTCCGCTGGAGGTCGATCCGCGCCCTCGAATCGGCAAACTGAGGGTCATCAACACGCCCCGACCTGCAGATTCTGGTCATGGGATAGTCGATCACACATCTACGAACTGAGTAGTTTGCCGTTTTCACTGCGATACCACGAAACGTGTCGCTAGAATCACCCAGCGTGACATCAACCCGTGGTCGAGACGTTGTGCCCGGAGGGCTCGCCAATCGCGCTACGTGGCTGTATGGTCACATCGGGTGATGCCGTAAATGATCCTAGAAACCGCACGTTTTTGGATCATTGACGGACATCCGTGACAGTGCCGCGCCGACAGCATTGTGCTGTACGGAGCGGCACGAGCGTCAGACAAGTCGGAGGATCGCTGCCGACGGTCCACACGGAGGAGAGGCCGCACAAATGTCAGCTCGTACACCCGAGGCCGAGCCACTGCTCACCCCGGCGGAGGTCGCCACGATGTTCCGCGTCGACCCGAAGACCGTCACGCGGTGGGCGAAGGCGGGCAAGTTGACGTCGATCCGCACCCTCGGCGGTCACCGGCGGTACCGGGAGACCGAGGTCCGCGCACTGCTCGCGGGGATTCCGCAGCAGCGGTCCGAGTAGGACGTGGCCGCCGCGTCACGGGGGAACGACGGCGCGCTCGCGTCGGGGATGTGAGCGCGCCCACCATGCTCCCGTGACCGATCACCGGTCACGGGAGGGATCTGGGGCCGGCGCCGCCCGCCCGGCGCCTCCCCGCGCACGCTGTCCCGTGCGCCTTTCTTCCCTGCCTCCACGGCGATCCGATCCTTACCGGAACGCCCGGAGCAGGCGCCCTCGCCGTCCCCGTACGGGGAGCGCACCCGACCGTTCGGCGATCAGACCGGCCCGTTCGGCGATTGACCTGATCCGGTTCAGGGGACCGGCTCGCCACCCGGCACGAGCGCCGGAGAGCCCAGCAGCGTCCCGACTTCGGGGTCGTGCCCACCGGCCACCTCCAGGAGCGCGACCACCTGGCCCACCAGCAGCCGCTCCAGGTCGTCCCGCGCCATGTCGCGGTGCTCCAGCCAGTCGAGCCCGGCCGTCTCCACCGACGCGATCCACGACCTCAGCGTGACGCGCAGCGCCGGGCCGGGCGTCTCGACGCCCAGCTCATAGGTGATCATGCGGAGCATGCGCTGCCGCACGCCGTCCACGATCTCGCCGATCTCGCCCGCGCGGTTGGCCGGGCCACCCCTGAGCAGCGCGGCGAACCCGGCCGCGCGCTCCTCCACGAAGTCGAAGTAGCGCGTCAGGCCCAGCGCGAGCCGCTCCAGGGGCCCGCCTTCGCTCTGCGGCTGCAACCGCGCCTGTAACTCGGCGGCGGCGCTGCGCAGGGCGGCCACGTAGAGCTCCTGCTTGCCCCCGAAGTAGTGGTAGACGAGCGCCCGGGAAGCGCCCGCGGTGACCGCCACGTCGTCGATCGAGACGTCCTCGGCGTCATGCCTGCTGAACAGCTCCAGCGCCGCGGCGATGAGCTCTTCCCGCCGCCTGTCGACGCTCAGCCTGCGCCGCGCCGGCCGTGCGCCCTCCTCCGCTTGGCGTGTGGCACCCACATCCCGCACCCTAGCGAATCGTCCTCGTTATGGGGGGATCGGGCAGATCAAGGGTCGACCCCGGAACCGCATCCGCGGCGGGCGCCGTACCCGCGTTCCGGCTACCCTTCCCACACCCGCTGGGAAGGAATGATCCCGCTTTAAGGCGCTCTTAAGGCGGTCAACCCGTACCCTCAGGGCAACTCGATCGTTTGGTGTGTCAGGTGCACGTCCACGCATCGTGGGGAGAACCATGTCAGGACCGTCCATGCAGACCACTGCCCGGAAAGACGCCGGGGTCGGGATACCCGACTGCGGACTGTCCGACGGGTTCAGCCCTCGGCCACGTCCCACGATCCGCAACGTGGCCGAACGCGCCGGCGTCTCCAAGTCGCTGGTGTCACTCGTACTGCGGGGTTCCCCGCACGTCAGCGAGCACCGCAGGGAAGCGGTGCTGCAGGCCGCCCGCGAGCTCGGCTACCGGCCGAACGCGGTGGCGCGCAGCCTCGTCGAGGGGCGGACCCACCTGGTGGGCGCTCTCGTGGCCGACCTGCACAACCCGTTCTACGCCGAGTTCCTCGACGGCCTGCAGGAGAGCCTGCACGGCGACGGGCTGCGGCTGCTGATCGGCAGCGGCCGCTGGGACCCGGCGTTCGAGGACGAGGCCGTGGAGGCCTTCCTGGAACTGCGCGTGGACGGCCTCGTCCTGCTCGGCGTCGCGCCCTCCAGCGACACGCTGGCCGAGGCCGCGGCGTACACCCCGACCGTGGTGGTGGGCGAGCGCGACGTCGAACTCGAGGGCGTGGACATCGTCGTCGACGACGACCAGTACGGCGCCCGCCTCGCCGTCGACCACCTCGTGGAGCAGGGGCACCGGCGCATCGCCCACATCGAGGGCGCTCCGTCGTCGGCGGCCCGCTGCCGCTGCGAGGGATACCTGGTGGCCATGCGCCGCCACGCCCTGGCGCCGTACATCATGGTCGAGCACGGCGACTTCAGCGAGGAGGGCGGCCGGCGCGCGGCGCTGGCGCTGCTGCGGCGCGAACCCCGTCCGACGGCGATCTTCGCGGCGAACGACATCGTGGCCATGGGCGTGCTGTCCGCGGCGAGCGAGCTGGGCCTGCGGGTGCCCGAGGACCTGTCGGTCGTCGGGTACGACAACACGCACCTGGCGTCCGTCACCCACATCTCGCTGACCAGCGTGGACCAGCCCCGGCGGGCCATGGGCCGCTCGGCGGCGGCGCTGCTGAGCGACCGCATCACCGAGCCGGGCCAGACCGCGCGGCTGCGGCAGGTGACCCCCCAGCTCGTCGTACGGCGCAGCACCGGCCCCGCGCCAAGCGACGCCAAAAGCTAGGTCAACCGGCGACGTGTCCCCTCGCGGCCGGTGTTGACTGCGGCCGTGACGCCGGCCCCCCGGCGGGTCGCCGAGTGGCTTCCCGCGGGCCGGTGACCGAGAATCGGGGGGATTCATGCGTGATCCTGAGTTGGTCTCCTGCGCCCAGCGGGCCGCGGTCGAGCTGGAGCGGGCCTGGGCGCACTGGCGGGAGAGCCGGGGGCTGGACGGCGAGGACGTCGCGGAGTCGGTGGCGAGCTACGTCGCCCACTCGATCGACCATCCGTGGGGACGGCCCCGTGTGGTGCTGGGCCTCGACGCCGAGGACGCCCGTGAGCTGGCCGCCCTCCTGCACCGGCAGGAGATCCCCGAGCCGGCCTGGATAGCCAGGTTCCCGGCATAACGGTCTGATCACGAGCCCCTTCCGGTTAGGTTGGTGAGACCACACCTCCGGGAAGGGACTTCCAGCGTGATCAGACGCCCGCTCGCCGCCGCAGCCCTGGCCCTGTGCGGGTTCGGCGCCGCCGCCTGCGGCGGCGGTGAGGCCACCGGCACGGGGGCCGCGGCCCCGGCCGCCTCTCCGCCGGCCGCGGCCCCGGACACCGCCTCGGGCACGGCCGGCGGCACCGCTGCGGGCTCCGCTGACGGCACGCCGGCCGCCCCGGACACCGGAACGGCCAGCCCGGTCACCCGTACGGCGTCCGAGTCCGCCGCCCGGCCGCTGAGCGGCAAGATCGTGGTGATCGACCCGGGCCACAACGGGGGCAACTTCCGGCACACCCGGGAGATCAACAGGCAGGTGAACATCCTCACCCAGAGGAAGGCCTGCGACACCACCGGGACGTCGACGAACGACGGCTACACCGAGGCGGCCTTCACCTGGGACGTGTCCAACCGGCTCGCCCGGCTGCTGCGGGACCAGGGCGCGACGGTCAGGCTCACGCGGGCGGACAACACCGGCTGGGGCCCGTGCATCAACCAGCGGGCCGCGATCGGCAACAAGGCGCACGCGGACGCCGCGATCTCCATCCACGGCGACGGAGCGGCGCCCGGCGCGCACGGGTTCCACGTCATCATGCCGAAGAAGATCGGCGGGCCGGTCGACCCGGTCGTCGGCGACTCCCAGCGGCTGGGCCGGAAGGTCCGCGACGCCTTCCACAACGGCACCGGGCTGCCGTACTCGACCTACATCGGCAGGCAGGCGCTGAACTACCGCAGCGACCTCGGCGGGCTCAACCTGTCGACCGTGCCGAAGATCTTCATCGAGTGCGGCAACATGCGCAACGCCGGCGAGGCCCGCAGGTTCAGGGACGCGAGCTTCCGGCAGACCATCGCCGAGTCGCTGGCGAAGGGCCTCAAGGCCTACCTCACCACTCAGTAGAGGCGGCCGCCGGGGACTCCGGCCGGCCTGTGGACGCCGTGTCGTGCCTGTCGGTGGGGTTTGGCATCATCGCGGGATGGATGACCTGCTTCCCCTGCCGAGGTCGATCGAGACGGGCGCCGGGACGGCCGAGATCGCACCCGGGGCCGTCGTGTCGGGCCCGGCCGCCCTCTGCGACGCCGTACGGCTCGCGCTCGGCGTGCTCGACCCGCGGCCCGGCGACGCCGCCACGGCGGCCCTGCGGGTGGAGGAGGACCCCCGGCTCGGACCGGAGGCGTACGTGCTCACGATCGCCCCGGACGGCGTGCGCATCGCGGCCGGGGACCGGGCGGGCGCCTTCTACGCGGCGCAGACGCTGCGGCAGGCGCTGCCGGACGAGGCCTTCCGGTCGGCCCTTCCGCCCGGGACACGCTGGACCCTCCCCTGCGGGCGGGTGGCGGACGCACCGGCCTTCGCCTGGCGCGGCACGCATCTCGACGTGTCCCGCAGCTTCCTGCCCAAGCGGGAGGTGCTGCGCATGATCGACCTGATGGCGTCGCACAAGCTGAACCGGCTCCACCTGCACCTGGCCGACGACCAGGGCTGGCGGGTGGAGAGCAGGGCGTTCCCGCTGCTGCACGAGGTGGGCTCGCACCGCCCTCGCACGGTCGTCAGCCATCACGGGGAGGACCTCGCCTTCGATGACGTCCCGCACGGCGGTCACTACACGCTCGCCGACCTGGCCGAGATCGCGGCCTACGCCCGGGCGCGGGCGGTCGTCGTCGTGCCGGAGATCGACGTGCCGGGACACGCCTCGGCCGTGCTGGCCGCCTATCCGGCGCTCGCGTCGCGACCGGGCGAGCGCTACCGGGTGCTCGACCGGTGGGGCATCTCGCCGGCGATCCTCTCCCCGCTTCCGGCGACCGTCGACTTCCTGCTCACCGTCTTCGGTGAGATCGCCGACGCCCTGGGCGAGGTGCCGTACTTCCACATCGGCGGGGACGAGTGCGTGCTGGACGACTGGGCCGCCTCGGCCGAGATCTCGGCGTACCGCGCGTCGCTGGGGCTGGAGAGCACGGGCGACCTGCACGCGTGGTTCCTGCGGCGGCTGGCCGACGCGCTGGCCGAGCGCGGCAGCCGGGCGGTGGTGTGGGACGAGGCGTTCGTCAGCGGCGGGCTCAGGCCGGACACGATCGTGATGCCGTGGCGCGGCGAGCACGTCGCCCGGCGGGCCGCCGCGGCGGGGCACGACGTGGTGGCGACGCCGGTCTTCCCGATGTACTTCGACTACGCCGAGGCCGCCTCACCCGAGGAGCCGGCCGGCCTGGGTGACGCGATCACGGTGGCCGACGTGGCGGCGTTCGAGCCGGCGCCCGCGTCGTGGTCGCCCGAGGAGCGGGCCCGGGTCGTCGGGACGCAGTTCCAGCTGTGGAGCGAGCGCATCCCGGACGGCCGTTCGCTCGACTACCGCGCCTGGCCCCGGGGCTGCGCGGCGGCGGAGGTCGCCTGGACCGGCGGCCCGCCCGCGTCCGAGGACTTCGCCCGCCGTCTCGGCAGGCATCTCGGGCGGCTGGACGCGATCGGCGTCGAGTATCGCCCGCTCTCGGGGCCCCGGCCCTGGCAGCGCGGCGGCACCGGCCGGCGCCGGCACCGCCCGGGGATCGTCACCGTCCAGGAGGTCATGCGTCACCTGCACGAGCTGAGCCTCTCCGCCGACTCCACCCGCCCCAGCATGTGACGGTCAGGCGCCGTCGAGGACCTCGGCCACGATGGCGGCGGCGATCTTCTCGGTGTCGAGGTCCCGGTGGGCCTCGATGACCTCCCGGATCCTCGTGGTCAGGCTCAGGTCGGCGTGGGCGGCGTCGCCGATGTGGTGGGCGGCCACCGCGACGGCGGCGGCGAACTCGTAGGCGTCGTCCGGCCCGAGCCCCTGCGGGTCGATCTCCGCGAGCACGCGTGCGCCGTTCTTCGGCGAGACGCGGACCGTCCAGCCGCCGGACCGTGCGGCGACCGACAGGGTGTCCTTCCGCAGGGCGGGCGGGAACAGGACGACGGCCATCCGGCCCGCCGCGGCGAGGATCCGCTCCGCGAGCCTGCGGACGTCCTTCTTCGCGACGACGATCCTCCCGGAGCGGTTGACGATGCTCACGAGATCACCGCTGTCGGCCACGGCGATCCTCTCGCCGTCGGCCTGGTCGTAGATGGCGCTCATGGGGGTGTCACGCTTACCAGTTCTCGTCGGGGCGGGCTGCGAGACGTCGCCCATGCATGATCTCGCACTTTCCCCCCGAAAAGATCGCGTTCGGCCCTTCCGCCACAGAGGCCGGCCGGGTCACACCAGGGTGTAACCGGCCTCCTTCACGGCCTCGCGCACGGCGTCGTCGGTGACGTCGCCGGAGACCTCCAGGCGGCCGCTGCCGAGATCGACCTCGACGCCGGTGACGCCGGGGATCTCCCCGACCTCCTCCTTCACGGAGCTGACGCAGTGGCCGCAGGTCATGCCTTCGACGGTGTAGGTCTTCACGCTCATGACGGTCTTCCTATCCGAGAGAACGGGGTTCAGGCGGTCCGGCCGATCACTTCGCGGACCGAGCCGTATCCGTGCCGCCGCAGCCGGCGGGCGAGCCGCCGGTTGATGCGGGACGGCCACAGCGGGCCCTCGTAGATCAGGCCGGTGTATCCCTGGACGAGGGTGGCCCCGGCGAGCAGCCGTTCCCACACGTCGTCGACGTCCTCCACGCCTCCGACGGAGACGATCGTGAGCCGGTCACCGGCCTTCTGGTGCAGGCGGCGCAGCACTTCGAGCGAGCGGCTCTTGAGGGGCCGTCCGGACAGCCCTCCGGTCTCGGTGCTGGAGACGCCCGTACGGCTGATCGTGGTGTTGGTCGCGATGATCCCGGCGAGGTCCAGGTCGGCGGCGAGCTCGGCCACCGCGTCCACGTCCTCGTCCGCCAGGTCCGGCGCGATCTTCACGAGCAGCGGGGTGCGCCCGGCCGCCTCCTTCACCGCCGAGAGCAGCGGCCT
Source organism: Microbispora sp. H10949 (assembly GCF_014161435.1). Classification (NCBI taxonomy): domain Bacteria; kingdom Bacillati; phylum Actinomycetota; class Actinomycetes; order Streptosporangiales; family Streptosporangiaceae; genus Microbispora; species Microbispora sp. H10949. Next base: position 77,157 of record NZ_JABBWZ010000017.1, on the reverse strand, counting down.
CAGGCGGTCGACCGCCTGGAGGTCGCGCAGGCCCGGGGTGTTGGGCGAGCTGACGTTGACGACCAGGTAGTCGGCGAGCGGCGCCAGCCTGCGGGCGCTGTCCACGTAGTCCCGTACGGCCTCGGACTCGGGCACCACCTTGGTCTTGCCGATGTTGACGCCGACCACCGCCGGGAGATGCCGCACCCGGCGCAGCCGGGTGGCGGCGGCGGCCGCTCCCGCGTTGTTGAAGCCCATCCGGTTGATGACCGCGCGGCTCTCGGGCAGCCGGAACAGCCGCGGGCGCGGGTTCCCCGGCTGGGCGTGCGCGGTGATCGTGCCGACCTCGACGTGCCCGAAGCCGATCGCCGAGAGCGGCTCGACACACCGGGCGTCCTTGTCGAACCCGGCGGCGAGCCCGAACGGCGAGGGGAAGTGGACGCCGAACGCCTGGACGCGCAGCGACTCCGCCCGCGGCGCGAGCAGCCGGTGCAGCAGCCGCGTGAGGGGCGGGAACATCGCGAGCAGGCGGAGCAGTCTGATCGTGAGATGGTGGGCGGCCTCGGCGTCGAGGCGGCTCAGGACCTGCGTGAACACGAGTCGATACATCACGGCCAGACTATCGTCCGGGCGCGGGTCAGTTGAGCCGAGGACGGGCCTGGGCGGTGGGCTGGACGAGCGGCACCCGCTTCGCCACCCGGATGGACAGCGCGGCGTCGAAGCCCAGCAGCCGCAGCAGGCGCAACGGGCTTCTGCCGGGGTGGTGGAAGGTCACGCTGCCGCCCCAGCTCCGGATGCGCTCGTCGGCCCACAGCAGGCTCCGGGCGCCCGCGCAGTCCAGGAAGCCGACCCCGGACAGGTCGACCTCGACGTGCCCGGGCCGGCAGGTCTCCAGGACCTGCCCCAGGCACGCGCGGAACTCCGGCGCCCCCGACAGGTCCAGGTCGCCGCTCAGGACGAGCCCGACGCCGGCCTCAGACGACGTGGTCTGGATTCGCAACATTCCGCGGACCCTGCTCGCCCAGCAGCTCCGCCGCGAGCTCGGATACCTTCCGTCTGCTGTCCCTGGCCTGCTTGCGCAGTCCCGTGAACGCCTGTGACGCGGTCAGATCGTGCTTGCCCATGAGATAGCCGATGGCCCGCTCGATCACGACCCGGTAGTCCAGGGCGTACTGGAGCTGGTCGGCGAGCACCGCCTTCTCGTCCGCCTCCATGGACGCGAGCAGGACCTGCTCGATCACGTGCGCGTACGCGTGGAGGGCCTGGGTGTCGGTCTCCTGCCACTCGTGCGGCGCGTCCTGGTAGACGTTCAGGGTGCCCACGGGCACACCGCCGAGCCGGATCGGCACCCCCGCCACCCCGCGTACTTCGGGGTGCAACAGGTCACGCAGAGCCGGCCACCGCCGGTCGGCCCGCACGTCGACCGTCGTCACCGCGGTGTCCCCCACGTACGCCGCAACGCACGGGCCCTGGCTCGTCACCGCCTGGGCCCGTTCGAGGCTGCGGCCGCGCTCGTCCGTCGCGAAAAGGTAGCGCAGGGTGCGATCCTCCTCGGCGAACATCAGGCCGGCGCCGGAGTAGCCGAAAAGCCGATCGACCACCTGGACGATGCGCTCGAGGTGGTGCACGATCCCGGTCGCCGACCTGTCCTTCTGCAGACGTCGCAGGCTGGCGACAAGAGCCTCAGGATCGATATGGGTCATTCCGTATCCTCTCGTGAACCTCACCTCGCACCGCCGTGGCCGTGGGAGAGGTGGCGATTCGGCCATCACAACTGCCCCAGAGGGGCGCGATCAGTCCTGTTCTCTGCCAGGACCTGCAGAACGATGACCATCAGCTCACCGAGGCGGTAACCGGCTTCCACCTCTGTGCGGTCCCAGACGTGCCCCGCTCGGGCGTAGAAGTCCAGGACGCCGATGAGCTCCCCGCCCTCGACGAGAGGTACGGAGAGGACGGCCCGGACCGGGAGTGCGTGGACGGCCACGTGCGGGAACCCCAGGGGGCGATCGGCGTGCAGATCGTGGATCGCGACGAGACCGCCGCTCGCGGCGCTCGCGATGGCCGGGCCGTCGCCCACGTATTCCTGGGCGGACTCCAGCAGGACCCCGTCGTCGTCCGTCGCACCGATCGCGCGAAGGCGGTCCTGCGCGTCGAGGAGCATCAACGCGGCGCCGTCGACGCCGAACAGACCGGCCATGCCGGTGAGGACGTTCTCCAATACAGACGACGCGTCCGATGCCATCGCGAGCCCACTCTCAAACGATCAAGCGGCCGCGGACACAGGGCGGATTGCCCCTAAGCCTAGTGGGCTCTGAGCAGTTGAAGCCAGGTGATCCTCAGGGTTGGCCGACAGGCCGCCCCGGCTGTGGTGAGGGACACGGAAAACCGCCCTCCCGTACGGCCCGGCGGGGGCCGTACGGGAGGGCGGATGGCGGGCCTCGAACGGCCCGGGCGTCAGTGCTTGGCCCTCTTCCCCTCGGGGGTGACGGCGTACCACTCGCCGCCGAAGTCGCGGACGTTCTGGCCGGTCACGTCCCCGGCCTTCCGGTCCTTGGCGTAGTAGTACAGCGGGTGCTTGTTGTAGGTCACCTGGGTGCCGCCGTCCGGCCGTCTGATCGTCCCCAGCAGGTCGGCGCGCACTCCCGAGCCCGGCTGGGGCGTGCCCGCGGTGAGCACCGGCGGCCAGGCCGCGGCGCAGGCCTGCGTGCAGGCGGAGACGCCGCCCTTGTCCTTGGTGAACAGGTAGACCGTCCGGCCGTCCACGCCGGCCAGCACGGTGCCGAGCGAGGTGGACGCCGCGTCGAGACGCGCGGGACCGGTCGGGGTGGCCTGGACGGGAGAGGTCGGCGTCGCCGGGACTCCGGTGCTCGGCGCGACCGTCCCCGAGGGATACTCGGAGGGCTCCGCCGGGGTCGGCTCTTCGACCCGGTCGTTGGCGACACGGTTCGCCTCGTTGTCACCGGCACCGCCGCATCCGGCGGCCAGCAGGCTGAGCGCGACCGCGCCGGCATACAGCAGTTTCCTCATGTTCGGCCTCCTCGGAAGTGGGCGAGTCGGCTCCAAGGACACACGCGGCGCCGGGGCGCCCGCCGTCGGACGCCAAGATCGGGGACAGGGCTTTGCCGTTCCGTGGGTTCCTCCTCACCGATCTCCCGCCCCTTCGGGGCGGAGGACGGACGTCCGCGGATGAACCGCCGCGTCCCGGGAAGACGACCCGAAGCCGTACAGCCGCGCCGCGTCCACGGGAGGCCCTGGGAGGGCCGGCGGAGGGCGCGCCGACACGCGGAACGATCACGAGGAGGTACGCGGGCGTCCGCCCCGGGCGGTGCGAAGCTGAACCCGCGGCGGCCCGTGGGCACGGCCGGCAGGCCGGCGACGGGGGAATGCCGATGACGCCCCCCGCCGGGGACACCCTGTAGCCGATGCCGCTGAAGACAAGGAGTATCCGCATGACCGAGGACACGCGACCGCCCGCCGTCGAGCCGTCCGAGGTCGGACGCCCGATCGGCCGTGCGGGAGCGTGGCCGTCCTCTCCGGACCCGGCGGGCCTGGTCTCACCGGACCCCACGGCGCCGACCTCGCCGGAACCCAACGGGATGATCTCGCCGGACCCCACGGGTCTGGAGGCGTGGATAAGGCAGGTCCTCGGCCTGGCCGGGGCCCGGGCCTCGGCCTTCACCCTTCCGCTGCCCCGGCCCACCGCCCCCGCCGACGCCGCCCCGGCCGACACAGCCCCGGCCGAAGGCGCTCAGCCCGGCACCGCGCCTGCCGGCACCGCTCATGCCGACACCGCCAGGGCCGGGAACCCGGCCGCCGGGCCGGACGCGGACGGCACCGGCGGGTAGACCCGGCGGCGCATGGACACGGCGGCCACGGCGGCGCATGGACACGGCGGCGCATGGACACGGCGGCGCATGGACACGGCGGCGCATGGACACGGCGGCGCGGCGGTCCCTGCGGCACGGGGGTCCCGGCGAGCCGTGCCGTGCGCCTGCGCGCGGCTCCGCGAACCGTCCTCCGGGGAACGGGTCCGGCGGGTCAGGCGGCCTGGTGGCGCACCTGCTCGGCGAGGCGTTCGAGGCTCTCGTCGAGTGCCCGCTCGATCGCCTCGGCGGGCGGCGTGTGCCCCTCGTCGAAGAAGGACAGGTGCACCGTGACGTCGCTGCTGTCGTCGTCGATGCCGGCCACCTGCAGCCAGCCGGCGTACCGGTCGACGTCCCGGGTGCCCCACTCCATGCGCAGCTGGTCCTGCTCGGCCCGCAGCAGCGCGCGCTCGTCCTCCCCCGTCTGGTCCTCGTGGACGGTGACCGCGGGCGGCTCCTCCTCGCGCACGTGCAGGTCGCGCGGCATCCACAGATCGAGACCGCCGACGTCGCTCGCCTGCCGGAAGACCTGGTCGGCCGGGGCGGGCATCCTGCGGGAACGCTCGAATTCGCTCATGGTCGGTCATTCCTCCCTGTCTAGCGCGTAACCGGCCCCTACCCCGGGCGGGCCCGTCCATCCGGCCCCGGGGAACGCGGGAGAAGGCGGCGGCGTAGGGTCCGGTGCATGACCGATCATTACGATGTCGTGGTCCTCGGCGCGGGACCCGGCGGCTACACCGCCGCGGTCCGCTCGGCCCAGCTCGGGCTCAGCACGGCGGTCGTCGAGGAGCGCTACTGGGGTGGTGTCTGCCTCAACGTCGGATGCATCCCTTCCAAGGCGCTGCTGCGCAACGCCGAGCTCGCCCACATCCTCACGAACGAGACCAAGACGTTCGGCATCCAGGCGGACGGCCCGATCACGCTCGACTACGGCGCGGCCTTCCGCCGCAGCCGGCAGGTCGCGGACGGGCGGGTCAAGGGCGTCCACTACCTGATGAAGAAGAACGGCATCACCGAGTACGACGGCCGGGGCGCCTTCACCGGCCCCGACGCGATGGAGGTGCGCGGCGCGGACGGCTCGGTGCGGACGATCACCTTCGACCACTGCATCGTCGCGGCCGGGGCGACGACCCGCCTGCTGCCCGGGACGTCCCTGTCCGAGCGCGTGGTGACGTACGAGGAGCAGATCCTCAGCGAGACGCTGCCGGAGAGCGTCGTCATCGCGGGCGCCGGGGCGATCGGCGTCGAGTTCGCGTACGTGCTGCACAACTACGGCGTGAAGGTGACGATCGTCGAGTTCCTCGACCGGATGGTCCCGCTGGAGGACCAGGAGGTGTCCGCCGAGCTCGCGCGGCGCTACCGGCGGCTCGGCATCGAGGTGCTGACCTCCACCCGGGTCGAGTCGATCGACGACACCGGCGAGAAGGTGAAGGTCACGGTCTCCCGGAACGGCGAGACGTCCGTGCTGGAGGCCGGCAAGGTCCTGCAGGCCATCGGCTTCCAGCCGCGCGTCGAGGGATACGGCCTGGAGAAGACGGGCGTACGGCTGACCGAGCGCGGCGCGATCGCCGTGGACGGCAGGTGCCGCACCAGCGTCCCGCACATCTTCGCCATCGGCGACGTCACGGCCAAGCTCATGCTGGCGCACGCCGCCGAGTCGATGGGGATCGTGGCCGCCGAGACGATCGCCGGCGCCGAGACCATGGAACTCGACTACGTGATGATCCCCCGCGCGACCTACTCCCAGCCGCAGATCGCGAGCTTCGGCTACACCGAGGCCCAGGCGCGTGAGCAGGGCTTCGACGTGAAGGTGGTCAAGTTCCCGTTCACGGCGAACGGCAAGGCCCACGGCCTCGCCGACCCCGCCGGGTTCGTCAAGGTGCTCAGCGACGCGAAGTACGGCGAGCTCCTCGGCGCCCACCTCATCGGGCCCGACGTCACCGAGCTGCTGCCGGAGCTGACGCTGGCCCAGCAGTGGGACCTGACCGTGCACGAGGTGGCGCGCAACGTCCACGCCCATCCCACCCTCGGCGAGGCGGTGAAGGAGGCGATCCACGGACTGGCCGGCCACATGATCAATATGTGAGGACGTCCGCACGGTCGGTTACCCTGATCCCGAAGGCCAGGCGCGAGGACGTGGGTGGGGACGTCCCCAGGGGCGACCCCGTACGGCCCGCGCGTGGCGCGGCGGCCCGGTACGGGCGGACGACGCGAGGGCGGCCCGATGGCGAGGGACGACGCGAACGGCACGGGCACCCCGCTGCCGCCGGGCCATGCCGGCGCCGCCGACGCGCCGGCTCTGCTGGCCGTCATGCGTGAGCTGGTCTTCCCGCCGTACCTGATCGAACGGTCCTCCGTCGTGCCGCAGCACGTGACGCGGCGGGAGAACGACGCGGAGCACTCCTTCGCCCTGGGCCTGGCCGCCGTCTGCCTCGCCCCGCTGGTCGACCCGGCGCTGGACCTCGGCAGGATCGCCAGGTACGCGCTGGTCCACGACCTGCCGGAGGTCCACGCGGGGGACGTCTCCGTCTACGCCGGCCCGGCCGAACGGGAGAAGAAGGCCGTACGCGAGGAGGAGGCGCGGGAGATCATCGCCCGCGACTTCGGCGGGACGTTCCCCTGGCTCGTCGAGGACCTCGACGGCTACCGGGCGCAGCGCGACGCGGAGAGCAGGTTCGTCTACGCGCTGGACAAGCTGCTCCCCCACGTCAACGTGCTCCTCGCCGACCATCACCCGCTGCGGCCGACCTGGGCGGCGTACCGGCGCACCGAGATCACGGCCAGACGGAAGATCGCGGCGAGCTGCCCGGCACTGCTGCCTCTCTTCGAGGAGCTGTGCCGGGAGTTCGCCCGGCGGCCCCACCTCTTCTCCGGCGGGGCGCCACTTCAGGGGTCGTCACCTCCCGCCGCGGGAGATGACGATGGTCGCCAGGGCGAGCAGGACCGCCCCGGTGACGGCGGACAGCATCCGCAGGTGCAACGGGAACGACGGCCCGAGCACGGCGGGCAGGGCGACGAGGAAGGCGCCGGCCGCGTTCGCGGACACCCGGAGGAAGAGCCGCGACCGCGACCGGTGCACGACCACGGGAAAGCCCACCTTCGTCGTCAGTGAGCCCGGCGCCTGCTCCGCCTGCCCGTCCGCCGCCAGCCTGATCGTCACCCGCGCGAGCGCGTCGAAGGCGAGCGCCTCGGGCTGGAGCCAGAACTCCACCGTGTCGTAGCGGAGCGACAGGTCGTACGACCAGTCGGAGGAGATCTTGAGATAGGTGCCGTCGGTCGCGCAGGCGAGCTGCCGCATCGGCTCGCAGTAGCCGTCCGCGTAGAACGTGACCCGCACCTTCACCGAGTCGCTGTCGCTGAGGCTCAGCCGGCCCGCCGCGTCGAGCCCGGCCCTCCTGTCGTCGCCCAGCACGGGTTCCTCCACCCGTACGAAGTAGGAGGACCTGAAGGTGGGATGCTGCGCCAGCCGCCGGGCCACGCCGAGCCACAGGTGCGGGTCGTCGGCACGGGTCCGCGGTGGCGGGAGCGGGTCGGGGAACCGGGCGGTGGCCGGGTAGAAGCGGGCGCCGTTGACCGCTTCGAGCCCGGCGACGAACGACGCGCCCCTTTCCCTGATCTCCGCCTCGGTGAGGGGGAAGTCGTCCAGGTTCGCGTAGTCGTCAACCCGCAGGCGGAACACGAACATGTCGGCGACCCGGACGGCGGCGACGATCACGGCGAGGCGCACCGGCACCACGAACGGCGGCGGCGCCGGGGACCGCGACACCGGACCCTGGGACACCGGACCCTGCGACACCGGGGGCTGCGACACCGGACCCTGCGCCGTCGGGGACTGCGCCGTCGGGAACAGGGGCGCCGGGGCCTGGGCGTCGGCCACGAAACCGAGCAGGCAGCGCCGCCCGACGACCGAGCGGTCCGCGACCGCTCGCTGGAGGGCCCGCGCGACGTAACCGGCCTTGTACCGGAACTGGATGACCGCCCCTCGGGGCAGGGCCAGCGCCGTCAGGACGTCCTCGGCGTATCTCCGCCGCAGGTCGGACGAGAGCAGGAGCACCGAGGGCCGGGCGTCCGCCGGGCCCGCCGCCCTCGTCCGGAGGAGACCCGGGGCCCTCATCGCCGGGCCTCCGATCGCCCGTCGAGCGGATGGCCGTCGAGCAGGTGGTCGTCGAGCGCGAGGAACCGGGGCCACACCCGGTCCTTCGGCAGTTCGTCGAGGCCGAGCCTCGTCGTGGGCTCGTACCGCAGGCCCCGGTCGGCCAGCGCCCGGTGCTCGCCGAGGACGATCGGCTCCGGCACGCTCCTCGACTGGTCTCCGGTGAGGTCGACGACGAGCCGCCGGGGGTCGTGGGACGGGCCGATCTCGACCCAGCAGTGGTGGCTCACGTCCTCGTCGTCGCGGCGGCCGACCCGCAGGCGGCCGTAGCAGTACGCGGGTTCGAGCAGCAGGCCGGCCCGCAACTCGCGGGCGAGCCAGACCGACGTCACGCCGCACTGCCCGCGCGGGTCTCCGTCGCCCACCCGCTCCTCCTGGTAGCGCGGGTGGACCGTCCGGTCCGACCAGCAGGCCTCCAGCATCCGCCGGTAGCCGAGGAGCCGGGCCCGCCACTCGGGCGAGGCGAGGTCCGCCTGCCGGGGTCTCACGTGCTCACCGCCCGAGTGCGTGCGCCGCGGCACCGTGATCAGGCCGTCGAATGCCCGGACGGTCCGCTTCGCCGCCGTGGTGACGCCGAGGATCATGAGGACGTTGCGCGGCGTGTCCAGAAGCTGCGGCACCGACCTCCCCGGCATCCGCCGCGTCTGGAAGAGCCCCGTCTCGTCGTACCGGTACGCCACGGGAGACAGCGCGACGGGGACGAACCCCGACGCCAGGAACGCGGCGCCGTCGAAGCCGAGCATCGGGTTGCAGGCGGTGACGACGTAGTCGCCGGCGTCCGCGAGCCTGATCTCCCTGACGGCGCGGGCGACGGTCAGGCTCATGAGGTTGGCCGGGATCCCGGCCAGTCCGTGCATCCTCGTCAGGACCAGCACCCGGCCGGGCTCCACCCGCAGCCCGTGCCCCGCCAGCGCCTCCATGACGTACTGCCGGTCGCACCGCGAGAAGGCCACGTACGTGAGCGGCATCGTGGCGCCCGGCAGGAACAGCCCGAACTGGAGGAGGGTGTCGGCCCGCTCGCTGTGCAGGTAGTGCAGGCGGGACTGGACGAGATGACCGACGCTGGGCCTGACCTTCCCGAAGCGCAGCCGGGTCCGGTACCCGTCGGTGAACGAGAGACTCAGGTCGCGGCGCACCTTCTCGACGTTCAGCAGGACGGAGGCGTGCGCCTGGTGCGCCGCGTCCTGCGCCGACTGCTCCACCTGCGCCGCCCGTACGACGGCCGGCAGCCGGATCTCCTCGTAGACCTTGTCAGGCGACCATCCGACGATCGCCGTTCTGCTCAGCCGCGGCAGGTGCAACCTCACCTGGATCTCCAGGGCCCGGAGATCCACCCCTGTCGTCTCGGCGTCGGCGCGGATGCGCGCCCGCATCACCTCCATGAAAGACTCGACATCCCGATCACGAAGCCCCTCTCCCCACGAAATCTCGCTTCGCGCTTTCTCCCTTCGCGGCGTACACGTGGTCTTGGGCACGTTTTCTCCCGCAATCCGCGAGAAGTTCTGTCAAGGACGCCGTCAAGGATAGAACCCGAATGGCCCCCTGTCAGGGCCGCGACCGATTCGGCATCACCTTTTAACGCACTCGCCGCAATTGCCGGGAACCGGCGCCGCGAATTCGTCATGGGACGATTTCCCGATAGGGCGGCCCGCCGCCCGGAGCAGCGACCGAGGGCCGCCGCCCGCGCCCGGGTTGTGTCGGTTCGAGTGCGTACGATCGGTGCCGGTCCGCCGGACGGTGGGCCGCACCGACAGAAGGGGGCCGCCGGTGAGCGGGGCGGGGTTCCAGACGCGCAGGATCGGGCTCCTCGTCACCGGCAACCTGCTCGGCGGCATCGGGGTCGCGGGTGGATTCGCGGTCGGCGGACTGCTGGTCGAACGGCTGGGCGGCACCTCGTTCGCGGGGCTCGGCCAGGGCGCGAGCGTGCTCGGCTCGGCGGTCGCGGCGGTCCCGCTGGCCGCTCTGGCGGCCCGGTACGGACGGCGCAGGTCACTCGCGGTGGGATACGCGCTGGCGATGGCCGGCGCCGTGCTGATCATCACCGCGGCGGTGGTCGCACAGGTCGTCGTCCTGCTGGCCGGGCTCGCCCTCTTCGGCGTCGCCCAGGCGGTGAACCTGCAGACCCGGTACGCCGCGGCGGACGGCGCGCCCGCCGCCACCCGGGCCCGGCTGATGTCGCTGGTGATCTGGGCGACCACGATCGGCTCGGTGGCGGGGCCCAACCTGAGCGAGCCGGGCGAGCGCACCGGCCGCCTGCTGGGCCTGCCCGCCCTGACCGGACCGTACCTGTTCGCGGTCCTGTCCTTCGCGCTGGCGGCCGTGGCCGCGCTGTTCCTGCCGCGCGCGGCCCGCGCCCCCGTCCCGGCGGCCGGCACAGCGGCCGGCACAGCGACCGGCACAGCGACCGGCACAGCGGCCAGCACAGCGCCGGCCGGAGCGGGTGATCCCACGGACGCGGACGGTGCATCCCCCGGCGCGTCTCCCGGCGGATCCCCGGGCACGTCTCCCGGCGCTCCTCCGGGCGAGTCCCCGGGCGGGGCGCGCGCCGCGCTGGGCTGGGCCCTGCGGCATCCGGCGGCCCGGCTCGGCGTGGTGCTGATCGCGGTGGCGCACGCGGTGATGGTCATGGTCATGGTCATGACCCCGCTGCACATGCAGCACCACGGCATGTCGCTGCGGCTGGTGGGCGTGGTGATCTCCCTGCACGTGCTGGGGATGTACGCGCTCAGCCCGCTCTTCGGGTGGCTGGCCGACCGGTTCGGCCCGGTCCGCGTCGCCCTCGCCGGTCTGGCGACGCTGGCGGTGTCCGTGGTCCTCGGTTTCTCCGCCGCCGCCCTGCAGGCCGGGAGCGTGCTCACCGCGACCGCGCTCACCGTGCTCGGCCTGGGCTGGTCGGCGTCGATGCTCTCCGCGTCGGTCCTGCTGGCGAACGCCGCACCGGACCGGTTGCGGATCCCGTTGCAGGGCGCCACCGACGCCGGCATGAGCTACGCGGGGGCGGTGGCGGCCGCGCTGGCGGGCCCGATCCTCGCCGCCGGTGGGTTCCAGGCGGTCAACATCGCCGCCGCGGTCATCATGCTGCCGGCCGTGGCCGCCGCGGCGACCGTCCTGCGGGCCCGCCGAGAGGGAGGGCACGGCGAGGGAGGGCTCGGGGTGACCGGCCCGCGGGACGCCGAACCCGCGGCCGAGCGGGGCTGAACGAATCATGGCCGTGACCGGCGCTGGACACCGCTGATCGGCGCTGATCGGCGCCGGCCCCGGGACGGCGCCGGACGGGCGGCCGCCGGGCTTGACTAAACGATCACAGCGGTCGATCGTCGGAGCCTCGTGGCACTGGAAGCACCCCTCCCCGCAACCCGGAGTACTACATGCGAAGAGCCCTGGCCGTTCCGCTCGCCGCGCTCGTGGCCGCGCCCCTGCTCGCCGCCGCGGCCCCCGCCCAGAGTTCTCCGCCGCCGCCCGCCCCACCGGTGCGGGGCGACGCCGTCACGGTCACGGTCAACGCGAACGCCGGGCTCGGCGCCGTCCACGAGGCGGCGTACGGCGCCAACGCCGCCATCTGGGACGCGCACATGAACGACCCGGAGGTGGCGCGGCTGTACCGGCGGGCGGGCATCGCCGTGGTGCGCTACCCGGGCGGCTCGTACGGCGACCTCTATCACTGGAAGACCCACACGGCGCCGGGCGGGACCGTGGCGCCCGGCACGGACTTCGACGCGTTCATGCGCACGGTCAGGGCGGCCGGCGCCCAGCCGGTGGTGATCGCCAACTACGGGACCGGGACCCCGGAGGAGGCGGCCGGCTGGGTCCGGTACGCCAACGTCACCAAGAAGTACGGCGTGAAGTACTGGGAGATCGGCAACGAGCTCTACGGCAACGGCCACTACGGCGCCACCTGGGAGTCCGACGACCACCCGGACAAGAGCCCCGCGGCGTACGCCCGCAACGCGCTCGACTACGTCCGCGCGATGAAGGCCGTCGATCCCGCCATAAAGGTCGGGGCGGTGCTCACCATCCCCGGAAGCTGGCCGGACGGCGTGGTGGCCGCGGGCGACTCGGCGAACTGGAACCACACCGTCATCCCGGCGCTGGCCTCCGAGGTCGACTTCTTCACCGTGCACTGGTACCCGGGCACGAGCATCCCGGACACGACCGGCGACGTCACCGCGTTGCTGGCCTCCCCGCCGAGGCTCGCCGAGATGCTGGCCCAGGTGCGGGCCGACGTCGCCGCCCTGGGCGGCCGCGACGTGCCGCTCGCGCTGACCGAGGTCGCCTCCAACATCGGGCGCAACGTGCACGCGGCCGGACTGTTCGCCGCCGACGCCTACCTGACCGCGCTGGAGAACGGCGTTTTCACCGTGGACTGGTTCGACACCCACAACACGGTCGAGAAGGTCAGCACGATCGACGGCGAGACCGACTTCCAGGACATCGGCTTCCTGTCGCTCGGCCAGTGCGCCGACGGCGTCTGCGAGCCCCCCGTCAACACGCCGTTCCCCTCCTACCACGGCATCGAGATCCTCGGCACCGCCGCCCGCCCCGGCGACGACCTGATCAGGGCGGCCTCCGACCAGCCGAAGGTGGCCGTGCACGCCGTACGGCGGGCCGGCGGCGACCTGTCCGTCGTGCTGATCAACAAGGATCCGGCCACCGCCTATCCCGTGCGGTTCCGGTACGACGGGTTCACCCCCTCGGGGCGGACCCCCGTGACGTACGCCTTCACTCGCGGGGCCGACTCGATCGTCCGGGCGGAGCAGGGCGGCCCGTACACGACGACGCTGCCGCCGTACTCGGTGACGACGATGACGCTGAGCGCGGCGAAGGGCCCGAAGCCCGCGCCGGCCCCGGGAACGCCTGCGGCGCGCGGCACCGCGGACGGCGTCACCGTGAGCTGGCCCGCCGCCGGGGGACCGCGGGCGGACCGGTACGAGGTGTACCGCCAGGTGGGCACGGAGACCACGCTGCTGGGCACGACCCGGGACACCTCGCTGACGCTGCGCGGTCTTGAGCCCGGCGCCGCCTACACGGTCAACGTGCTGGCCCGGGACCGGGCCGGACGGCTGTCGCGGCCCTCCGCCCCGGTGACCTTCACCGCTCCCACGCCTCCGGACAGCGCCTGCGCGGTCCGTTACCGGGTGACCCAGGGCTGGGGCCGCGGCTTCGTCGCCACGGTCACCGTCACCAACCGCGGCGCGGCCGACGTGTCCGGCTGGACGCTGGCGTTCCGCTTCCCGGTGGCCGGGGAACGCGTCAGCAGCGGGTCGGGCGGCACGTGGACGTCGGAGGGTCAGGACGTGCGGGTCGTCCCCGGTGAACAGAACGGGACGATCCCCGCGGGCGGCTCGGTCTCCGTCGGCTTCGTCGGCGCGAACGAGGGGGCGTATCCGTCCCCCACGGTCTTCCGCCTGAACGGCGCCGTCTGCACGACGCTGTAGTCGTCCCCACTGTTGGCGTCCCGCTGAGGGCGTCCCCACTGGACTCGTCAGGGGGACGCCCTCAGTGGGTCACGCGCAGCTTGGACTGCTTGTGCCGGGACCGCTCCCAGTCGTCCATGAACCTGGCCTTCAGGCCGTACCGCTCGGCGAGCCGCACCAGCGTCTCGGTGCGGTAGTAGAAGTCCTCGCGCAGCACGTGGTGCTCGGCCTTCTCCGTACGGTCGAAGGTGAAGTCGAAGAAGCCGTCGGGGTGCAGGACGCGCCCGACGTGCCGCAGGCACTCGTCGATCACCTCGATCGGACTGTGGGAGAAGACGCTGTGCGCGTGGACCACGGTGAAGTGCGCGTCGGGGAGGAAGCCGAAGGTCAGGTCGTTCACCAGGGTCAGGTGCGGCAGCCGCGACTGCAGCCCGCGCTGCGCGACCGTGTCCGCGGCGGCCAGCAGGATCTCCGGCGAGATGTCGATGCCGTGGTAGTGGCCCGGCTCCAGGTGGTCGATCAGCCGCCACCCCAGGCGCAGGTTGCCGCAGCCGATGTCGAGCACGCGGTCGCGCGGCGTCAGCCCGTGCCGGACCAGGTAGTCGAACTGCAGCTTTCCGATCCGCAGCCAGCTCTCCCTGCCGTGACTGCCGATCGCGGCGTCCGCGTTCATCTCCGCGATGTCGGCCCGCATCACCTCCCGGTAGTACGAGACGTGGTCGGCGGTCGTGAGCCGCAGCCGCGTGTCGCGGGTCACCCGCCGCAGATGCGGCCAGACCTTTCCGGGGTGACGCAGAGCGTAGGCCACCTGGTAGCTGAGACGTGACCGCGGCCTTTTCACGTATGGCTGTCGCTGCATGCCCCAACGGTAGGCGCGCGGCAGGCGAGGTCATTCGGTTTCACGTACGGCATCAAGGAAATTTTGCCCAGAAGAATTTCGCGGCCGCGGCGGGATTCCCGGACATCTCGAATGACGGCGCGCCGCATTTTGGGCGAAACGCGGCGAATTCTTGCCCTCGATGCCGCTGAGGGTTGAATTCCGCCGTGAGAGGCTTTCTCACAAGCGCCCGCCTCGCCGGGCGCGACCCCGCGGCCCATCGCCAACAAAGCCGCCCGGTGTTGTGATGGCGAAAAACCGCATGAAGCCCGCCCTCCTCGTTCTTCGCGACGAGGAGGGCGGTGCCGCGTACGGACGGTTCCGGGAAGTTCCGGGGTTCAGCCGGCGGCGACCAGCGGCGAACCCGGCTGTGACGCACCTGACGGCGACGGCCCGGCAGGCTTGGGCCTCGTGTACCCCGCGGGCCGCAGCGCTCCGGGGTCGTCGTGCGTCACCGGCAGCAACGGCATCACCTGGGTGCCGAACCGGTAGGTCTCCTCCAGCAGCGGGTTGCCCGAGACGATGAACGAGTCGATCCCCAGGGCGTGGTACTCGCGGATCCGGGCGGCGACCGACTCGGGGCTGCCGACCAGCGCCAGCCCGGGACCTCCCCGGATCAGGCCGAAGCCGGACCAGACGTTCGGGTAGACCTCCAGGTCCCTCGCGAAGCGGGGTTTGACGCCCTTGTGGAACGACAGTTGCCGCGCCTGCCCGACCGACTCCTGCCGCCCGGACTCCGCCTGCACCCGCGCGACGACGTCGTCGTCCAGGTGGTCGAGCATGTCCTGCGCGGCGGCCCACGCCTCCTCGTCGGTGTCCCGGACGATGAGGTTGAGGCGGATGCCGAAGCGGAGGCTCCGGCCGTGCCGCGCCGCGCGGGCGCGGACGTCCGCGATCAGTTCGGCGGTCTCGGCGGGCGGCTCGCCCCAGGTCAGGTAGTTGTCGATGTGCTTGGCGGCGACGTCGCGGGCGATCGGCGAGGCGCCGCCGAACCACAGCGGCGGGTACGGCTGCTGGAGGGACAGGAACGCCGCCTCGGCTCCGCGGATCTTGAGGTGCTTACCGTCGAAGTCGACCCGTTCCCCGCGCATGAGCGCCCGGTAGACGGTGAGGAACTCGTCGGTGTGCTCGTACCGCTCCTCGTGCTTGAGGTGCACGCCGGCGGCCTCCAGCCCGGTGTGGCCGCTGACGACGTTGAGGACGACCCGGCCGCCGGAGTTCTGGTCGAGTGTCGTCGCGAGCTTGACCAGCGACGTCGGCGTGTAGACCGAGGGGTGTACGGCGATGACGAACTTCATCCGCCGGGTGGTCGGGACCAGCGAGGCCGCCGTGATCCAGGGGTCCATGCCGCTCGTCGGCTGGGTGGCCAGCAGCGCCCCGTAGAAGCCGTTGACGTCGATCGACTTCGCCCACGCCTGGACGTACTCGAAGTCGACTCTGCGCCTCCAGGCCGGGTCCCAGGGATAGCGGCCGTCGCCCGCGATCAGGTACCAGAGGATCTCCAGGCGGCGCTCGGGGAGCGGCGGGAGGGAGCCGGGGTCGGTCATGAGTTCGCTCCTGCTGTCCTGCTCCGGCTCATCGGACGATCGGCTTCGAGCCGCCCAGGGGTGCGGCGAGGATCTCCAGGGCCGCCGCCTCCTCGATCGTGGCGACCAGCCGCGCCGTGCTCAGCGGGCCGTCGTCGAAGGCGAGCAGCCCGTGGTTGGCCAGCAGCACGGCCCTGGTGTCCGGGTGTTGTTCCAGGAGCGCGGTGATCGAGGCGCCGAGATCTCCGTTGTTGCGCGCGCGGTACGGCGCGCAGGGGATCTCCACCGTCTGCCCGCGGTTGACCAGCGGCTCGTAGTTCGGCGGGATGGGCCGGTGCGCCAGGGCGAACGCGGTGGCGTGGAGGGAGTGCGTGTGGATGACCGCGTGCACGCCGGGGCGGGCGTAGGCCAGGGTGTGCATCTGGAGGACCTGCCGCACGCCGGGGCCGAGCCTCCCGGCGACCAGGTCGCCGTCCAGCGTCACCACGCCGAAATCCCGCTCGGAGATGTCGGCGGGCAGCCCCTTGGCGTTGATCAGCACATGCCCCGGGGAGCCCGGGAGCCGGACGCTGGCGTTGGCCGAGTAGGGGTTCCGCAGCGCGCCCAGCTGGTGCAGCAGGTGCACGGCCTTGATGAGGTCGGCGCGCACGGCCGCGTCGGCGCCGGTCAGCACGACCTCTCCGGCGGTGAGCCAGCCGTCCTCCCGGACGGGGCTCGTCAGTGTCGACGTCATTGGTCTTCTTTCTTTCTCGTGGATCTCAGTCCTGGGCGCGGGTGGCGCCGAAGTGCCAGTGCAGGATCCGTCTCTCGACGAACAGGAACGCGAAGTTGAGGAGGTAGCCGAGCATCGCGATCGTCACCGCGCCGACGATCAGGTCGGTCACCAGGAAGCTCTGCTGCTGGATCATCAGAAGGTGGCCGAGCCCGTCGTTTCCGGCGATCATCCCGACCACCACCGAGATGACCAGCGACGCGGCGAGAGCCGAACGGAGGCCGACGAAGATGGCCGGCGCGGCGGCCGGGATCACGACCTCGGCCATGGTCTGCCGCCAGGTCAGCCCGAAGGTGCGGGCGGTGTCCATCATCGTGCGCGGGGTGGAGCCCGCCCCCGAGTACGCGTTCAGCAGGATGTGGAAGAACGCGGCCAGTGCGACCACGCTGATCTTCATCGCGTCGTCGATGCCGAGATAGAGGATGAGCAGCGGGATCACCGCCGAGATCGGCATCGGCCGCAGCAGTTCGAGCGGGGGTTCGACCAGCACGTAGACGAACCGCACGCGGGCCATGAGCACGCCGACGGCCACCGCCAGGACGGCGGCGACGGCGTACCCGATCAGCATCGTGCGCAGCGTCTGCAGGATCGCGGCCGGCAGCGGCCCGCCGAGGATCTCGCTCCACCATTTGGCGGCGACGTCGGTCACGGTGGCGTACCTGGGCGACGGATGGGTGGAGGCGTAGCGCTGCCAGGCGAGCAGGACGCCGGCGAAGACGAGCCAGCCGAAGAACCTGCTGCGCAGCGCGCGCGGCAGGCGGCCCGCCCGCCGGGGCGTCGTCACGGTGGAGTCTGTGGCCATCGGCCGCGTCCTTTCAGTCCAGCACCAGGTTCAGCAGGTCGCGCCGGTGCCGGAGGAAGTCCGGCAGCTCCCGGGTGGTCACCTGCTCGCGCGGGCGGGGCAGGTCCGTGCGCACGTCCGCGAGCACGCCGTGGCCCTCCGGGTGCAGCACCACGACCCGGTCGGCGAGGTAGACGGCCTCGTCGATGTCGTGGGTGACGAACAGCACGGTCACCCCGGCCTCGGCCCAGGCACGCAGGATCACGTCCTGCAGCGTGGCCCGGCTCAGCGCGTCCACGCCGCTGAACGCCTCGTCCATCAGCAGCAGCCGGGGCCCGGCGGCCAGTGCCCGGGCGATGGCCGCCCGCTGCTGCATCCCGCCGGACAGCTCCCAGGGGTAGCGGTCGGCCGCGTGACCGAGGCCGACCAGGTCGAGGTAGTGCGCCACCAGCGCGTCGTGGTCCCCCGCCGGGGCCGCGTACGCGTGCCGCAGGCCGAACCGGACGTTGCCCGCCACGGTCTTCCACGGCAGCAGGGACTGCGCGTAGTCCTGGAAGACGCAGCGGGCCTGCCGCGGCGGCCCGTCGATCGGCTGCCCCGCCACCCGGATCTCCCCCGCCGAGGCGGGGAGCAGTCCGCTGAGGAGCCGCAGCAGCGTGGACTTGCCGCAGCCGGAACGGCCGACCACGGCGACGAACTCCCCCGTGCCGACGCGCAGGGACAGGTCGCGCAGTGCGGTGACCTCGCGCCGCCGGCTGCGGTAGGTCATCCGGACGTCCTCGGCCTCCAGCAGGGGCGCGGGACGTCCGGCGCCGCCGGCCGGGGACGCGACCGATGCCGCCGATGCCGCCGATGTCACCGATGTCGTCGAAATCGCCATCCGAAGAGCTCCCAGCGTTCGTCGTGAGGTCAGGGATTGGCGGCCGTGGCGGTGGGCCACAGGTAGGGCGTGAGGTCGATCGCCTGCTTCAGCGCGCCGTACCGCGCGCCGATCTCGATCCACTTGTTCTCCGCCGCCACGTCAAACGGGCCGCGCAACTCGCCGCTGGTCGCCGCCGAGGCCTTCTGCAGGGCGCCCGGATACTTGGACTCCAGCTTGCCGACGTCGGCGCCGCCGTACTTCACCAGCAGGGTGTTCTGCTCCAGCGGGGCGACCGACTGGAACGCGGTCACCCCCTGCCGGACGGCCCGCACGAAACGCTTGATCAGGTCGGGGTGGGCCTCGGCGTACGCGCGCTTGGCGCCGTAGCCGGAGGTCGCCGCGCCGTCCGGGACGCCGGAGTCGAACGCGCCGGCCACCGTCAGGCCGTACTGCGCCTGCCAGGCGGTGACGTACGCCCCGCTGGTGGCCGCCGCGTCGAGCGTGCCCTGGGCGACCAGCCCGCCGGAGGTGGTGCGGTCCTGCACCGTCGTGTACTTCGGCCCGTTCGGGTCGAGCCCCTGGTCCTCCAGCCACTTCTTGATCTGTACGGTGGTCAGCGCCTGCGCCGGGACGCCGAGCTTCCGGCCGGCCAGGTCCTTCGCGGAGGTGATGCCGCTGCCCGGCTTGGCCACGATGACGTTGACCGGCTGACCGGGCTTCAGTGCGTTGGCCGGATTAATGATCGTCAGCTTGAACCCCTGCTGGATGGCGGAGGTCCAGGCGAAGATGTCGGCCCAGGCGATGTCGATGGACCCGCCCTCGGTGGCCGCCACCAGAGCGGGACCGCCGCTGAGGGTCACGAGCTCGACCTTGATGCGCTCCTTGGCGAAGAACCCGTTCTCGATCGCGGAGTACACGCCGGGGGGCGATCCGGCGATGACGCCGACGCGGACGGTGTCGACTCCCTGTCCGGAGCCCTGCCCGGTCTCGGACGACGCCGCGGGACCGCCGCAGGCGGCCAGCAGCGCGCCGAGGGCGGCGACCGCCACCGGGAACAGGAGGCGGCGGACGGATGCACGTCCGGCGGGGCGGGCCGCGGAGCCGGGGCCGCCGGGCGTGGGTGTGCTGATCACTGCATGGCCTTTCGGGTCAGTCCCGCCGGGAGACGCGCTCGTACGCGAGCCGCAGCGGGTCGGGGTCGATCCAGGAGTCGAGGTCGAAGTCGGCGCTCAGGAAGCCGTGGCGCTGGAGGAACGCCTTCTGTGTCCGCAGCAGGTCGACGCGCTCGTCGTCCAGCGTGGGGTGCAGGGTGCGGTGGAACCCGTCGCGGTAGGCGAGGAGCACCCCGTCGGCGCCGGAGCCGGTCTCGGCGGCCAGCACCTGGCGAACGCCCTCCAGGTCGCCCGCCGCCCAGTCGGCCGCGCGCAGCGACTGGACCAGGAACTCGACCACGAGCTCGGGCCGCGACCGCAGCAGATCCTCGTGCACGGTGATCGGCCGCGGGGTGCCGTTGTTCACCCTGGAGCGCCGCGCCGGCAGCGCGTCCAGGTCGATGCCGACCACGGCGCCGCGGAGGCGGGCCTCCTCCAGCGCCGCGGCGCCCTTGGCGTACACCGCGTCGACGCGGCCGGCGGCGAGCGCGTCCAGCTCGGGGAAGCGCGGCGCGGCCCGCTCGGCGCGGACGCGCCCGGGAGGCACCACCGGGTCGAGCGGCAGCTCGACGAACTCGACGTCGTCGAGCGACAGGCCCGCGAGGCCGAGCGCGCCCTTGAACCCGTGCAGGGCCATGGCGCGGGCCATGCTGGTGTCCCTGGTCGCGGCCCAGCCGGGGACCGCGACCCGGGCGCCGCGCAGGGCGGCCGGCGAGTCGATCGCGGAGTCCCCGCGGACCACGATCGACTGTCCCTCGTCGATCCAGGTCAGCCCGATCAGGCGGGTCCTGGCGCCCTCGGCGCGGGCCGCGATGGCGGGGACGTTCCCCCCTTCGCGGATCAGGCCGACGAGGTCGTGGTCGTAGTGGTGCCTGGCGATCTCCAGGGGCGCGTCCTGCAGGACCCCGATGTCGACGCCCAGGTCCGCGTAGCGGCCGGCCAGCCAGCCGAGCGCGTGGGCGAGTCCGCTCGCCGTCGGGACCGGACAGCGGGTGAACCAGAGGGTGTCCACGGACTGGGCCGTGGACGGCAGGGTCGCGGGCGTGGTCGTGGGCATGGTGCGCCCCTTCCCGCACTGCGCGCCTTAGGGGCGGCAGGCATTTCCTAGTAACTCTGCCGGAATACTAGGTTGGAAGGGACGATCTAGGCAAGTCACCGCAAACAAGACACTGGAACGGGTGCGGCGGCGCGGCCGGGCCGTTACGGCCGGGCGGCCGGGCCGGTCACGAGAGCGGCACCGAGGTGGACTCCCGCACCACGAGCCGGCACGGGTGGGCGTGGCGGCCCGGGGAGGGGGAGCCGTTGATGGCCGCCAGCAGCATCTCGGCCGCCGAACGGCCGAGCCCTTCGAGGTTCAGGTCGATGCTGGTCAGCGGCGGCTGGCTGGCCTCGGTCATGACATCCCAGTTGTCGAAGCCGATGAGGGCGACGTCCTGGGGAACCCGGCGCCCGGCGGCCCGCAGCGCGTCGCAGACGCCCCGGGCGATCTGGTCGTTGCCGCAGAAGACGGCGTCGAACTCGGTCCGGCCGGCCAGGAGGATGCCGACGGCCTGACGTCCCCACACCTCGCTCCACCCGCCGAACAGCGGTGGAGCGACCAGGGACAGCCCGGCCTCGGTGAGCCGCTCCGTCGCCGCGGCCGCGCGCACCCGGGCGGAGTCGTGGTGCTCGGGTCCGGTGATGTGGGCGATCCGGGTGCGCCCGACGGCCAGGAGATGCTCGATCGCCTTGCGCGCGCCGCCCGCCTCGTCCGGGACCACCGAGCAGTCCTGGGGGTCGGAGGAGCTGATGAAGGCGTAGACCACGGGCACCGGCAGGTTGGCGCCGATGGGCGCCCGCGCCTCGGTGCGCCGGCCGGTCACGATCATGCCGTCGACCCGGCGGCTGAGGAGGGTCTTGACGTAGTACTGCTCGCGGATGGGGTCGTCGCGCCCGTCGCAGAGGAAGACCGACATCTCCCCGGCGCCCAACGCGTCCTCCGCGCCCATCAGCACGGGGATGCTGAACCGCCCGATCGTGTCGGTGGTGATCATGCCGACCGTGTAGGTGCGTCCCGAGTGCAGGCTCCGCGCACCCGCGTTGGCCTCGAACGCCAACTGCCTGGCCGCCTCGCGCACCCGCATCCGGGTCTCCTCGCGCAACGACCCGCGACCGTTGAGGGCCTTGGAGACCGTGCCCACCGACACCCCGGCGAGCGCCGCGACGTCGGCGATCGTGGCATGACGCTCCGACTTCCCCACGTTTCCCCCACTTTCCTTGCCGGTTGCCTAGGCCTCACTTTATAGGCCCCGCAATCGGCCGCAAGCTCGCTGTAACAGCGCGGAAACAGGCTATTGACGGTCCTGATCCAGGTTGGATACCGTGACGGCAATCGTTTTCCTTCTTTCCTAATTTTTTCCTGCTGCATGTTCCTCGCCGTAACCGGGACAGGTCCTCGGCGGCGTGACGGACGTCCCTGTCGCACGAAAGATTGAGGCATGACTCAGCAGAAGCTGTCAGACACACCCGCCGCTCCCGGCGTCCGCCCGATCCAGGCGCCGGCCCCCTCAGCACCCGACGGCGCCACGGGGCCGGTCGCTCCGGGGCCCGGGGCGGTCGCCGCGCTGTGGCCGCTGGGTCCGGACCAGGTCCGTCTCGATCCGGACGGCCTGCTGGGGCGGTGGCAGCGGCGCAACGCCGCGGTCACGCTCCCGCACTGCGTGGACAACCTGCACGGCGCCGGGAACATCGGCAACCTTCGCGCCGCCGCGGGGGAGGCGGACGAGGCGTTCGCGGGCATGTGGTTCGCCGACTCCGACGTCCACAAGACCCTGGAGGCCGCCGCCTGGGAGCTCGGGCGCTCACCCGGCGACGCCGGGCTGCGGTCGTTCGTGGACGACACGGCCGCGTTGCTCGCCCGCGCCCAGCAGCCGGACGGCTACCTCAACTCCTACTTCACCGTCGCCGCGCCCGAGGACCGGTGGCGCAAGCCGGAGTGGAGCCACGAGCTGTACTGCGCCGGCCATCTCATCCAGGCCGCCGTGGCCGCCGCCAGGACCGGCGTGAGCCCCGGCCTGGTGGGCGTCGCCCGCCGTTTCGCCGACCTGCTGGTGGAGCGCTTCGGGCCGGGTGGCGCCGACGAGGTCTGCGGGCACCCGGAGATCGAGACCGCCCTGGCCGAGCTGTACCGGCTGACCGGGCACCGGCCCTACCTGGACCTGGCCCGCCGGTTCCTCGACCTGCGCGGACGGGGGCTGCTCGGGCCCGGCCGGTTCGGCCCCGTCTACTACCAGGACCACGTGCCCGTACGCGAGGCCACGGAGGTCGCCGGGCACTCCGTACGCCAGCTCTACCTCCTGGCCGGGATGGTCGACGTCGGCGTGGAGACCGGCGACCGCACACTGCTCGACGCCGCCGAGCGACTGTGGGAGGACGCCGTGCGCCGGCGCACCTACGTGACCGGGGCGCACGGGTCGCGCCACCGCGACGAGGCGTACGGCGATCCGTACGAACTGCCGCCGGACCGGGCGTACGCCGAGACCTGCGCGGCCATCGCGAGCTTCCAGTGGAACTGGCGGCTGCTGCTGGCGACCGGCCGCGCGCGGTACGCCGACGAGATGGAACGGGCGCTGTACAACGCGGTCGCCGTCGCCGTGTCCCACGACGGCAGGCACTTCTTCTACTCCAACCCCCTGCAGCTGCGCACGGGGCACACGGGCGCCGGAGAGGAGTCGGCGGCACGGCGGCTGCCCTGGTACACCTGCGCCTGCTGCCCGCCCAACATCGCCCGGCTGATGGCCTCCCTGCACGGCTACCTGGCCACCGCCCACGAGGACGGCCTGCAGATCCACCTGTACGCCTCGGGCAGCGTGGACACCGAGGTCGCGGGCTCCGCCGTACGGGTGGACATGCGCACCGAGTATCCCTGGCGGGGCCGGATCGAGCTGACCCTGGACGGCGCCGCGGCCGTCCCCTGGACCCTCGCGCTGCGCGTGCCGGAATGGTGCGAAGCGCACACCGTACGCATCGACGGCGGCCCGGTGATAGCCCCCGTCCGGGACGGCTACGTACGGCTCACCCGGGCCTGGGCGCCGGGCACGACCGTCGTCCTCGATCTGGAGATGCCGGTCCGGCAGGTGAGCGCGCATCCACGGGTGGACGCCGTACGCGGCTGCGTGGCGCTGGCCCGCGGGCCGCTCGTGTACTGCCTGGAGCAGGCCGACCTGCCGCCCGGCGCGGTCATGGAGGACGTGCGGCTGGACCCCGCGGCACCGGCCGTCGCGGACCGCCGGGAGGACCTGCCGGAGTTCCCGGTCGTCCTCACCGCCGGCGGCACGCTCGCCGACACCGGCGACGCGCTCTACACCGCCACGAGCGGACGGGGGCGCCGCGGCACCCCCTTCACGCTCACGGCGGTGCCGTACTTCCTGTGGGGCAACCGGAGCGAGGGCCCGATGCGGGTCTGGATTCCGATCGCCGCCACGGGATGACCGCGCGGGCCGCGCCTGGCACGCGGCCCGCGAAAGCCGATGGGAACCGCCCGTGGCGCGCCTCGCCGGACTCGGGGCGGGTGGCCCCGCTTCACCTCCTGCTCTACCCCCCAAGCGCAGAAAGCGGATCCGCGCCGGTGGAAGAGATGACATCGGCCGGACGCCGGCCGTCGAAAGGAAGAACGATATGGAAAGCCTCGACAGGGGCCGGCGCGCCACCGGCCTGGGCCTGGCGGCTCTCGCCCTCGCGGGCGGACTGACCGCGTGCTCCGGGTCGTCCGGCGGCGGTGACGGAGACACCGCCTCGGCGGGCGCGAGCCAGGCGGCCGCCGGGGGCGGGACCTACACGATCTGGGACCCGTACCCGCAGTTCGACGACTCCTCCGACTGGGTGAAGCTGCTCACCCAGTGCGGCACCCAGGCCGGCGTGACCGTCAAGCGGACCGGCTACGACACCACCGACCTGACCAACAAGGCGCTGCTCGCGGCGCAGCAGGGCAACTCGCCCGACGTGCTGATCGTGGACAACCCGGTCGTCTCGACGCTGGCCGAGGCGGGGGTGCTGACCTCGACGGACGAGACGAAGATCGACACCTCGGCCGTGTCGCCGAACCTGCTGGCGGCGGGCCAGCTCGGCGGCAAGACGTACGGCATCCCGATCGGGGCGAACACCCTCGCGCTGTACTACAACAAGGAGGTGCTGAAGAAGGCCGGGGTGGAGGCCGACGGCATCAAGGACTGGGCGTCGCTGACGGCGGCGCTGGAGAAGGTGAAGGCGGCCGGCAAGAAGGGCATCACGTTCTCGGCGATCGGCACCGAGGAGGGCAGCTTCCAGTTCCTGCCGTGGTTCTGGGGCTCCGGCGCGAATCTCACCAAGCTCGACTCCCCGCAGGGCGTGGCGGCGCTGTCGCTGTGGGCCGACTGGGTGAAGAAGGGGTACGCCCCCAACTCCGTCATCAACAACACGCAGACCACGAGCTGGCAGGAGTTCGCGACCGGCGACTTCGCCTTCGGCGAGAACGGCACCTGGCAGCTCGCCAACGCCAAGAAGGCCGGCTTCGACTACGGCATCATCCCGATCCCCGCCAAGGACGGCGGCACCGCCCCCGCGCCGACCGGCGGCGAGTTCGTCACGATCCCCGCGCAGAAGGACGCGGCCCGTTACGCGACGACGCAGAAGCTCGTGACCTGTTTGGCCAGCACGGACAACTCCCTCAACACCACGACCACGCTGTCGTACATCGCCCCGACGGAGGCGGTGCAGGCCAAGCAGGTCGAGCAGAACCCGGAGCTCAAGGTGTGGGTGGAGGCGGTCAAGGCCGCCAAGGGCCGCACCAGCGACAACCTCGGCACGAAGTACCCCAAGATCTCCGAGCCCATGTGGAAGGCGATGCAGGCCGCGCTGAGCGGATCACAGCCGCCGCAGGAGGCGCTGACGGCCGCCCAGGGCACGGCGGCGAGCGCCACCCAGTAGGCACGCACTCAGCAGGCACGCACGCAGCAGGCGCGCATCGAGCAGGCACGGTGCGCGCGGGCCCCAGGAGCATCCACCCGCGCGCACGTCGCCGTCCCGCGGACGTCAGACGAAGGAAAGCATGAGACACGCGACAGAGACGCCGGCCGCGCCCACGGCGGACGACGGGCGGGAACCGGCACCGGCCGGGGCGGCCGGGGGCGCCCTCCGCCGGATCGTACGGCGACCGGGCAAGAGCGAGCCGGGCAAGAGCGCGCCAGGAAAGAGCGCAGGGCAGTGGACGGCGTGGGCGTTCCTCGCGCCGGTGGTGATCTATCTGCTCGCGTTCTACGCCTACCCGCTGTACCGGAACGTCGACCTGAGCCTGCGCAACTACACCGTACGGTCGTTCGTGCAGGGGGACGCGCCGTTCACCGGGCTCGCGAACTACGCGAAGGCCGTGGGCGACGCCACCTTCGGACCGGCCTTGTGGCACACGGTGGTGTTCACCCTGGTGTCGCTGGCCTTCCAGTTCACCATCGGGCTCGCCCTGGCGGTGTTCTTCACCCGGCACTTCCGGCTGTCGGCCACGTTGCGCGCGCTGTTCCTGGTGCCGTGGCTGCTGCCGCTGATCGTGTCGTCCTCGACCTGGTCGTGGATGCTCAACAGCGACTCCGGTGTGGTCAACGCCGTCCTGCACGCGTTCGGGCTCGGACCGGTCAACTGGCTGACCTCACCCGACTGGTCGCTGTGGTCGGTGACCATCGCCAACATCTGGATCGGCATCCCGTTCAACCTCGTGGTGCTGTACAGCGGCCTGCAGGCGATCCCGTCCCACATCCACGAGGCGGCGGCCCTGGACGGCGCGAGCGGCTGGCAGCGGTTCTGGCGGGTGACCTTCCCGCTGCTGCGTCCGGTCTCGGCGATCACGCTGCTGCTCGGGCTGGTCTACACGCTGAAGGTGTTCGACATCATCTGGATCATGACAAAGGGCGGGCCGAGCGACGCGTCCACGACGCTGGCCACCTGGTCATACCGGCTGGGCTTCGGCAACCTGCTGCCCTCCTTCGGCCCCGGCGCGGCGGTCGGCAACCTGCTGATCGTGATCGCGCTGGTCTCCGGCCTCGTCTACATCCGCGTACAGCGAAGGCAGGCACTGGCATGACGGCGAACCGGCGCACCTGGTGGCACACCGGCCTGGGGGTGGTGTTCACCGCGCTCATGCTGTTCCCGGTCTACTGGATGATCAACGTGTCGTTCACCCGCGACCAGGACATGCGCAAGTCGCCGCCGGACTGGTTCCCCGTGAACGGGACGCTGGAGGGCTACCGGGCCGTGCTGGAGCAGCAGGGGCCCTACCTCGCCACCAGCCTCGTGGTTGGGCTCGGCACGGTGGCGCTCACCCTGGTGATCTCCGCCCCGGCCGCCTTCTCGCTGGCCAGGCTGCGCCCGCGCGGCGGCGGCGTGCTGAGCTTCCTGCTGCTGGTCGCGCAGATGATCCCCGGAGTGATCATGGCGATGGGGTTCTACGCGATCTACCTGAGCACCGGGGTCCTGAACACCGTGCCGGGGCTGATCCTGGCCGACTCCACCCTGGCGGTGCCGTTCGCGGTGCTGATCTTCACGACGTTCATGTCCGGGATCCCGGAGGAGCTGTTGCAGGCCGCCCGGGTGGACGGCGCGGGGGCGCTGCGGACGTTCTGGTCGATCGTGCTGCCGGTCAGCCGCAACGCGGTCATCACGGTCTCGCTGTTCGCGTTCCTGTGGGCGTGGTCGGACTTCGTCTTCGCCAGCACCCTCGACCAGGGCGGCGACCACCAGCCCATCACGCTCGGCATCTACCACTACATCGGCAACAACAACCAGCAGTGGAACGCCATCATGGCCACCGCCGTGATCGCCTCGATCCCCGCCACCGTGCTCCTCGTCCTCGCGCAGCGCTACGTCGCCGCGGGAGTCACCGCCGGCGCCGTCAAGGACTGAGGAGTCCCCTCCGCCCGGCCACCTCGCAAGCCATCCTCGACGATCCCCTGCTTCCCGCGGGCCGAACGGTCCCCGGAGCCACGCGCCCTCTTGGAGGACGTGCCGCGTCACGCGTGCCGATGTTAACGATAACATCGCCGGCTGATACGGCCCTGCCTTCCGAGACGACGCGTGACGCAAGTGTGAACGACTCCCTCGTTCACGAACGCAAAGGAGTAGTACGCATGTCTCGAGCGGCATCCCCCCCGGAAAGGGCATCGGCCCCGCGCCTTCGCCCGAACCGGCGCCAGGGCACTTCCCACCAGGCAGCGGTTCTGGTGGCCGCGCTCACCATCGCGGCCGCGGGGGCCGCCCTTCCCGCCTCGCCCGCGTCGGCCGACCCGGCCCCCGCGGCCACGCTCGTGGTGCAGGCCGACCAGCCCTTCCGCCCGGTCACCCACGTCGCGACGGGATCCCTGTACGGCCTCGCCGACGACACGACGCCCTCCGACGCCCTGGTCAAGGCCATCAAGCCGAACACGTTCGTCCAGATGGCCGTGGGCGGCAGGCAGCAGGCGAAGGGCGACGTGCTGGTGGTCGCCGACAAGGCGGCCAGAGCGGGCGCGAAGGTCGTGAACCGCCTGTCCGACTACTACGCGGGCTGGCCGTACCAGTTCAGCTGGAGCACGTGGCCGACGGTCGTCGAGCAGCAGGTCAAGGCCGTCCAGGCGTCCGGCGCGACGAACATGGCGGCGTGGGAGCTGTGGAACGAGTCGGACAACACCTGGCTCGCGTCCAACGGCACCTACGAGGACTTCTGGACGAAGACCTTCCGCCAGGTGCGGTCGCTCGACCCGACCACGCCGATCCAGGGCCCGAGCTTCTCCGACAACATCAACGACATGGAGAAGTTCCTCAGGAACGCGGTCGCGACCGACACGGTCCCCGACATCCTCGCCTGGCACGAACTGATCAACTCCGGCAAGATCGTGAGTGACCTCGCCAAGGTCAACGCCATCATGAAGGACCTCGGCATCAGCCCGCGCCCGATCTCCATCGAGGAGTACGCGGCGCCCTCCGAGGTGGGTATCCCGGGCTCCCTGGTGGGGTACATCGCGAAGTTCGAGCGATACGGCATCCACGACGCCGAGCTCGCGTTCTGGAACGGCTACGGCGCGCTCGGCGACCTGCTGACCGGCACCGGCGGAAGCCCGAACGGCGCCTACTGGCTCTACAAGTGGTACGCCGACATGAGCGGGGACATGGTCACCACCACCCCGCCCAACGCCACGACCGGCCTCGATGGCGCCGCCGCCGTGCCCGCCGACAAGAAGCAGGTCAGCGTGGTCTTCGGCGGCGGCAGCGGCGCCACCGCCGTCAAGGTCGACGGGCTGGACAAGCTCGACCTGGGCGGAACGGTCCACGCCACGCTCGAGTACACCCCGTCGTACGGGCGCACCAACCCCGTCGCCGGCCCGATCACCATCTCCGACACCGTCTACAAGGTGACCGACGGGTCCATCACCGTGCCGGTGGCGATGAGCTCCGCCGACGCCTACCACCTGGTGATCAGCGGCGCCGGTACGGCGACCGACCTCGAGAACACGTACCGGATCACCAACCTCAACAGCGGGCTCGCGCTCGACACCCACGATGCGGGGACCTCGGCCGGAACCCTGGTGAACCAGGCCACCGCCGCGGGCGGCGCCACGCAGAGGTGGAAGCTCGTCTCCACCGGCTCCGGCCTGTACAAGGTGGTCAACGCGGCCGGCGGCCTGGTGCTCGGGGTGAAGGACGCCTCGTCCGGCAACGGCGCGTCCGCCGTCGTGGAGACCGACATCGGCGGCAACACCCAGCTCTGGCAGGTCGTCCCCGACGGGAAGGGCCACAACCAGCTCGTCAACTACGGCACGGGCCTGGTGCTCGCCGTCGACGGCATGAGCAAGGACCCGGGCGCCCAGGTCGTGCAGTGGAACGACACCACCGTCACGTCCTCCGGCGTCGGCGGCACCCGGGTGGCCGGCAAGCTCGGCAAGGCCGTCGCGCTGTCCGGGACCAACCAGTACGTCAACGTGCCGCGGGGCGCGGTGAGCGGCGTCACGGGCGACTTCACGGTCTCCACGTGGGTCAACCCGGCCAAGAACTCGACCTGGTCGCGGGTGTTCGACTTCGGCACCGGCACGTCGGCCTACATGTTCCTGACGCTCAACAAGAACACCGGGCTCCGGTTCGCCATCACGACGAGCGGCGCCGGCGGAGAGCAGCAGATCAGCTCCACCACGACGCTCCCGCTCAACACCTGGTCGCTGGTGACGGTCACCGTGTCCGGCACCACCGGCACCCTCTACGTCAACGACCAGGTGGTGGGCACCAACCCCGGCGTCACCAGGCGCCCCGCCAACCTCGGCGCCACCACCCAGAACTGGATCGGCCGCTCGCAGTACGGAGGGGACCCCTACCTGGCCGCCGCGGTGGACGACTTCAACGTCTACGGCCGCGCGCTGACCGCGTCCGAGGTGGCTGCCCTCGCGGCCGGGCAGGCCGGCGCGGGCGACGTGCTGCGCTACACGTTCGACGAGAACGGAGGAACGGCCGTCGCGGACTCGTCCGGCAACGGACGCAACGCGACCCTCGTCGCCAGCCCCACGCCCGCGACGAGTGACGCAAGCGTCCCGGACCACTTCTGGACCCTCGCGCCCTACCTGAAGATCAAGCACGTCTCGGTGGCGGACGGCGCCTCCGTCTCCGGCACGCCGACCTTCACCGTCGACCTCGGCGGCGAGGCGTCCGACGTGGCCCACACCACCATCGCGCTCGTCCGCGACGGCGTCGCGCTGACGGACAACACCAAGGCGCCCGGCAGCCACGACGACGGGCTCCACCCCGACCTCGTCGTCGACACCACCGCCTATCCGAACGGCACCTACCAGCTCAGGATCGACGCGGTCGGCACGAACGGGCTGACCACCGAGCAGACCGTCTCCATCGTGATCGACAACCCGCCGGCCTGGGCCGCGAGCACGATCTACCACACCGGTGACCAGGTGACCTACCAGGGCACCGTCTGGCTCAACTCGTGGTACTCCAGGAACCAGATCCCCGGCAACCCGTACGGGGCCTGGCAGCAGATCGTGTCCACGGCGGACGGCACCCCCGTGTGGACCCCGTCACGGATCTTCCTCACCGGAGACCGGGCGGAGTACCAGGGCGTCGTCTACCAGGCGAAGTGGTACAGCCGCAACCAGGCGCCCGGCGACCCGAACGGCCCGTGGAAGCGGGTCTGACGAGGCCGACCGGCTGATGTCGCGGGCCGGGCGTCCTCCGGGCGCCCGGCCCTTCCGGGTGCGGCACCGCCGGCACCAGGTGTGATCATCGTGACGTGAGCCACGGTGGTCCGCCCCCGGGCCCCCGCGCGGCTCCGGTACGGAGAAGGAGCGACAACTGCGATGCGGTTCGAGACCGGCGTCGACATCGACGCATCTCAGGAACGGGTCTGGCGGATCCTGGCGGACGTCGTCAGGTGGCCGGAGTTCCTCCCCACCATGACCCGGGTCGCGTACGCCGGCGACGGCCCGCTGGGGCCCGGCGTCCGCGTACGGATCAAGCAGCCCGGGCTTCCCCCGATGGTCTGGGAGGTGACGGAGTTCACCGACGGCACGTCCTTCACGTGGCGGGCGGCGAGCGGGGGCGTCGTCACGGTCGCGGGCCACGTGCTCACGCCCCGGCCGGGCGGCGGGGTGTCGGTCCTTCTCACGATCGCCCAGTCCGGCCCGCTGGCGCCGCTGGTGGGCCTGCTCACCGGCGGGCGCACCCGCAGGTACGTCCGCACCGAGGCGGAGAGCCTCAAGCGCCGCTGCGAGGCGGGCTCCGACCGCTGAGCCGGCACCGGGTCGAACGCCGCCCGGCCGGCGGCGCTCGACGGCGGCCGGTGGCGGTGCTCAGTCGCCGAGGACGGTGAGGTCGAGCCCGGCCAGGCGTTCGGGGTCGGACAACACGTCGATGGCGGCGATCCTCCCGCCGGTGACGGTGAAGGCCATGACGGACAGCGGCCGGCCGTTCGCCACGACGACGACTCCGGCGGCCCCGTTGACCAGGGCCGGCCGCGCGTACGGCGAGAGCGAGCCGAAGACGGCCGCCTGCGCCGCCACCTCCCGCGCCCCCGTGACGACGGTGCTGTGACGGGCCCGCGCGACGCCGCCGTCGGACCGCAGCACGACGCCGGGGGCGAGCACGGCGACGAGCCCGTCGAAGTCGCCGTCGCGGGCAGCGGCCAGGAACGCCTCGACGACCGCGCGCTGCCGGGCGAGGTCGGGATCGGGGGCGGGCGCCTGTCCCCGTACGCGCCGCCGGGCGCGGCTCGCCAGTTGCCGCGCCGCGGCCGGGGAGCGGTCGATCATCGTCGCGATGTCCTCGAAGGGCACGGCGAACATGTCGTGGAGCACGAACGCGAGCCGCTCGGCCGGAGCGAGCGTTTCGAGCACCACCAGCAGCGCGAGCCCGACCGAGTCGGCGAGCACCGCCTCGTGCTCGGGGTCGGCCCCCGACTCGGGATCGATGACCGGGTCGGGCACCCGCACCCCCAGATGCTCCTCGCGCCGGTGTTCACGGGAGCGCAGCACGTTGAGGCACACCCGCGCCACCACCGTCGTGAGCCACGCGCCGAGGTTCTCCACGCCGCCGGCGCCGGCGCGGCTGACCCGCAGCCAGGCGTCCTGTACGGCGTCGTCGGCCTCGCTCATCGAGCCGAGCATCCGGTAGGCCACCGCCCGCAGCCGGGTGCGGTGCTCCTCGAAACGCTCCGTCAGCCACTCCCGTTCGTCCACCGCGTCACATTCCTCTCCGCCCCGGTGTCCCTCATTGGTAGACCCAGAGGGCCCGGCCGATGTGACCGGGGCCCCCGGACCCGAGGAGTTGACCATCATGACCTCGCTCACCCTGGTCACCGGCGGCACCGGCACGCTCGGGCGGCTCGTCGTACCGCTGCTGCGGGACGCGGGCCACCGCGTGCGCGTGCTCAGCAGGAGCGCCCGCGATCACCGGGACGGCGTGGAGTTCGTGACCGGTGACGTGTCGACCGGCGACGGACTCGACGCCGCGGTGAAGGGCGCCGGCACCATCGTGCACTGCGCGGGCAGCGCCAAGGGCGACGAGGTCAAGGCCCGCAACCTGGTGGGTGCGGCGTCCCGGGCGGACGGGCCGCACCTCGTGTTCGTCTCGGTCGTCGGCGCCGATCGCGTCCCCGTCGTCAGCGGCGTCGACCGGGCGATGTTCGGCTACTTCGCCGCCAAGCGGGAGGCCGAACGGATCGTCGAGGGCAGCGGACTGCCGTGGACCACCCTGCGCGCCACCCAGTTTTACGAGTTCGTCTGGACGACGCTGAGCCGGCTGAGCGCGCTGCCGCCGGTGCTGCCGACCTGGGCCGGCGTACGGTTCCAGCCGGTCGACGCGGGCGAGGTGGCGGCCCGGCTCGCCGGGCTGGCCCTCGGCGCGCCGGCCGGTCTGGTGCCCGACGTCGCCGGGCCGCGCGTGTATCCGATGGAGGATCTCGCCCGCGACTACCTGAAGGCCGTCGGCAGGCGCCGGCTCGTCATGCCGATGCCGGCTCCGGGCCGGGCCGCCCGCGCGTTCCGCAACGGCGCGAACCTGCCCCTGGACGGCGCCGGCGCGGGCGGGCGGACCTGGGAGGAGTTCCTGGCCGGGCGGGCGAGGTGACGCGGCGCCCGGGTCTCGTCACGTGTCGGCCGGTGAACCGAGCGGCCGGGCGAGCTGGAAGTCGGCCGCCTGGCGGGTGAACAGGCGGGCGTACTCGCCGCCGAGCGCCATCAGCTCGTCGTGGGTGCCCTGCTCGGCCACCCGGCCGTCGGCGAGGACGACGATGTGGTCCGCGCCGCGCACGGTGTTGAGGCGGTGCGAGATGAGCAGGCTCGTACGGCCGGCGCGGAGGTCGCGCAGCCGCCGGTGGACGGCGTACTCGGCGTCGGGGTCGAGCCCGGAGCTGGGCTCGTCGAGGATGAGCAGGTCGGCGGTGTCCGCGCGGAGGAGGGCGCGGGCGAGGGCGACGCGCTGCCACTGCCCGCCGGACAGGAGCACGCCCTGGCCGGGGTCCTCGTCCGGGTCGGCGGCGAAGAACCGGGACAGGATGGTGTCGTAGCCGCGGGGCAGGCCGGCGAGCCTGTCGTGGATGCCCGCCCGGCGGGCCGCCTCGTGGAGGCGTTCCGGCCGGTCGAGGGAGCCGACGTCTCCGACGGCGACGTTCTCCGCCGCGGTGAGGTCGTAGGCCATGTAGTCCTGGAACACGGCCCCGATCCGGCGGCGCAGGTCGTCGATCCGCAGGTCCCGTACGTCGGCGTCGTCCCAGCGGACGCTGCCGCGCTCGGGGTCGTACAGGCGGCACAGCAGCTTGACGACGGTGCTCTTGCCCGCGCCGTTCAGGCCGACCAGGGCCACGCTGCGGCCGTGCGGGATGGTCAGGTTCAGGCCGCGGAGCACGTACGGATGGTCGGGGTCGTACCGGAACCACACGTCGCGGAGCTCGATGCCGCGCCGCAGCGGCGTGACGCCGCCACCGGTGGCGGGCTCCGGCAGGTCGGGCCCGATGGTGACGACATGGGTGTAGTGACCGGCGAGGACGAGCGCCTCGTTCAGGTGGGCCAGCTGGATCACCATGCCGGAGAGGGACGACTGGGTGCCCGCCAGGGCGGCGGTGAGCACGGCCAGGTCGCCGATGCCGGCCTGCCCCGCCGCTATGCGGGAGACCATGACGATCAGCGCCGCGCCCGCGATGACCGTGCTGAGGGCGGTGAGCGCTCCGTTGTACCGGACGGCCGCGAGGTCCACCCGGCGTTCGGCCCGCTGCTGGGCGGCCAGCTCGGTCAGCATGCGTCCGCGCAGGAAACCGCCGATCCCGAACAGCCGGATCTCCTTGGCGGCCTGATGGTCGAGCAGCAACGCCTGGTAGAACATCCGGCGGCGCTCGGCGGGGGCCACCTCCCAGCGCAGGTGCGCGCGGCGGCGGCTGAGCCGCAACTGCATCACCAGTTCGGGTCCGGCTGCGGCGGCCACGACGGCGGCCAGCGGCGTGCTGAGCGTGGCGAGCGCGCCGAGGAGCCCGGCGATGGTGACACCGCCGCGCAGCACGCCGAGCGCCGACTCGGTGATGAGCTGCGGCGCGGTCTGCGCGGACTGCTGGGCCATCTGGAGCCGGTCGTGGAACCCGGGGTTCTCCAGCCTGCTCAGGCCCTGCATGCGGCACACGGCGGTGAACAGTTCGTCGCTGGTGCGCCAGGCGATACGGCGCCGCTGTTCCTGCTGGACGTACCCGGACAGGTGGGGAAGCAGCGCGGTCAGCGCCCCGAGTGCGGCCATCGCGGCGGCCAGCGGGGCCGTCGCCGGGCCCGTGCCGGTGGTCAGGCGGTCGATCAGGAGCTTGGTGAGCCAGGTGATGGCGACGGGAGAGGCGCCGCCCAGGACCGCCATGGCGAGATGGGTGAGGGCGAGCCCGGGCCCGGCCCGCCAGACGAGCGCCAGGGTGGGTCGCAGCGGCCCGAGCCGCGCCCTCACATCGGCCATGTCAGGTCAGGGACGGCGCGGCGAGCAGCGACTCCGGCTCGTGGCCGCTGGCGGCGATGGTCGCGTCCGGGCCGACCAGGAAGAACGACGGGAACCCCGCGACCGCGAACGCGTCCGTCAGCGCGCCGCCTTCGTTCTCCACGACGACGGTGACGGCGTCGCCGAGCGCGTCGAGCAGGCCCGCGGGCTCCTCTTCCCCCGCGACGACCACCGCCAGGTTGCGTACGCCGTCCGCCGCGGCGTCGCGGGCGGTGGCGGCGAAGCCGGGCGCGTTGGGCAGGCAGTGCCGGCAGTCGGTGCTGAAGAAGCCGACGAGGGTACGCCCGCCCGCGAGGTCGTCGGTGGTGACCTTCGTGTCCGCGACCGTGAGCGCGGAGAAGGCCGGGACCTCGGCGCCCACCGGGAGCCCGAAGCCGTCCCGCGCCCTCCCGGCGGGGAGCTCCTTGGTGATCTTCCGGAGTTTCCTGATGACGGCGGCGGTCAGGAGGAGGTTGACCAGGACGAGCCCGCCGAGCACGATGACGGCGGCGACCAGGACGGCCATGGGCGTTCCCTTCGACAGCGGAGAGGGCTTCGGTGGTCAGCGGAGGAGGTCGAGCAGGTCGTCGAGGAGCACGACGGCGCCGACGGCGACCGAGGCCCCGAGCAGGCACAGCGCGGCGGCGGCCGGCGAGACGGCCGCGCCGGTCCCCGCGGACGCGCCCGCCCCGGCGGAGGTCATGACCACCCCGGCGGCCGCGCACGCGACGAGCACGCCGTTGCGCGCCACGTCACGGAGACCGATCGGCTCGTCCGACCCGCCGAAGCATCGGCAGGGTCCGGCCGCGCCCCGCCGCAGGGCTCTCGCCAGGATGACGGCGAAGCCGAGGAGCAGGGCCCCCGCGAGGACGAGGCCGGCGGTGGCGTCGCCGTCGAGGCCGGGCGCCGCCAGCAGGACGACGGTTCCGGCCTCGGCGGCGACGACGACCACGGCGGCCGGCGCGACGAGGGGCGTGGGAAGGCCGCCGAGTCGCCGTACCGCCGTGGTGAACTCGCCGAAAGCCCGCCGCGTGCGCAGCTTCGTGAGGACGGAGACCAGGAAGACCCCCGCCAGCACGAGCCGGACGGTCAGCACGGCGTAGACCATGACGGCGTGGATCACGAACCTGTCAGCCGGCCTCAGCAGTACCCGATGTTCTGCCAGGCGCCGCTGCAGCTGCTGCGGAAGTACGTGATGCACAGGAAGCCGGTGGGGTTGGGGTAGCAGTCCTTGTAGCGGTTGCAGCCGCCCGTCGGCCAGTACTCGACACACCGGTCCGCCTTGGCCTCGGCGGCGGGAAGGAGCCGCTCGAGCATCCGGTCTCCCAGACGGTTCAGCGTCCGCATCATGTGTGTTGCTCCCTTCGGAGGGGGTTCGCGGGCGTGGTAGGCCGCCCGCCCTGTGAGGATGCGCGGTGCGACCTGCGCCGCGGTCGCGGCCGGCCAGGGCCCGGGCGCAGGCGCCGCGCAGGCGCGGCGCAACCGGCGCGCAACCGGATCCGGGCAGAGTCGGCGCCGTGCCGGATCCGCGGGTGTGCGGGGCCGGCCGTACGGGATCCGGCCCGGCCGGGGGGCCGGGACCGGCTGACGGGGTCCGGAGGGTGGCCATGCGACATCTCGTTACTCCGCTGCCGGCCTCGGCAGCGGTCGCCGGGCCGCTGGTCGCCGGGCTGCTGGTCGCCGGGCTGCTGGTCGCCGGGGTCGTGGCCGGCTTGTTCGCCCGGCGTCGCTTCGTCGTCGTCCGGGTGTCCGGGACGAGCATGGTCCCGGCATACCGGCCGGGAGACCGGGTGCTCGTACGGCGCGGCGGGCGCACGGCCCTGCGGCGCGGCCAGGTCGTGGTCTTCCGGCACGGCTCCCGCGACGGCACAGGCCCAGGCACGCCCGAAGGCACGACCCCGGGCACGCCCGACAGCACGGACCCAGGCACGATCCCGGGCACGCCCGGCGGCACGGACCCAGGCACGATCCCGGGCACGCCCGACAGCACGGACCCAGGCACGCCCGGCGGGTCGGGCTCCCCTTTCCCCGGCGGCACGAACGCCGGCCCGCACGGCGGGCGCTCGCCGTACGGCGGGGCGGCGACGGAGGTGGCGCGGCTGGGCGGGACGTCGTGGCTGATCAAGCGGATCGCCGCGGTGCCGGGTGACAGGGTGCCCGACCAGGTGATGGCCGGTGTGCGTGCCGCGCCGGGAGACCTGGTCCCGGCCGGACGACTGGTGGTCCTCGGCGACGGCCCCGCCAGCATGGACTCCCGGCGCTGGGGTTACCTGCGGACCGACGAGGTGCTCGGTGTGGTCATCCGCAGCCTGTCCCGCTGATCGGGCCGCCCGGGACGGCGGAGGCCACATGTTCCGGCAGGCCGCGTTCCGCCGCCTCGGCCACGGCGAGCAACGCGCCGAGGACACGGGCGACCACCTCCTCCCGTTCGCCGCCGGTCTCCTCAAGTTCGGCGCGTTCCCGGGCGTAGGCCCGCACGAAGTCGTGGAAGCGGTAGCGGAACCGGCCGCCGGCGTCGTCGGCCGCGCAGCTCAGCAACTGGGCGTCGACGAGCAGGTCGGCGTACGCCTCGGCCTCGCGCACCGGGACGTCGAGGGCCGCCGCGAGCACCCACGCGGCGAACTCGGGGACGTCGAGCAGGCCGAGCATCCGCAGCGCCCGCCTGGCGGGCACGCCGAGCACGCGGTAGTCGGCGTCGAGTCTCGCGCGCACCGAGAGGTCGCCCGCGACGAGTTCGTCCAGGCGCCGCCGCTCATCCCGCAGGCGGTCGGCCAGGTGTTCGGGAGTCCAGTGCTCGCGCTGCGCGAGCCGTTCCCCGGCGATCCGCACCGCCAGGGGCAGGTGGCCGCAGAGGCGGACGATCTCGGCCACGACCGCGGGCCGGGCCGCGACCCGCTCCGGTCCGGCGATCCGCCCGAGCAGCGCCGCCGCGGACGCCGGGCCGAGCGCGTCGACGCGTACGGCGCGGGCGCTCAGCCCGGCCGGCCTGCGCCTGCTGGTCACCAGCACGGCGCAGCCCGGGCCGCCCGGCAGGAGCGGCCTGACCTGCTCCTCGCTCGCGGCGTCGTCCAGCACCACCAGTACGCGGCGGTCGGCCAGGACGGCGCGGAACAGCCGCCCGCGCTCCTCCACCCCGTCCGGCAACGCCCGCGCGGCCACGCCGAGGGCGGTCAGGAGACGCGCCAGCGCATCGGCCGGGTCGGCCGGCCGCGGACGGGTCCCGTGCAGGTCGACGTAGAGCCGGCCGTGGGCGAACACCTCCCCCAGGCTGTGGGCGACGTGGACGGCCAGCGTCGTCTTGCCGGCGCCCGCCCTGCCGTACAGCGCCACGACCGGTGTCACGGGCGGGTCCTGAGCACCGGTGAGACACACCCGCAGCGAATCGGCCAGCTCGTGACGTCCGGTGAAGTCCCCGATGTCCGGGGGCAGCTGGCACGGCGCGGCCACCACGGGCCCGTCGTCATCCGCGCCGGCCTGGTCCGCCGTGTCTGTGCGGCGGGCGTACGGGAACCCCGCGCTCTCCCCGTACGGCTCCTCCTCGGGCCCGAGGAGCAGTGCGGCGACCGAGCCGGGCGCCCCGTCGTGATCCCCGCAGTGATGACTACGGCGATCGCGGCCGTCATCGCCGGTGTCGCCCCGCAGGACCGCCTCGTGCACCCGCCGCAGCGTGTGGCCGGGTTCCACGCCGAGTTCCTCTCCGAGCATGGTGCGCACCCGCTGGTAGACCCGTAACGCCTCGGCCTGCCGCCCGGCGTGGCAGAGGGCCAGCATGAGGCAGGCGTGCAGCCGTTCCCGGTACGGATGCAGCGCGGCCATCTCGGTCAGGCCGGTGACCAGTTCCGCGTGGCGGCCGCACGCCAGGTCGGCCACGGCCAGTTCCTCGCAGGTCAGCAGCCGCTCCTCCTCCAGCCGCCGCGCCTCGTCCGCCACGAGCGCCCCGTCTCCGGCGTCGGCGAAGGCGGGGCCCCGCCACAGGCCGAGCGCCCGCCGGAACAACGCGCCCGCCTTCGCCGGGTCCCCGTTCCTCCTGGCGGCCCGTCCGGCCGCCGTCAGCTCCCGGAACCGCAGCGCGTCGAGTTCGGACTCCGAGACGGCGGCGGCGTAACCACCGGGGCCGTGGACGACGCGGTCGCGATCGCCCATCGCCTGCCGGAGCCGCAGCACATAGATCTGCAGCGTCTTGTGGGCGCTGCGCGGCGGATCATCGTCCCAGAGCGCCTCGACCAGCGCCGGCACCGCCACCGGCCTGCCCGGCGTGCACAGCAGGGTCGCGAGCAGGCGGCGCAGCATGGCCGCGCCCAGCCGCACGGGAACTCCGTCACGGCTCACCCGCAGCGGCCCGAGAACGTCGAACTCGAACACCATCACCCCCGTGATTTCGGCCGTCGCGATCGGCGAGGCCCCCGGCGTGCTCCTCCCGCCCTCCCCGGCGCCTCCGGAGCCCCCGGCGGCTCCAGACCCCGGTGGCTGTCAGCGCTGCCCCCGTCGCGAGCGCCGACCCGGTGCGTCTCCGCGCCCTGTCAGGACCGGTGAGGCCCCTCCAGCCAACCAGCGGCGGCGGTACGGGGGGCAGGCGCTCGACCGGCGGTTGACCGGCGGTTAGGCTGCCGTCCGCGCGAACGTGATCGAATACCGTGGGCCGACGGAAGGGAATCGATGTTCGGCGACATGCTGCGTGACCTGCGGATCCGGGCCATGCTCACGCAGGAGGAGCTGGCCGCGCTGTCCGGCGTCAGCGAGCGGCAGATCCGGGAGATCGAGTCGGGCCGGGTGCCGGTGCCCCGCGCCGGCACCGTCCGGATGCTCGCCGGCGCGCTGAACCTGTCCCCGGACGACCGGGCCGCCTTCCAGCACGCCGCACAGGGGGACGCCGGGCGGCCTCCGGCGCCGGAGCAGCTGCCCGCCGACGTCGACGGCTTCACCGGCCGGGCCGAGGCGCTGCGCGCGCTGGACGCGGCCGCGTCCGCGGTGGTCGCCGTCTCCGGTCCCGCCGGGGTGGGCAAGACCTCCCTCGCCGTGCACTGGTCCCATCTGGCCGCGCCGCGCTTCCCGGACGGCCGGCTGTACGTGGACCTGCGCGGCTTCTCCCGCCACGACGCCATGGAGCCGGCGGAGGTGGTCCGCGGGTTCCTCGACGCGCTCGGGGTGCCGCTCGACCGCGTTCCGCCCGGCCTCACGGCACAGGTGGCGCTCTACCGCAGCCACACGGCCGGGCGCGCCCTGCTCGTCGTGCTCGACAACGCCCGAGACACCGAGCAGGTCCTGCCCCTGCTGCCGGCCGGACCCGCCGCCCGTACGATCGTCACCAGCCGCCGGCGGCTCACCGCCCTGGTGGCGGAGACCGGCGCCACGGCGCTGACGCTCGACGTCCCGGACCTGCCGGAGGCGGTCGAACTGCTCGGCCGCCGCCTCGGCCCGGGCACGACACGGACCCGGCGTGGCGACGCGGTGGCCGCGATCGCGGCCGCGTGCGGACGGCTCCCGCTGGCGCTGGCCCTGGTCGGCGCGCGGGCGCAGCTGACCGGGTTCCCGCCCGATGCGATCGCCACGGAGCTGCGCAATCCCCATGGACGGATCGCGGCGCTGGAGATCGACGTCGTCTTCTCCTGGTCCTACGACGCGCTCAGCCGGGACGCCGCACGGCTGTTCCGGCTGCTCGGGCTCGTCGCGGGCGCCGACATCGCGCTCGCGTCCGCCGCCGCGCTGGCCGGCCGGGCGCTGCCCGAGGTCCGGCGCACGCTGGCCGAGCTGACCGACGCCAGCATGGTCGTGGAGCACGCGCCCGGCCGCTACCGGATGCACGACCTGCTGCACGCGTACGCCGCCGAACGCGTCCGGGCCGAGGAGTCCGAGGCCGCGCGGCAGGAGGCGCTGACCCGGCTGCTCGACCATTACACGCACACCGCGTACCACGCCGAACTCGTGCTGAACCCGGTGCGCGCGCCCATTCCGATGGCCCTCGGCGCGCCCGTGGACGGCGCCGAGCCGAAGCCGGTGCTCGACCTCGCGGCCGCCGTGCGGTGGCTGAAGGCTGAGTACGCCGTGCTGCTGACCACGCTGCGGCAGGCCGAGGATGAGGGGATGCACCGGCATGCCTGGCAGCTGAGCTGGGCGCTGGACACGTTCCTGAACGACGAGCGGCGCTGGCACGACGAGGGGGCGGCGTGGGCGGTGGCGCTGCGCGCGGCCACCGCCATGACCGACCGGCCGGCGGCGGCGCACGCGCACCGCTTCCTGAGCGCCGTGCACGGCAGGCTCGACCGGTTCGAGGAGGCGCACGCCCACATGCGGGAGGCGCTCCGGCTGAGCCTCGCCGCCGGAGACCGGGCGGGCGAGGCCGAGAACCGCTTCGTGCTGTCCTACGTCTACTGGCTGCAGGGCGACGGCGAGCACGCGCTCGACCAGGCCGGGCGGTCGTTGTCGCTCTTCACCGAGATCGACGACCCCTACTGGGCGGGCAAGGCCGCCCTCGCCGTGGGCTGGTACCTGTCGGAGCTCGGCTCCCTCCAGGAGGCCCTGCCCTACCACCTGCAGGCGCTGGAGCTGCAGCGACGGGCCGGTGACCGGCCGAACGAGCTGGTCACCCTCGACACGCTGGGCCTGCTCCACCAGCGGCTCGGCGACCCGATGAGCGCGGTCCCGCTCTTCCGCCGCGGCCTGCTGCTGGCCGGCCCGACGGACCACCAGGCCCTGCGGGCCCAGCTGCTCGGACACCTCGGTGACGCGAGCGAGGCCGTCGGCGACCCGGAGACGGCCCGCGAGCACTGGCGGGAGGCGTACGAGATCTTCCGCGATCTCGGCCACCCCCACGCCGCCGACCTGCGCCGCAAGCTCCAGGCGTAGCGCCTGACCGGGGTCAGGCCTCGCGCTTGGGGATGATCCGCTTGACCGCCACCGCGGCCGACACCAGCGTGAACAGGCCCAGGGCGATCCAGAGCGCGTTCCAGCCCATGAACGGGGCGGTCAGTGCCGCACCGCCGAAGCCCGCCGCCACGCCCCCGATGGGTGGATTGTTGTACATGTTCACCATTTCCTTTCCCGACGCCACGCGGCGTCCCAGAAGGCTTTCGCCTGTGCGATCTGCAGAAACACATCGAAGATCATCTCGACGAACAGCAGGCCGGCGACGGCCATCTGCCCGCCGCCTCTGCTCCGGACGGTGACGATCCGCTCGATCATGAAGACGCCCGTCACCGCCACCCAGAGCGGATGGAAGTCGAGCCTGCCCGTGACGGCGATCGACCAGGCCGTGGCGCCGAGGTACGCGAAGATCACGACGATTCCGACCAGCGACAGGAGCTGGCGGCCCCAGTAGGGCAGCGTGACCCGCGTCCAGCCGTAGTCGGTGAGGTTCTCCAGCGCGCCCCGCTTCCATCGAAGGCGCTGTTTGAACAGGTCCTTCCAGGTCTCCATGACCTCGGTGGTGAGCGTGCACTCGGCGGGACAGAGGATGCGGAACCGCAGGTGCAGCAGCGCCAGGGTGAGCTCGTTGTCCTCGGTGAGGACGCGCACGTCGTACACCTGGTCGCGACCGGGGAGGCGTCCGGCGCGGCGGGCCCTGACGACCTCCTTGAGGGCGAGCGCGCGGAAGAGCGTCGCCGTCCCGGTGAGCACCAGCGCCTTTCCGTGCAGCCTCCGCACGTCCCGGGCGTAGCGCGCGTACTCGTTGCGCTGGAACATGCCCACCAGCCCGCCGCCCGGCTTGCCGGTGAAGGTGCCGCCCACCGCGGCCAGCCTGCCGGTGGCGAGCCGGAGCACGGCGTGGTGGACGAAACCGGGATCGAGCGCCGAGTCCGCGTCCATGACCAGCACGGCGTCCCGCGACCCCATCAGAGGAAGCAGCACTTCGAGCACCTGGTTGAGCGCGCCCGCCTTCTTGTGGCGGTTGCCGACCGTCCTGATGACCTCGGCGCCGTGCGCCCGCGCGATGTCCGCGGTCCGGTCCGTGCAGTTGTCCGCGATCACGATGATCCGGTTGGGCCTGCGCCGCTGGGCGTGCAGCGAGGTGATCGTCTCCGCGATCTGGTCCTCTTCGTCGTGGGCCGGGACCAGCACGGTGACGCGCATGCGCGCGTGGTCGACCTCCGGGAGGTCCCGCCTGCCGTCCGCGCCCTTGGCGGCCCGGTGGCGGCCCGGACCGGCCCGCTCGCGATCGAAGATCGCGGGAACGTGATCCGGCTGCGGCGGCCTGCGCAGAGTTTCTGACTGAACCACTAAAAAACCGTCCAGATCTTTGCAAGCCGCCACATAACCGTTTACTACTCCCATGAGAGTACACGAGTGACTCACGGGACTGGATTACGTAAAAGCGACATATGATGTGGCGGTAGCTTTCGATCAGAAGCGGTGATCAATTGGGCAGGCCCGCCGCCGTCCTCGTCGGCCTGACCGCGGCCCTCGCCGCCGTCACCGCCGTCGTGGTCGTCACCGGCCGCACCGGCGGCCGCCCGGCGGCTCCGCCCGCCCCTC
Organism: Microbispora sp. H10949; assembly: GCF_014161435.1. Lineage (NCBI taxonomy): Bacteria > Bacillati > Actinomycetota > Actinomycetes > Streptosporangiales > Streptosporangiaceae > Microbispora > Microbispora sp. H10949. The sequence goes on along the minus strand of NZ_JABBWZ010000017.1, from coordinate 33,839 downwards.
CCGCCTCCGTCTCCACCCCGCCGGCGCACCCGAAGGCCACGGCACGCGCGCTGCCCGCGTCACCGCCGGTGCTGCTGGAGATCCCGGAGATCGGCGTGCGCACCACGCTGATGACGCTGGGCAAGAACCCGGACGGCACGCTGGAGGTCCCGCCTCTCTCCAGGGTCGGCGAGGCGGGCTGGTACCGCCTCGGCCCGTCGCCGGGCGCGCGTGGTCCCGCCGTCATCGCCGGTCACGTCGACTCGGCGAAGGGGCCCGGGGTCTTCTTCCGCCTGGGGGAGCTGCGCCCGGGCGACACGGTGAAGATCTCCAGGAAGGACGGCAGCCGGGTGACCTTCGAGGTGGACTCCCTGGAGAAGGTGCCGAAGGACCGCTTCCCCACCCGCAAGGTCTACGGGATGGTGCGGTTCCCCGGCCTGCGCCTCATCACCTGCGGCGGAACCTTCGACTCCGCCACCGGGCACTACCGCGACAACGTCATCGTCTACGCCCACCTCGTCACGGCCGCCGGCTCCTCCGTCAGCTCCTCCGCCGCCTAGTCCAGCCAGATCACGTTGCCGGTGAGGCCGGTGAGCACGGCGGCGACACCGGCCCGGACGGCACGCCCCGCGCGCTCGGGAGTGAAGCTGGCCGAGTCGTACGTCGAGGACATGCCGAGTCCCTCGCCGCGGAACGACGCACCGGCCCAGTCGGCGGCGGTGACGTTCGCCGTGGGCTCGGCCAGCTCGGCGCCCACCACCAGGAACTGCTGGTCGAGGTGGTTGGGCGTGACGAGGGCCAGGGGATCGACGAGGCTGTCTCCGGCGCTGACGACGAGGTCGGGCTTCAGCTCGATCGCCCTGCTGATGCTCGGGACGAAGTCGGCCGGCTTCGTGGCCGTGATGGTCCTCAGGCTGACCCGCTCCTCCTCGGCCCACTCCGTTACGGCGTTCACCAGCGTGCGGGTCCGGCGGTCCGCTCCCGCGGTGAGCAGCACCACGCGGTAGCCCTCCGACGGCCGGACCCCGTTCCACGAGCCGGGCCGGGGCGTGATCGTCGCCTCCGGCGCGGGCGAGGAGGCGGGGAGGAACCCCGGGCCCGGGGTGCCGACGGCGGTGGCCTCCGCGTGCGGCCGGGACCAGTCGTCACCGGAGCCGCATCCACCGGCCAGCAGGGCGGTCGCGACCGCCGCGGCCAGTGTGCCGGCAGGCAGAAGCCGAGAGCGCATGGGGATCGTCCTTCGGAGGCGCGGGAAGTGCGCCTACTTCCTATCTCATCGCCTGCGTCCTTTCCGACCTCAAGCGTCCTTCACCGGGATTGGTTCGCCATCGATTCATTCACGAGATATCGGTCGTTCATCCGGATCGGCCAGATTTCGTACGCCAAGCCCGAAAAGGAGTAATATGTCCACCGCCGCGCGGCGTCGCGTCTGTTCCGGCATCGCCGCCGTAGCCGTGGCCGTCCTGTCCAGTGTCCTGCCCGCTGTGCTCGGATCCGTCCCCGCTCTCGCCCACGGGTTCACCTCGACGGCCTACGTCCACCTCGCCTCGCCCCGGACCGGGCATGTCCGCGCCGAGCTCCAGCTGGAGTACGACCTGCTCGTCGTCTCCGCCGCCGACTCCGGGAAGGACGACCCGCTCTTCAGGGAGGGCACCGCCGCGTTCGAGGGCGGTGACGCCGCCGAGCAGGCCGCCGCGCTCGACGGGCACGCCGGCTCGGTCGTCGCGTACGTGACCGAGCGCTTCGGCGTCACGGCCGGGGGCACGGCGTGCGTCCCGGCCCGGGACGGCGGCTTCACCATCGGGCGACGCGAGGGCGTCCCGTACGCGCGGCTGGTCCTCGACTACCGGTGCCTGGAGTCCGCCGGAGCGCACGAGGTGCGCAGCGGGCTGTTCCCGGGCTCCGAGGGCTACGTGCGCGACAGCAAGACGATCGTCACCTACGACCTCGACCTGAGGTCCGGAAGCACGGCTCTCGACTCCCGGCATCGGTCGTTCTCCACGGAACAGTCCTGGGCCGAGCGGTTCTGGCAGTTCTTCCGGCTCGGAGCCGAGCACCTGCTCGGCGGAGTCGACCACATCCTCTTCCTGCTGGCGCTCATCGCGGGATCGCGCCGCCTGCGCGAGATCGTGCTCGCGGCGACGACCTTCACGCTGGCCCACTCGGTGACCTTCGTCCTCGCGGCCCTCGGCCTCGTACGGGCGCCCGCGTCGTTCGTCGAGCCCGTCATCGCCCTGTCGATCGCGGTCGTCGCCGGGTGGCACCTGTGGCGCGTCCGGCGGCGCCGATCGCACGCCACGGATCTTGAAACCGCGGGGCACGGTCGCCTCGGCCTGGACCGCGCGGGCCTGGCGCGGCTCGCGGTGGTCTTCTGCTTCGGCCTCGTGCACGGGCTGGGCTTCGCCGCGGCGCTGGGGATCGACCAGGCCTGGTCGTGGACGCTCCTGTGGTCGCTGCTCGTCTTCAACGTGGGCATCGAGGTCGTCCAGCTGGCGATCATCGTCGCCGTCTTCCCGCTGCTCGCCCTGCTGCGGCACCGCCGGCCGGTCGCGGGGCTGTGGACGACCGGGGCGATCGCGGCGGGGGTGTCCGTGATGGGCCTGGTGTGGTTCGTGCAACGCGTGCTCGGAGTCTGAGCCGGAATCCGAGATCGCATCACAACTTCCGGCAGGCGCAACGGCCCGCCCGCCCGATGTTCACTTTCGCGACACCAAACCCCGAAAGCGTGCAAATCGCTCCAATTCCCCATAAATGGATGGAAAGTAATGAAGTTCGACAACGGGACCAAGGGCCCCGGCCAGGTGCTGCGGCGGGTCGCCGTCAGCGCCGGCGCGGCGGCTCTCAGCGCCACCGCCGTGTTCGGCGGCCTGACGACCGGCGCCCACGCCGACAGCGCGACGCTCACCGGCGTCGTCCTCGGCGTCGGCGCCGACGAGACGCAGCGCGTCGTGTCGTGGTACTCCTCGACCGGCACCCCGCAGGTGGTGCAGGTCGCGCCGACGTCCAAGCTCGTCGAGGGCCAGTTCCCCGCGAACGCCGTGACCTTCTCCGCCACCGTCTCCGCGAACAGCGTCAACGGCGGCTACAACGCGCACGCCACGATCGACAGCCTGAAGCAGAACACGGAGTACTCCTACCGGGTCGGCGCCGAGGGAGGCTGGTCCCCGGCGTACTCCTTCACGACGCAGGACTTCAACGGCAACAACCTCGACTTCCTGTTCTTCGGCGACCCGCAGATCGGCTCGTCCGGCAACGTGGCGAAGGACGGCGCCGGCTGGGCGGACACCCTGGACGTCGCCCTCGCCGCCAACCCGAAGGCCGAACTGCTGGTCTCCGGCGGCGACCAGGTCGAGACCGCCAACACCGAGACGCAGTGGAACGCGTTCCTCGCGTCCGACAAGCTGCGCCGGTACCCCTGGGCCGCCACCATCGGCAACCACGACGTCGGCGGCAAGGCGTACGAGCAGCACTTCTGGACGCCGAACACCGACCGGTCCGCGCCGTACTACAACGGCAGCGCGACGACCCGGTCGGGCGGCGACTACTGGTTCAAGTACAAGAACATCCTGTTCATCGACATCAACAGCAACGCGTACGCCAGCGGCTCCGACGCCGCGCACATCGCCTACATCACCGATGTCGTCGACAAGCACGGCGCCGGCGTCAAGCACACGGTGCTCGTCTACCACCACGCGATCTACTCGCCGGCCAGCCACGCGAACGACGGCGATAACAAGGTGCGCCGCCAGGACTTCCCGACGGCCTTCTCGAAGCTCGGCGTCGACCTGGTCCTGCAGGGTCACGACCACAGCTACTCCCGCAGCTACGTGATCAAGAACGGGCAGAAGGCGAACAAGGACGAGCAGCCCGGCGCCGCCCAGGTCTCCAAGGGCCCCGGCGGCGTCATCTACGTGACGGCCAACTCGGCGTCGGGTTCGAAGTACTACGACCTCACCGCTCCGGACACCACCAAGGACCCGAACTACGGTCCCGACCCGCTGAACCCCAAGAGCCACTGGGCCAACTCGGTCGAGAACCAGGAGCACGTCCGCACCTACGTGCGGGTCCAGGTGCGCGGGAACAAGCTCGTCGTCGAGAACATCCGCAGCGGCACCTGCGCCGCCCCCAACGCCGCGGTGGAGCTGGGCCAGGAGTCCTGGTGCGGCCCGGACAGCGGCGCCACCGCCGCTCAGCCGGTCGGCTCCACCGTCGACAAGGTCGTGATCCACACGAACGAGGGCAAGGCCACGGAGGACGCGCCGGCGGCGGCCGAGTCCGGCTGGCTGCAGTAGCCGACCGGCGGTGACGCGCGGCCGGTCACGACGAGCTGATCCGGCCCGCTCGGCCCGGTGGGGCGGGCGCCGTCCGGCGCCCGCCCCACCGCACGTCCTCCCTCCCTCCGCTCCCGACCCACCCGAGGACCATTCGCATGTACTCCCCCGGACCGCGTACGACCACGGCGGCCGACACCCTCGCCCGCGCCGCCCTCGCCCGGGCCGTCATCGTGGCGCTGCTCGCCGCGATCGGTCTCCTCGCAGCGGGGGCGGGACCCGCCGCGGCGGCGGACGGCGAGGTCTCCTGGACGGTGCGGACGGCTTCCAACGACTTCGGGTCCGACCGGCGCAACTACGCCTACACCCTCGACCCCGGAGGGCGGATCGAGGACGGTCTCGTGGTCGTCAACCACGGCACGACGCCGCTCCACCTCGCCGTGTACGCCGCGGACGCGTTCACCACCGGACAGGGCGGGCTCGACCTCGCCGGCGAGGACGCGACGCCCGCCGGGGTGGGCGCGTGGGTCCACCCCGCCCGGCCCGACGTGACGGTCCCGCCCGGAGAGTCGGCCGAGGTGCCGTTCACGGTCGCCCTGCCGGACGACGCCGCACCCGGCGAGTACATGGGCGGCGTCGTGACCGGCCCACCCCGGTCCGGCGAGGCGGACGGGCGGCGTCTCGGCATCCGGATCCGCCTCCGGGTGGGCGGGGAGCTCAGGCCGAGCCTGTCGGTGGACGGTCTGCACGTCGGCTACTCCGGCACGCCCGATCCGTTCGCGAAGGGCGACGCCACCGTCACGTACACGATCCGCAACACCGGCAACGCCATCCTCACCGCGCGGCAGGAGGTGTCCACCTCCGGCCCCTTCGGGCGTTTCGGTGTCCGCGCGGGGCGGATCGCCGACTCGCCCCCGCTGCTGCCGGGCGAGACCTGGAAGGTCTCGGTGCCGGTGCGCGGAGTGGCTCCCGCGCTGAGGCTGACGGGGACGGTCACCCTCGTCCCGCTGCTCGCCGACGCGTCGGGCTCGGTCGCCCCGCTCGCCGCCGTCGAGAGCACCACGAACGCCTGGGCCGTCCCCTGGGCCGCGCTGCTCGTCCTCGTCGTCCTCGGCGGGCTCGCCGTCACTGCTCTGACCGTTCCGGCCGCCGGGCGGCGGGTCACTCGTCGGGCAGCAGATATCGCCAGGAGAGCACGAACACCTTCCCCGAAGCGGTCTTGAAGATCGGCCGGCCGTGGTCCTGACCGGCGGGGACGGCCTTGGCGAGCGCGCTCGCCGCCTCGCCGTCCAGGTCCTTCCGCCAGACCGGGTCGGCCGGGCCGTCGGGCTCGGGGACCTTCGCGGGCCACCGTGCCGGCTTGCCCTCCGCCGAATCGACCCCTTCGGCGACCATCCGCACGCGCGGGGCGGTGTAGGCGGTGCCCTCCGTGCCGGCGCGGGCCGCCAGGCCCTCCATCAGCTTCTTCGCGTCCATGAGCTCCCTGGGGTAGAACTCCGCGACCTGTTCCAGGGCCTCGGCCCGGACCTCCCGCATCTTCCCGTCCTTCCCCCGTACGGCGAGGACGGTGGCCGGCACGTCCGCCACCGACGGCGCGCCCGGGCTCGGCCGGACCGTCGGCGGCTGCCCGGTCAGATACCTCTCCATCGCCGCGACCGTCCCGACGGTCTCGGCGTCGGTGAGCCTCAGTTGCCTGCTCGCGTCCGCGACCACCAGGCCGTCGCCGTACAGCACCACCCGGGGCGGACGCAGCACGTTCACGGTCGGGGTCACGAACCCGCCTTCGGCGCCCCACAGGGCGACCGGCGTGGCCGGCCCGTCGCCGGCGGGGGCCGCCGTTGTGGCCGACGTCGCCTCTCCACACGCCGCTGCCAGCGACAACACCGCCACGAGCAGGATCGTTCGCAATCTCATGCCCCAGAAACGTACGTCCCCTCCGGTGGGTTCACCAGCACCGACCGCCGGTCGCCGCTCCGGTTCGTTCCGCCGTGGCGATCGGGTGAGAGACCGGTGTGTTCCGCGGCGAAGGCGAGGATGTCCGCGGTCAGGGCGCGTTCCTTGCTCGCGGGAGAGGCGGCGTGGGCGGTGCCGGGGTCCCGGCGCATCAGGATCGGCCGGTCGCCGCCGGTGGCGTGCTGGAGAGCCGCGCACATCTTGGTGACGTGGGCCTCTCCGGTCTGCAGATCGGTCACCGCGCCGGTGAGCAGGAACGCGGGATAGGAGGTTCCGGGCGTGACGTGGTGATAGGGGGAGTATTCCAGCAGCCATCGAAGCTGCTCCGGGTCGGTGGCGGTGCCGAACTCCTCGGTCCACGTGCGTCCCAGGCCGAAGCGTTCGTACCGCGCCATGTCGCACAGCGGGCCCTCGGCGACGACCGCGGCGTACAGGTCCGGCCGCCGGACGGCCGCGGCGGTGACCAGCAGCCCGCCCGCGGACTGGCCGTAGCTCGCCAGCCGGTCGCGGGTCGTCACGCCGGTGCCGGTCAGCCAGGCCGCGGCGTCGTTGAAGTCGCCGATCGCGCGGTGCTTGTGCGGCCCGCGACCGGCGTCGTGCCACCGCTGCCCTTCCTCGCCGCCTCCGCGTACGCAGGCGACGGCGTAGATCCCTCCGGCGGCGACCCATGCCGCCGCGGCCGGGAAGAACCAGGGGCGCATCGGCATGCCGAAGCTGCCGTAGCCGTACAGGAGGGTGGGGCGGGGGCCTTCCAGCCGCCCCGCCGGGGTGAAGAGGAACAGCGGGATCTCGGTGCCGTCACCGGCCCGGTAGCGGACGACGCGGCTGCGGATCTCCGGGGTGTGGCCCGCCGTCGCGCCCGCCTCGTGTTCGACCGTCCCCGTGACGCCGTCGTAGCGGTAGACGGCGGGAGGCGTGGTCGCGTCGCAGTAGCCGAACCACGCCCGGCGCCCGTGCGGAAGGGCCGTACGCAGGGACGACACGACGCCCGCGCCGGGCAGGGGCAGGTCGGTGAGCGGCCGGCCGGTGCCGAGGTCGTGCAGCGTCAGGGTGGACGTGCCGTGCCGGGCGCGAGCCACCAGCAGCAGGGGCCGCGCGAGCCCCGGGTCGTCCAGCACCACGCACTCGTCCAGGGGCGCCTCGGGGTCTTCGGCCACCAGGTCGCGCCACGCGGCCGGATCGGTGTCGTGCCGCGCGTGCGGGCCGGTGCCGGGCCGGCGGGCGACGCAGACGCGGCCGCACGGGGCCTGGTGGTCGGTCACCAGCAGGAGATCGCCGTCCGGGAGGAAGCGTGGGAGGACGCGGGCGCCCAGGGCGGCACCGTCTGCGAACCTGACGAAGCGCGGAGCCTCCGGATCGGTGAGGTCGGCCACGTACACGTCGTTCCGCGGGGCGGGCCCGGCCGTCGCGGTGATCGCCATGAAACGGCCGTCGGCGCTGATCGTGAGGCCGTAGTAGTGGTCGGGGGCGTCCTCGCCGCCGAACACCACCGCGTCCCGCCGGTCGGGGGTGCCGATCCGGTGGAGACGCACCCGCCGATGCAGGCGCGTGTCGCCCGGGGCGAGGTCCTCGTCGGGCACCCGGCTGACGTAGTAGAACGCGTCCCCTCCCGGCAGCCACGCGAGCGAGGTGTTGCGGGCGCGCGGCAACGGGCCGTCCACCGTCTCGCCGGTACGCGCGTCCAGCACCACGATGTCACTGCCGGGCTGTTCGGCGACCTCCATCTGGACGGCCACGCGTTCGCCCTCGCGCGACGGCCACCAGGCGTGCAGCCCGGTCTGTCCGGACGGGTCGATCCGCACGGGATCGACCAGCACCCGCCTGTTCCCCTCGGCGTCGACGACGAGAAGGCGTCGCTGCTCGTCCCCGCGGGGCCACTCGGTCAGGAACAGGAACGGACCGCGCGCCAGCGGAGGCTCCGAGACGCCGTAGGACGACACCTGGTCCACCAGAGCCGCCCACGACCGCCTCTCACGCCATCCGGCGCGGCAGGTCCGGAAGAGACGGTCCTGGGCCTCTGCCCATTCCCGTACGCGCGGGTCGTCGCCGTTCTCCAGCCATCGGTAGGGATCGGAGACCGGAATTCCGAACAGATCCTCCACGATGTCGCCGCGAAATGCGGCGGGATAGCACAAGCGCGCCATGAAACGCCCCCCGGAATGCGCCGACCCGCCTGCCGTCGATCGAGGCACTGCGGCCTCTGCGCACCGCAGCACCTCGACTCGCTGAATCGCTCAGCTGTGACTCGTCTCGGCTATCACTCACCGCGGAGAATGTCCGCCTGCCAGCCGCGTACGCCGCCGACACGGGTAGCCGGAGTCGAATCGCGGTACGGCAAGAATCCGTTCATGTCAGCCTCCCGGAACTGGGCGACACCCCTAAAAGGGGTGTTTCGCGGACAACCGTCCCCGGGCCCGCGATCGATAAACACCGGTGTGTCTTTCCGGGGGCGCGCCGCCAAAATCCCGTGCAAGAAAAAGAGGGCGCCGAGGAATGCGGAGTGGATACCACCCTCGATCGAAAGTAATTCAATGCCTTCCCGGATAGATCCGAGGGAAGGGGTCGCCGAAGACATCGCAGCCCTCCGGAAGCGGGAGCACGACGCGGCTCCGGCGGTGAGCGACGCCCGAGGGCGCGGCTCACAATCCGCTACGCATCCCTGGAGATCGGCTCCTGCAGTTCCGTCACCCAGGTGGCCGGATCGCCGTGCCCGTACGTGAGGTACACCTCCCGGGCGAAGCCGGAACTACGGTAGCCGTTCTCCTCGATCCACTGGGCGAGCCGCTGGGTCGTGAGATCCGCCTGGTCCATGGTGCCGTGGTGGATGACGGTGGCCGCCTGCTCGATCGCGGGCAGGTCCACGACGTCGAAGTCGTAGGCGCCGCCCGGCTCCGCGTTCACCGGGGCTCCCGCGTGCACCCGCACCCCCTCGGGGACCTGCTCGTAGTAGGCGACCGTGGGGCCGGTGACGGCCAGGCCCGCCTCGCAGATCCGCCGGCACAGCTCGTCGTACAGCGGCTGGATCACGGGGCTGATCTTCTCGGACTCGTAGCTCTCCGCGATGCCGCTCAGCTCGGCGAGACGGACCGCGGGAACACTCTTGACGACGACGTCCATGGACATGAGACCCTCCGTTTCGATCAATCGGAGCCTCGCCTCGACCCTGGCCAGCCGCATGCTCTCGTCGGCCAGCCGCGCCGCCAGTTCGGCCCGGCGCAACCGCAGCATGCCGTGCAGTTCCTCCGGGCCGACCTTCTGCTCAAGGATCCGCCCCACCTGTTCGAGTGTCAGGCCGAGGTCCTTGAGTGCGATCAGGCGGTTGAGCCGGGACAGCTGCCCCGCCTCGTAGTAGCGGTAGCCGGTGGCGTGGTCGACCCTCGCGGGCAGGAGCAGTCCGAGCGCGTCGTAGTGCCGCAGCATACGCACGGACACCCGGCCGAGGCGGGCGAAATCTCCGATACTGAACATGACGCCTCCGGTCTACGACCTCACACGGTGTCAGGGTCAACCCTGCCCCAGCGGGTGGAGTGGGCCACGGGAGACATGATCTGCGACGGGCCGGCTCTGTCCGGTGGGGCCACGTGTCAGGGAGTGCAGACCTGCCGGTAGTCGAGCTCCGCTCCGACGTGTTCGCGCCATTCCCGCTGGGTGAGCGGGCGTCCCGCTCGTTCGCACACGGCGGGGACGGCCTTCGCGGGGTCGGCGGGCAGATCCTGGGACGCGCGGTCGCGTCCCACCACGCGAAGGAGTGTGCCGTCGGCCGTGAAGGCGAGCGCGGGCACGGGCCCGTCCATCACGCTCGAATCGAACCCGCCGGTCGTCACCGTCCAACTACCGCCGAGCCGGCGGCCCGCGACCGTGTCGAACATCGTCACCCTGGTGTCGTGCGCGACGGCCAGGATGCGCCCGTCGGGAGAGAACGTGACCCCCAGCACGTCTCCCGGCACCCTGAACACCTGACCCGTCGTACGCCAGGAGCGGGTGTCCCACAGGGCGACCGCCCTGCTCCCGTACGGCGAGGCGGCCAGCGGGCCCCTCGGCGCGAACGTCATCCACCTCCTGGCGAGCGTGCCGGGGCCTTCGGCCGGGTCGAGCACCTTACGGGCGACGAGGTCGATGACGTCGGCGCCGCCCTGGTCGGCGGTCACGAGGTATCTGCTGTCGGAGCTGAAGGACAGGGCGCCTCCCGCGACGTCGCCGAACCGCATGACCTGCTCGCGTCGCGCGAGGTCGACGATGACGACGGCGCCCTGGCCGTAGTAGTCGTTGGGCAGGGCGTGGCTGACGGCGAGCAAGCGGCCGTCGGGGCTGATCCGCATGTCCGACCTGTCGTGCTCGTGGGTCAGGGGCACCTCGCCCACCCTGCGCCCGGACACCGCGTCCCAGATCGTGGGACCGGCCAGGCCGTCGGGGTGCAGAGTGACCACGGTGCGCCCGTCGGGACCGACCCGCATGATCAGTCCCTTCGTGCCGGCCCCGATACGTCCGGTCTGGCGGAAGCCGGGCACCGACCATCGCCGTACGGTGTCGCCGGTCAGGGCGAACAACGCGTCTCCCGATGCGGTGAACCGCGCCTGCCGGGCGTCGGGGGGCAGGACGCGCCGGGGACCGGTCAGCCGGCCGACGTCGTAGGCGGTCACCCGTCCGGCGTCGTCCAGGATGCTCAGCGTGCGGTTTCCGGAGTCGAGCCGCGGGGATCCGACGATCTCGGAGGCGACGGTGAGCCGGAGGATCGGGGCCGCGTCCTCAAGCCGCCACAGCGTGAGGTGTCCGCCCGCGGAGTCGTCGTACGTGATCAGGAAGCGGCCGTCCGGGCTGAAGACGGCGTCGGTGGAGAGCCCGGGGAGGACGCGCCGGTCCCACCTGCCGGTGGACAGGTTCCAGAGCCTCGTCCCGGTGCCCTGCACGGCGACCAGCGCGCCGTCGGGGCTGAAGGCGAGCACGGCCCCCGCCCGGCCGGGCGGAAGTCGCTTGCCCACCGGCGTTCCCCCGCCGGGGAACGTCCGCAGCGCTCCGTCGACGACGCCGAATCCGTCGCCCGGTCCGAGCAGCGCGCCGCCAAGGTATCCGTACCGCTTCTCCGGCTTTTCCGGCGCCCGCCGCGCCACGTTCCACAGCGCGGTGTACGGCCCGCCGATGTTGTCCCGGACGACTATGTAGCCCCCGCCCGGGCTGAACTCCACGCTGTCCGGACGGCCGGCGTCGCCGATCATCTCCTTCGGCCCCCACCGGCCCCCGCCGAGCCGCCTGCCGGTCCGGAGGCTCCACAGCTCCATCGTCTTGCCCCGCGCGAGCGCCAGTGTGTCGCCGTCCGGGCCCAGCGCGGCGGTGGCGGGCGCCTCGCCGATCCCGGCGAAGGTCCTGACCGGCCGTCCGGTCGCCACGTCGTAGGCCGTGACCCGGCCGGCGCCGGCGCTGACCAGCGTCCGCCCGTCGGGGCTCAGCGTGCGTCCCTCGTTTGCCGGGGCAGGATCCGTGAAGACCGACCGCTCCCGCTGGGCGAGTGAGCTCAGCACCGCCGATCCGGCCTCGGGGACCGGCGCGATGCGGTAGGCGGCCACGCTGAGCAGCATCGCCTTCACCGGGTCGGCCTCGCGCAGCGCGTCCGCCTGCAGCGCCACCCGCCGGGCCGTGGCCCGCGCCCGCTCGTCGGCCAGGCGGCCGCCGGTCTCGTCGCTCCTGACCGACTGCTGCCAGGCGAAGGCGCCGGCCGTGAGCGAGGTGACCAGCAGGACCGCGAGGCCCGTGGTGGTCAGGCGGCGCCGCCTCGTCCGCCGCACCGACCCGGACCTGCTCGCCTCGACGAACGTCCGCTCCGTGGTGTTGAGGGTCAGGTGCGTGGCGGCGGTCCACTCCAGCGCCTGACGCAGGGCGGTGCCGTGGAGGAGGTCCTCCGGGCGGCGGCCGTTCCGCGCCCACCGCCGGGCTGCTTCGCCCAGCTCGCGGTGGCGGCCGAGCGCGTCGCGGTCGCCGGTCACCCATTCGCGCAGCCTTGGCCAGGCGTACAGCAGAGCGGCGTTGCGCAGCGCGACCGTGTCCCCCTGCCGGCGTACCACCTCGGCCTGCTCGAACGCGGCGAGCACCGGCTCGGCGTGCCGTACCTCGATCAGCTCGTCCAGGGCGGCGCTGCGCGGCGTTTCGTCGTGGTCGCGGACGTCCACCAGCCGCAGCAGCAGATCCCGCGCCGCCTGACGCTCGGACGGCGTCAGCCCGGCGTAGCACCGCTCGGCCACCGCGCCCAACGCCGGCTCGCCGACCGGCCCCGCGCCCGGGGGCCGTACGTCGGCGGCGGCCCGGGCGCCCTCGGCCAGCGTCACGCGCCCGCCACCGCTGCCATCACTGCCACCACTGCCACCACTGCCACCACTGCCACCACTGCCACCACTGAGCAGCGCCAGCAGCAGGCGCCGCGCGGACGGACGCGCGGACGGGTCCTTCGACAGCCCGGCCCGGACGAGTTCGCGCAGCCCTTCCGGCAGGACGTCGACGTCGGGGTCGTGGTTGAGCAGGCGGTTGACGACCGCGAACGTCGTCGGGGCGGTGAACGCGTCGCGTCCCGTCGCGGCGAACAGGACCACCGCGCCCCAGGCGAACACGTCCGCCGCCGGCTCGGCGCGTCCTCCCGAGAACAGCTCCGGCGCCATGTACGTGGGCGTGCCGGCCAGCTCCCCCAGCGAGGTCAGCGACAGGCCCGCCGCCCGGGCGATGCCGAAGTCGATCACTCGTGGCCCGTCGGGGCCCAGCAGGACGTTCTCCGGCTTCAGGTCACGGTGCACCACGTCCGCCTGGTGGATGGCGGCCAGCGCGGTGGCCACGCCCAGCGCCAGCCGGTGCAGCCGGTCTCCCGAGAGGGGAGCCTCCTCCCGCACCGCCGTACGCAGGCTCGGGCCGGGGACGAACTCGGTGACGATGTAGGGGCGCTCGCCGTCGAGGTCGTGATCCAGGATGCGTGCCGTGCAGAACGACGCCACCTGCCGCGCCGCGGTGACCTCCCGGGTGAAGCGGCGGCGCAGGGGAGAGTCGCCGGACAGGTAGGCGTGCAGGACCTTGACCGCCACGCGGCTGGCCGCCTCGTCGTAGCCCTCGTAGACGACGCCCTGACCGCCCGAGCCGAGCCTGCTCGCCAGCCGGTAGGGGCCCAGCCTCTCCGGGTCCCCCGGGCGCAGCGCGTCTGCCGTCATGGTGTCTTGGACGGCGGATCCCCGAACCTGGTTCGACAGCGACGGCACAGCGTATCGCCCTCGAACTCAACCGGTGCGAGGTGCCACCGTTACCTGAACATCATCGAGAGAGCCAGTCCAGGTCATTTCACCGACTGTCTCGAACCATCGACTTGAGCGCGTAGCTTGTCAACAAGCTGCCACACAGACGCATAGGGATTGCGGTCTGTCCACCTAGTCACCTCGCGGTGATCTTCTTCGAGCCTTTGTGCACGCTCTCGGGCAACTTCATAGCTTCCCAACAGGCCTACAGCGTCGAAGCTCTTGCCGTCGCGCTTGTAGCAACACGAGCCCCGAGCCTCCAGCAGGTTACACGCCTGGTCCGTGGTCAGGTAGCCGCGCTGGTCCCAGCTATGGAGTATTAGCCACAGCTCAAAACACGGGTTTGAGACAGCGCACTTTATATCCTTCGCCCTGGCAAGGCTCAACGCCTTCTGCAGAGTGGGATGCTCAATCGGTGCCTCGACGTCAATTACACACCAAACCTCTTCGTATGGCGTGCACTGGTCCGTTTCGGACATAGCTGCACGCGCCTTGTGGTCGGCCGCAGCTCTAACCAGGCTCAGCGGCTCTCCATGTGCCGATCCAAGTTGGACCCCAGGGATGCGGAGTTGACGCTTCAGGGCACCGAAGTAGAGACGTTCCGTAACCTCACCCTCGCAGTAGATGAGGAATCGCTTCCTCTCTGGCAGGTTTCCCTGTCGGCGCTTGAGCGTCCTGCTGCTGCGGCGGATCGGCATGCTCACCAGTGTGCCCGGCGAGAGCATGCCCTAGGAAGGAATCATCGAAAACCGGCACACCCCTGTAGCGGCCCAGGAGGTAGCCACGGAAGACGTTATCGAGCCCGTCCCTGACTCGGTACTGTGTCAGCGGGTGAAGCTCTGTCGCCCCATCTGCGTTACGGTCGGCGAACCAGACCTGGTCACGCCGAAGCCTCGCCTTGTTCAGGGATGACAGAAGAGTGACGTCATGCGTGTTGAAGACCAGCTGCGCTCCTTTCCTGTTGAACTCTGGGTCTTGGAACAGTGCCACGAGCTCGCCTACCAGAAGAGGGTGCAGGAAGGCATCCAGTTCGTCGACCACGACTAGCCTCCCTCGCGAAAATCCTTTGAGGATAGGACCCAGGAGAGCGAACCATGCGCGCGTTCCGCTGGATTCCAATTCCATCGGAAGCCTGTACTCGCGCCCTCTCACCTCGTGAGTGAACTCCACGTTCGGCCAACCCTGGAGTTCGACATCTTCGCCCGGCGCGAAGTCTGGGTTTATCGCACTGAAGAACGCGATGAATCCCTCACGCACCTCCTTCGCCATGGGCTGCAACTCCTGCCGCACGTCAGTGATACCGAAGTCGGCATGACTGAGCAGGCGCAGGATCCCTTCACGGTCATGCACCTCAAGCTCATGCAGGGTTGAAGCCAGGTTGGTCCACGGCTCACCCGCGTCGATATAAATTATCCCTCTCTCGAACCACCGATACAGCTTGGTGAGTTGGGGATGATTGTTCGCTGCGGCAGCCGACAGGTAAAGGCTGTTTGGCCTGACCAGTTCGGCAATCGATTTCTTCCTACCTCTCAGGTGCTCACCGAAACGAATGGAGCTCCCCTCGGGGCCTGATCTTTCGAACAGCACACGCCGAACCCTTCGCTGCTGCTTGGTGAAGCTGTACAGCCACTCACTCCGTACGGCTTCATCATCCAGCTCGAAACCGTACTCATAGTGCGTGCCATCGAGTGCAATATCGACAGAGAACATCGACTCTTTACCGATGCTCTCGCCATCGAATCGGAAGCTGTTTCGGCGGATAGCCGACCCAGGCTTCCACCTCTGGTGGGAGTTCTCGACAGCGGTCGCCATGAAACGCAAGGCTTGCAGCAGGTTCGACTTACCGGAGGCATTGCCGCCATAGATGGCCGCAGCCGGCAACAGCCGTAGATCGTCCTGGGTGGGGTTGCAGAGCGCCAGATCGCTGTGCGGATCCAGAGCAACCAAGCTGAGCTCCTGCTCGTCGCGCAACGATGCGTAGTTGGCGACACGGAAGCGGAGAAGCATCTTGCCTCCTGTCGGGCAGCCAGCCACACGGTCTCGGGTGCGGTCACCGCACCGTCCGCCGCAATACTTGACGATTATGACCCTAGAACCCGAGGAAGGACAGGGTCCTAGGCCGATTTCTGGCAAAGTCTGAGAGAACTGGCGGCTAGAGCCAGGCTTCAGGCGGATGTGCGGATCGCTGACGATCCCGCCCCCAGATCAGCCTGAGCAGGCAAGATGCAGCCGATCCCGAGGAACAATTAACTCATTGAGCTACTAGTTTCACTACAGTTTCATATGTCCTGACTGTTATGAAATTTTCACAAGGTGCGAGCGGACCATAGGTTCGCTAACTGTCATGAACCTAACGCAGTGTGACAGTAAGCGATCAATCGGTCAGCCGACACTTCACGCGAGGCCACTCACGGTGAGAGTGTGTTTGAGAGGGGCCTTGTAATCCGGTACTTCTGGGGAAAATCACCCATCGACGGCACCTGATGATGGCTGGCACACTCCCTCGAAGGACTGCACCGGTCGCGGTTCTCGCGGTCACGGCGGCCATCGCGGCAGTCAGCAGGTCGTAGCGCCTCACGTCTTATCCTTCGCGTACATGCGCAAAAGTCGTGCTTGGATCATGGCTATGTCGCGTTCCTGAGCCGGGGATACGCCAGCGCGTGCTACACCATGGTGGGGATCCTCGCGGCGATCTCCGCGGTCGTCGGTGTCGTGATCGTCTACCTGCTGCAAGGCCACCGGGCGGCGATCCGTGCGGAGGCCCCGCCGCACGGGTGAGCCTCGGTGAGGCCGCTGATCCAGCTCACCACGACCTCCGGACGCCCGGGTCAGGCGCCGCCCGCCTCGGCAGGTGTGGCAGCCTCGCCGGTCACTCCCAAGGCCGCCCGGACATCCGCCGGCAGCCCGTCGAAGACCGGATCGGGGACGGCGCCGACGGCGGAGAGGACACCGCTGAAGAACCGGCGCAGGCAGGCGGCGAGGACGATCTGGAGGATGTCGGCATCGGCCAGTCCGTGCCCGCGCAGGACCGCGACGTCTCCCTCGGTCACACCCGTCGGATCCCGGGCGACGCGGTCCGCGAAGTCCATCACCGCGACGTCCACCGGCGCCAGCCCCGCATCGCGGTGGTCGGTCATGATCGACCGCAACTCCGTGCCGTCGTAGAACCGTTCGAGCAGCACGGCCGCGTGCGCGAGACCGCAGTACGAGGAACCGAGACTGCGGGCGGCCGTCAGCGTGACCAGTTCGTACCGGCGCAGGTCCATGCCCGCCCTGACCTCCTCCGCCAGGCGCAGCCACGCGTCGTAGACCTCGGGCCGCAGCGCCAGCACCCTCAGGTAGTTGGGCACGTACCCCCGGGCGGATCGCTCGGCCTCGTAGAGGGGTGATTCGTCAGGTGTGCCGAGATAGCTCATGTCTCCCCCTTGGGACGGCGTCTTCGCGCGGAACGGTAGGTCCTCGCGACGATCCGCGACTGGGGAGAACTGCCTAATTTGCGGGCTTCCCGGCCAGGTCCAGCCGGTGCGCCACCGCGGCCGCCTGGCCCCTGGTGGCCACGCCGAGCTTGTCCAGCAACGCGGAGACGTGGTGATCGACGGTCTTGACCGACAACGACAGGCGCGCGGCCATCTCGGCGTTGGACAGCCCTTCGGCCACCAGTGCGAGCACCTCCGCCTGCCGCGGCGTGAGGCCGGCGGGGTTGGCGGCCGTCGTCCGGCGAGGGCCGCGCGGCACCCGGGTGAGGCCTCGCCCTCTCAGCTCGGCCCGCACCCTGTCCGCCACCCGGGTGGCCCCCAGCCCGTCCAGGACCCGCAGGGCCTCGGCCGCGGCGTCCCGGTCACCGCCCGCCAGCGCCTCGACGCGCGCGTACGCGGCCCCGCGCCGGGCCCACTCCGCGGCCGCGCCCGCCCAGTCTCCGTCGATCATCATCCGGTACGGCCCGGCTTCCACGCGGGCCGGCCCGGTCTCCCCGGCCCGCCACAGCCGGAAGGTCAGCTCACCCGCGTACACCGGATGACGGGCCCGGACGGCCAGGTCCAGGCCGCGCCGGGCCTCCTCGGCGGCACGCCCGACGTCGCCGTACAGCAGGAAGTACTCCGAACGGGCCGCCGCCACCGGGCAGACCCGCTGCACCTCGCCGGTGCGCTCGGCCTGGCGGGCGGCCTCGTCGAGCGTGGCCCGCGCCTCGCGTTCGCCACGGGCCGCCTGGATCCGGCCCCGCGCCAGCAGCGCGGGCACCACGGCGACCCCGTCCCGGACCGGCCGGTCCAGCGCGGCGTCCGCGTCGGCCAGAGCGCCGGCCCAGTCACAACGCGTCAGCCGCACCCCCGCCCGCACCCCGAGCAGGTACTGGAGGTAGCCGTCGAGGTCCTGCTGGGTGGCGTACGCCAGCGCGCGGTCGACCGCCGGTGCGGCGGTTTCGTACTCGGCCAGCTGCACCAGCGTGGTCGCCAGGTTGACGAGCGCCCGAGCGGCGTGATCGGCCAGCCCGAGGGCCGCGGCCCGCTCGTGCGCCTCCCGCAGCGCCGCGGCCGCGGCCGCGTCACCGCCCACGAGCCGGGCGGTGCTCACGTTGATCTCGGCGTGGAGGGAGGTCTCCACGTCCCCCAGCCGGACGGCCAGCGTTCGCGCCCGCTCGCCCCACGAGACCGCCGCCTCCCGCTCCCCCGCGAGCATGTGCAACTGGGACCGGTTGCTGTAGGCCATGGCCAGCGGCCGGCCCGGCGGCTCGGTCTCCAGAAGGGTCACCGCGCGCTCGGCCGCCTCCCAGGCCTGCCGCGCGTCCCCCGCCCACCAGGCGAGCCGGGAGATCCAGCGCAGGTTCTCCCCTGCCGGTCCGGGCTGCCCCAGATCCTCGCGTACGGCCAGCGCCGCCCGCCGGGCTCGCAGTCCCTCCTCGGCCAGCCCGGCCAGGTACGCCTGCAAGGCGTACCCCTCCAGCAGCTCGGCTCGTCGCGGGGCCGGCAACCTGTCGGCGTACCCGGCGGCCGCCCGATAGTGCGCCGTCGCCTCCCGATGGGCGCCCTGCCGGGCGGCGCCGGCCCCCGCGACCTGTCCGTACCGCAGGACGGCGGCCTCGTCCCCCGCCCGCGTCGCGTGGTGGACCAGACGGCCCGGGTCGACCCCGGCGATCCCGGACAGCGTGCCCAGCACCCGCCGGTGCAGCGCGGCGCGGCGTGCGGGCGACAGCGACTCCTCCACCGCGCCGCGCAGCAGCTCGTGGCGGTACGACACACCGTCACCGGACGGCACGAGCACCCCCGCGTCGACGCACGCGTCGACCAGGTCCGGCGCCTCCGCCACGACGGCG
This sequence comes from Microbispora sp. H10949, assembly GCF_014161435.1. Taxonomy (NCBI): domain Bacteria; kingdom Bacillati; phylum Actinomycetota; class Actinomycetes; order Streptosporangiales; family Streptosporangiaceae; genus Microbispora; species Microbispora sp. H10949. The sequence goes on along the minus strand of NZ_JABBWZ010000017.1, from coordinate 15,063 downwards.
GCGTCGGCGCGGGTCGGGATCACCGACACCAGGTGGGCCAGCTCCCGGGCCGGCCGGGGCAGCAACCGCAGCCGGTCCAGGACCAGGTCCCGCACCGTGACCGGAACCGCCCGCCCCTCCGCCTTCAACAGCTCGGTCACCAGCAGCGGATTGCCGCCGGCCAACCGGTGGACCGGCTCCGGATCCCGCCCGGTCAGGCGTGCCTGCTCCGCCACGCACTCCCGCGACAGCGGCGGCAGCGACACGCGCCGCGTGATCGCGCTGGGCAGGGTCGCGAGGGCGCCGCGCAGCGGGTGCTCGGCGCCCACCTCGTCGTCGCGGTAGGTCACCACGAACAGGACCGGCGTGCGGCCGATCCGCCGGGCCGACCAGGTCAGCCAGTCGAGTGTGGCCTCGTCGGCCCAGTGGGCGTCCTCCACGACGACGACCGGGCGCGGGCGCTGCGCGGGACCGGAGATCTCGTCCAGAAACGCCGTGAAAAGCTCCTCCTGCGAGGCACCGGTGTTCAGCCGCTCGGCCAGTGCGCCTCCGGTCTGGCGGCCGATGTCGTGCAGGGGACCAAGCGCCCGCGGAGTGATCAGCCGGTCACAACCGCCCCAGAGCACCCACGCCGCCGGCCCGCACCGCCGGGCGAACTCGGTCACGAGCACGGACTTGCCGATCCCGGCCTCGCCCGCCACCACCGCCACGCGACCGCCGTGGGCGGTCCCCCGCAGCAGATCGTCGAGGAGCTCCAGTTGCCCGGAGCGCTCCCACAGCTCCATGCGAACCTCCGGCAGGAGACGTCGGCGTCGGAGTCGCCGACTCAGCGGGGAACGACCTGAGCGCGCACACCGGGAAGAGGTGCAGGACTGGTTGTCACCTTCACCTGATCAGTATCTGCTTTCTGCCGCTGATTGTCCTGGCGTGAACGACGGGCGGGTACGGGCCGCAATGGTTTTGGCCATTCCTCGCACAACATCATTCTTCCGGACAAATACGGAGTGTACCTAGGCACATACCACCAGTTGTGGTGACATGGTGACGAATCCGCCTGGCCTGTGTCAGGTGCGCACGTCAGACACGGTGGACCCTGGCCGAGACAGCGAGCCGACCGGCGAAGTGCCGAGTCGTGGTGGACCTGAGCAGGAAGGGCGACATGAGCGCGGACGACCCGACAGCGGAACAGGCCTGGCCGGAGCACGCGGCGGCGGTGGTGGGCGTGGGATGCCGCCTGCCCGGTGGGATCGTGGACCTGGACGGGCTGTGGCAGGCGCTGCGGCAGGGCGCCGATCTGGTCGGCCGGATTCCGCCCAGCAGGTTCGAGGCCGATCGGTTCGTCGACGAGGTCACGCCAAGGCCGAACAGGAGTTACACCCGGGCCGGGGGCTTCCTCGACGGGGACGTCACCGCCTTCGACGCCGCCTACTTCGGCATCTCCCCCAAAGAGGCCGCCTCGATGGACCCGCAGCAGCGGCTGCTCCTGGAGATGGCGGTCGAGGCCCTGGACGACGCGGGCATCGACCCGGCGGTGCTCGCGGGCACGGACACCGGCGTGTTCGTCGGCATCTCCGATCCGGCCTACGGCACGATGCAGGCGCTGGAGCCGGGCGGCCTGGGCCCGTACTCGATGTCGGGGGGAACCCTGTCCATCGCGGCCAACCGGCTGTCGCACTTCTTCGACCTGCGCGGGCCGAGCATGAGCATCGACACCGCGTGCTCCTCGTCGCTGACGGCCGTGGAGCGTGCCTGGCGGTCACTCGCGGAGGGCTCCAGCCGGGTGGCGCTGGCCGGCGGGGTCAACCTGCTGCTCAGCCCGGGCCCCTTCATCGGTTTCAGTCAGGCGTCGATGCTGTCGCCGACCGGCCGGTGCCGGGCCTTCTCCGCCGACGCCGACGGGTTCGTACGCGCGGAGGGCGGCGGTGTGGTGGTGCTCAAGCGCCTGGCCGACGCGCTCGCCGACGGGGACCGGATCCACGGCGTCATCGTCGGCGCCGCCACCAACAACGACGGCCACACCAGAGGGCTGGCGCTGCCGAACGCCGACGCGCAGGAGACCCTGTTACGGCAGGTGTACGCCACAGCGGGCATCAGCCCCGACGAGATCGCGTACGTGGAGGCCCACGGCACCGGCACCCAGGCCGGTGATCCAGCCGAGTGTCAGGCACTGGGGCGGGCGCTGGGCAACCGGCGTACGCGCGGAGCCCTGCCCATCGGCTCGGTGAAGACCAACCTGGGGCACCTGGAACCCGCCTCCGGCATGCCGGGGCTGTTCAAGGCCCTGCTGGTGCTCCGGCACCGGGTGATCCCGCCCTCGCTGCACGCCGCCACGCTCAACCCCCGCATCGACTTCGACGCCCTGGGGCTGAGCGTCGCCACCGAGTCGCGGCCACTGGACGCGGCAGGCGAGCGGCCCGTGATCGGTGTCAACTCCTTCGGATTCGGGGGCGCCAACGCCCATGTGGCGCTGACCGCGCCACCCGCTCCCCTCAAAGCACCGGCCGCCCCCCTCAGAGCACCGGCCGCCGCCCGCGAGGCACCGGCACCCCCCACAGGAGCACTGCCCATCGTCGTGTCCGCGCGCAGCCGGCCGGCTCTGCGGGAAGCCGTGGAACGGACCGCCGCCCACCTGGCGTCACTCGACGAACGGGACTTCTACGACGTGGCCCACACCGCGACCCGGCGGCGTGGCGCCCACCGGCATCGCGCCGTGGTGCTGGCCGGTACAGCGGAGGCGGCGGCAGGGGCGCTGGCGAGCCTGGTGGACGCTTCGGAGCCGGACGCCCCCGCGAGCGCGTCCGGTGAATCCGGTGGGCCGGGTGCGGGCAGGCGGCTCGGCGCCGGGGACGCGGCGGTGGCGGAGTCGGAGGCGGTGGAGCACGGGCGGGTGGCGTTCGCGTTCTCCGGCAACGGTTCGCAGTGGGCCGGGATGGGCGCCGACCTGCTGTCCGACGACGGCTTCCGATCGGCCGTGGAGGCGGTCGACGCCGAACTGTCCGACGCGCTCGGCTGGTCGGTGATCGAGGAGCTGTCCCTGCCCGCCGAACGGTCCCGGCTCTCGGCCACGGAAGTGGCGCAGCCGTTGCTGTTCGCCGTCCAGGTCGGCCTGGTGGAGATGCTCAAGGCGGCGGGCGTACGGCCGGGAGTGGTGCTCGGCCACAGCGTCGGCGAGGTCGCCGCCGCCCACACCTCCGGCGCCCTGTCACTGGCCCAGGCGGCGCGGGTGATCTCCGAGCGCGGCGTCGCGCAGTCGATCACCAGGGGGCAGGGCCGGATGGCCGCGCTCGGGCTGCCCGAGACCGCGGCCAGGCAGATCCTGGCGGGCTACCCGGACCTGGAGCTCGCGGCGGTCAACTCCGACCGCGACGTCACGATCGCCGGACCGGACGGGTCGCTGAAGTCCCTGGGTGAGGACCTCTCCGCACGCAGGGTCTTCTTCCGCGAACTGGACCTGGACTACGCCTTCCACAGCGGTGCCATGGAGCCGGCGCGGCAGCCCCTGGCCGACGGACTCGCCGGGTTGCGGCCCGGCCTTGCGCGTGTCCCCCTGGTGTCCACGGTGACGGGCGACCTGGTCCGGGGGCCGGAACTCGACGCGACGTACTGGTGGCGGAACGTCCGGGAGCCGGTCCGGTTCGCCGCGGCGGTCGAGCGGGTGCTCGGCGACGGCTTCGACGTGCTGCTGGAGATCGGCCCGCATCCCGTGCTGCGCTCGTACCTGCGCCGGATAAGCGGCTCCGCGCGGGTACGCGCGGCCGTCGTGGCCACCCTGCGCCGCGACGAGCCGGGCCCGGCGCGGGTCCGCCGAGCGGTCGCGGACCTCGTCGCGGCCGGTGCGCGGCTCGACTGGGATCGGTACTTCCCCCGCCCCGGCGCGGTGCGATCGCTGCCGGCCTACCCCTGGCAGCGCGAACGGCACTGGATCGGCGGCCCGCACACCTGGGTGCGGACCGACGTCGACCCGACGATCCAGCATCCGCTGCTGGGACAGCGGCTGCCGGTGCTGGACCCGACCTGGCAGGGGGAGATCGACCGGGTACGGGTGCCCTGGGTGGCCGATCACCGGGCCGGCGGCGCCGCCGTGATGCCGGCCACCGGTTACGTGGAGATGGCCATCGCCGCCGCCCGGCTGGCCCTACCGGACACCGCCGAGGCGGTGGAGGTGGACAGGGTCGACATCAGCCGGGCCATGGTGGTGCCGTCGCAGGCCGCCGCCGATCCGGTGTACGCGCAGACGTCGCTCTGCGCCGAGACCGGAGTGGTGACCGTGGCAAGCGCCGGGCGGCAGGCCGAGCAGCCGCGCGAGCACTTCCGGGCCCGGGTGCGGCCGCTGCTGCGCCGGATCCCGCCGCCGCTGGACGTGGCCGCGCTGCGCGCCCGCATCCGCACGCGCGTGGACGTGCCCGGCTACTACGCGCGGGCCGCCGAAGGACAGATGGTGTGGGGGCCGGAGTTCCAGGTCCTGACCGAGCTGTGGATGGGCGAGCGGGAGGTGCTGGGCGCCTACTCGTGCCCGGAGCAGGGACAGGGGCGCTACCAGATGCATCCGGTGGTGCTGGACAGCGCGCTGCAGGCCGGCGTGCTGTGGCTGGTGGAGTCGCTGCGCTCGGGCCGCGGCTACATGCCCGCCGCGATCGGCTCCGTCCGCCTGTGGGGAAGGCCCTCGGCGCGAGGGCTGGTGTACGTGCGGGAACGCTCCAGCAGTGCCGAGGAGGTCTGCTGGGACCTGGTGGTCGCCGACGACGACGGCCGGATCGCCGCCGAGGTGGAGGGCTGCCGGCTCCGCCGGATGCCCGGCGTCCACATCACTCCGGTCACCCGGTACGAGACGGCGCTTCGGGCCGCGCCCCGGGCCGGCGCCCCCGCCGAGCCGTGGCCGGCACCCGGCCCCGGGGAGATCCTGTCCGGCGCGGCCGAGCGGATCGACCGGCTGCGCTCGGCGTGGCACGAGCTGGACTACCCGCGGTACGCGGCACGGCTCGAAGAGGTCTTCGCCCGTACGCTGGCCGGCGCGCTCGGCGAGCTGAGCACCCAGCCGAGCACCGAGCCGAGCGCGCGGCCGGCCGACGGGCGGCCGATCGGCGTCGAGGAACTGATCGAGGCGTGCCCGGAGGCGCACCACCGGCGGATGCTGCGTGCGGCCCTGCCGCTGCTGGAGCGGCACGGACTGCTGGAGCGCGAGGGCGGCCTCCGCCTGACGCCGGCGGGCGGGGACCCGCGCGAGCCGCACGGCGACCTCCCCCGGGGTCCCAGCCGGGACCCCAACCATGACCTCCACCGTGACCTGCACCGTGACCTGCACCGGAACCTGGTCCGGGATCTGCACCGGGACCTCCTCAGCCGGGGGGCCGCCTTCGCCGCCCAGAGCGCCCTGTCCGTACGGGCCGGGCGGTGCCTGCCCGAACTGCTCACGGGCCGGCTCACCGCCTCCGAGGTCCTAAGTTCCGGCGGCGGCCAGGAACTGCTGGAACAGTTCCACGACGTCGGGCCGGTCAACCTGTTCACCAACCGGATCGCCCGGGCACTGGTCGAGCAGATCGTCCGGCGCTGGCCGGCCGACCGGCCGCTGCGTGTCCTGGAAGCCGGTGCGGGGACCGGCGGCACCACCGCCATGTTGCTGCCCGTCCTGCCCGCCGACCGCACCCGCTACCTCGTCACCGACCGGGCCGAAGCGGCGTTGCCCCGGTTGCGGCAGCGCTTCGCCGGCTTCGACTTCGTCGACTACGCCGTACTCGACCTGGACGCCGACCCGGCCGGGCAGGGACCGGCCGCGGGCGGATTCGATCTCGTGGTCGCGGCGAACAGCCTGCACCTGGCCCGTGACCTGCCCGCCGCGCTGCACCACCTGTCCACCCTCCTGGTGCCCGGCGGCCAGTTGCTCATCACCGAACCGCACCGGGTGGGGACCCTGCTGCCGTTCCTCGGCGTGCAGGAGGAGTTCTGGGACTTCACCGACCGGCACCTGCGCCCGCACTCACCGCTGCTGTCCCGGGAGGAATGGCCGGAGGTGCTGGCGGAGGCCGGTTACACCGAGATCGTCCAGACCGGCGACGACGACGAACTCGCGGCCGGCGACTTCTCGGTGACGCTGGCCACCGCCAAGGGCGCCCCGGCCACCGCCGGAGACGCTCCGGCCACCGTGCCCGCCGTGCCGGACGCCTCCGGCACGTGGATCCTCGCCGGTGAGGACGGGACCGGCGCGCTGACCGCCGAGCTGGGGGCGCTGCTGCGGTCCCGTGGGGGCGACGTGCTCCACTCGCCGCTCAGTGACGACCCCGACCACTGGACCGACCACTTCCCGCTCACCGCCGGGACGGTCACCGTCGCGGTCGTCCTGGGCGGAGCCGACGACACCGAATCGGGCCCAGCCGACGGCACCGAGCCGAAGGCGGCGGTCGAGCGGATCACCCGGCGGGCCGCGGCGCTGCGGGCCGTCGCGCTGGCCTGCGAGCAACTGCCCGAGCACGTCGCGGTCACGGTGTGGCTGGTCGCCCGTCCCTGCGGCGCGTTGCCGGAACCTCACCTCACCGGCGTCCGGCTCCACCCCGAGGACGCGGCGACCTGGGGGACGACGCGTTCGCTGGGCAACGAGCAGCCGCGGCCGGCGATACGCCGGATCTGCCTGCATCCCACCGGTGACGCCGCGCAGGACGCCGGCCGCCTGGCGGCGGAACTGCTCGCCCCGGACGAGGAGGACGAGATTCTGCTCACCCGCCGGGGACGTTTCGTGCCGCGGCTGCTGGAGCCGGGCGAGCCCGGCCGGGGTGTGGCCAACGGCTCGGGCGACGCCTACCGGCTCAAGGTGTGCGATCCGGGGCTGTCGTACACGCTGGCCTGGGAGGAGATCCCTGTCCCGGAGCCCGAGCCCGACGAGCTCGTGGTCGAGGTGCGGGCGATCGGGCTGAACTACCGCGACGTGATGCACGCGGTGAACCTGCTGCCCGCCGAGGCCGTCGAAGCGGTCTTCGGCGGGCACGGACTGGGCCTGGAATGCGCCGGGATCGTCACCGCGGTCGGCGCCGCCGTCACCGGGACGCGGCCGGGCGACCGGGTCATGGCCGCGGGACCGGTCGGATTCGCCAGTCACGCGAGGGTCAAGGCGTGGGCGGCCGTCCCCCTTCCCGAGGGGATGACCTTCACCGAGGCCGCCACCATGCCGATGGCGTTCTCCACCGCGCATCATTCGCTGGGCTACTGCGCGCGGGTCAGGGCGGGCGAGACGATCCTGGTCCACGGCGGCGCCGGTGGGGTCGGCCTGGCCGCGCTGCAGTACGCCCGGCACCACGGCGCCCGCGTGATCGCGACCGCCGGCACGGCCGCCAAACGCGACCTGCTGCTCGCGATGGGAGCCGACCACGTCCTCGACTCGCGCAGCCTGCACTTCGCCGAGCAGGTCAGGGAACTGACCGGGGGCCAGGGCGTGGACATCGTGCTCAACTCGCTGGCCGGTGAGGCCATCACCCGGGGCGTCGAATGCCTGCGGCACGGCGGCCGGTTCGTCGAGCTCGGCAAACGGGACATCTACCAGAACAGGTCCCTGCTGCTGCGCCCGTTCTCCGACAACATCGCGTTCTACGGCGTGGACATCGGCACCCTGATGTGGAAGGCGCCCGAGCTGATGGCGGACAGCACGTCGCAGGCCGCTCCCCTCTACCACTCCCGGCGGTTCCGGCCGCTGCCGCACACGGTGTTCCCGGCCGCCCGCGTCGCCGACGCCTTCGCCATGATGCGCCATTCCCGGCATATCGGAAAAGTCGTGGTGTCCTTCGACCCGCGCGACGAACCGGTCACCGTACGGCCCCAGCGGACGGCGCCGCGCCTGGACCCGGAGGGAACCTACCTGGTCACGGGCGGCCTGGGCGGCTTCGGCGCGGCGACGGCCCGCCGCCTCGCCCAGTGGGGCGCCCGCCACCTGGCCCTGGTCGGCCGCCGGGGCGCCGAGGCGCCCGAGGCACCCGCTCTGCTGGCGGAACTGGAGGCGGCGGGGGCGGAGGTCCGCGCGTACGCGGCCGACGTGGCCGACCGCGACGCCGTACGCCGGATCCTGCGCGACCTGGACGCCGGCGGCCGTCCGCTGCGCGGCGTCGTCCACGCGGCCATGCATCTCGACGACGGCCTGCTCGCCGACCTCGGCGACGACCGGATCCGGGCGGTCCTGCACCCCAAGGTCGCCGGCGCGATGGTGCTGGACGAGCTGACCCGGGACCTCCCTCTGGACCTGTTCGTCATGTACTCCTCCCTCACCACCGTCGGCAACATCGGCCAGACCTCTTACGTCGCCGCGAACCTGTTCCTGGAGGCGCTGGCCCGGCGGCGCAACCGGGAGGGCCTGCCCGGCCTCACGGCCTGCCTGGGCGCGCTCGCGGAGACCGGGGTGCTGACCCGCGGCAGGCAGGGAGAGACGCTGGCCAAGGCCGGGATTCCGCCGATGTCGCCCGCCCGGGCGCTGGACGCCGTAGGGGACATGCTCGGCGAGCACGCCGACGTCGCCATGGTCGGCCGCTGCGACTGGGGCCGGTTGCGGCAGGTCCTGCCCGGCCTGCGGCGTCCGTGGCTGTCGCTGGTGCTGCCGCCCGGCACGGAGGAGCCGGGGCCCGACCTGCCGTCGCTGCTGGCGGAGATGAGCCACGAGCAGGGGTACGCGTACCTCACCGAGCAGATCACCCGGTTGCTGTCCACCGTCATGCTCGTCCCGGCCGACCAGATCGCGAGCGACCGGCGGCTGGACGAGTACGGCCTGGACTCCCTGATGGCCACCGAACTGCTGACCTCCATCCGCGCCCGGTTCGGCATCGACATCCCGCCCATGGAGCTGATGCGCGGCGGCGGCACCGTCGCCGACATCGCGCACAGCGTCCTCGTCCGCCTCGGCCCGCGCCGTGAAGAGCGGCCCGCCGGTGCGGGCCCCGTACCGGCGGGCCGGCCTGAAGCGAACGAGAGGTGAGGACCGCAGTGACCCAGTCGCACACCCGGTTGGCGGGGGTGGCCGCCCATCTGCCGGAGACCACGCTGAGCACGGCCGAGCTGGAAGACCGGCTCGCCGAGCGCAACCCCACCCTGGACCTGCCCCGGGGGCTGATCCACGAGCACAGCGGAGTACGGCGCCGGCACATCGCCCTCCCCCACGAGAAACCGTCCGACCTGGCGGCGCACGCCGCCCGCCGGGTCCTGGAGGACAACGACCTGCGGGCCGCCGACCTCGATCTGCTCATCTACGCGGGAGTGTCGTCCGACGCGGTGGAACCGGCCACGGGACACATCGTCGCCGCCAAGATCGGGGCCTGCTGCCCGGTGTTCGACGTGCGCAACGCCTGCAACAGCGTGCTGAACGCCATCCAGGTGGCCGACGCGCTGATCTCCGCCGGCCGTCATCGGCGGGTCCTCGTCTGCTGCGGAGAGCTGCCCACCGCCGGCACACCGTGGACGGTGGCGAGTGCCGAGGAGTACGTCACCGTCGCCGCGTCCTACACCGTCTCCGACGCCGGCGCCGCGCTGCTGCTGGAGGCCGGCTCCGAACCGGGGGTGCTCGCCCACCGGTTCTCCGCGTACTCCGCCGGGTGGGAGGCGGCGGTCTCCGCTGTGGACAACCTGACCACCGACCCGTGGGCGGGCCGGCCCACCATCGGGCCGCTCGTCGTCGACTCCGCCGGGTTGGTGCGCGGCATCGAGAACATCGACTACGCCGTCTTCCACAAACCCCTCGCCGATCTGGGGCTGACCTGGGACGACTTCGCGGCCGTCTGCGTACACCAGGCGACGCTGCCGACGCTGTGGTGGTTCTGCGACCAGGTGCGGATACCGCAGGGCAAGGTCGTCGTCACCATCGCCCAGCACGGCAACCTCGTCGCGGCGACGCTGCTCGTGCAACTGGCGCGGGTGGTCGGGTCGGGACGGGTCCGGCGCGGCGACCTGGTCGCCCTCGTCGGCCTGGCCAGCGGGGCCAGCGCCGGAATCGTCGTCGTACGGTGGTGATCCGGTGATCACACAAGCGACTCCCCCGAGCCGGAGCCACCGACATGCGGCGGTGATCCGGTGACGACCTGGGCGACCCGTTCGAGCGGCTCCGGCCCGGCCGAGCCGGTCAGCGAGCTGATCGTCCGCGCCGAGCACTGGTTCCGCGAGCAGCCCGACGTGATCGCCTGCCAGGTCGGCGGCCGCAGCCCGGCGGCCACCACCTACGGGGAGCTGTCACGGTCGGTGGACCACGCCGTCGCGGTCCTCTCCGGGGCCGGAATCCGCCCCGGCATGCGTACCGGCCTGCTGGTCCCGCCGGGCCCGGAACTGGGCGCGCTGGCCGTCGCCCTGGTACGGCTCCGCGCGGTGCCGGTGCTGGTCGATCCCGGGCTGCCGCTCGGCGCGATCAAGCGCTGTCTGCGCCAGGCGGCGCCCGAGGCCTTCGTCGCGATCCCCGCCGTACACCTGGCCAGGAGGCTGCTGGGCTGGGCCCCTGACGTCCGCGTGTCCGTCACGGTCCCCTCGCGGCGGGCCCACGGCTCGGCCTGGCCGTCCGGAGCGCCCGCACGCGGCCTTCGGCCCGGCGAGCCCTCCGCCGGGCCCGACGACCTGGCGCTGATCGCGTACACCTCCGGTTCCACCGGCCCGCCCAAGGGCGTGCCGCTGCGGCACCGGCACCTGGCCGCGCAGCTCACCCTGCTGGGCGCGCTGGGCACAGTGGAACCGGGAACGCCGGTGATGTCGACGTTCGCGCCGTTCGCCCTCGGAGCGGCGGCGTTCGGGGCCACCGTGGTGATCCCGGATATGGACCCGCGGCATCCGGTGCGGGCCGACCCGGCCGCCCTGGTCGCCGACATCCGGCGCTATCGCGTGGCGGGGATGTTCGCCGCCCCCGCGCTGCTGGACCGGCTGGCACGGCACTGCGCCGCCCATGGCCTGGTGCTGGACACGCTCGGCGACGTGGTGTCCGCCGGGGCGCCGCTGCCGATGCCGGTGATGGACCGCCTGCGCGGCTGCCTGCGCGACGACGCGCGGGTGCTGTCGGTGTACGGCGCCACCGAGTGCATGCCGGTGGCCGCGATCGAGAGCCGCCTGCTCGCCGAGCACGCCGCGGCCACCGCCGCCGGGGCGGGCACCTGCCTGGGCCCTCCGCTCCCGGGCACCGAGGTACGCGTCATCGCCCTCAGCGACGACCCGGTCGAACGGTGGAGTGCGGATCTGGTCGTGCCGCCCGGCGCCATCGGGGAGATCGCCGTGGCCGCCCCCACCGTCAGCGATCCCTACCTTGACGATCCGGAGGCGACCGCGCTGGCCCGGATCAGCGACGGCGACCGCGTCTGGCACCGCATGGGCGACGTCGGCCGGTTCGACGAGCAGGGAAGGCTCTGGTTCGCCGGACGCAAATCGGAACGGGTCCGCACCACCGGCGGCGACCTGCACACCGACCAGGTCGAACCCGTCTTCGCCGCCGTGCCCGGGGTCCGCCGCACCGCGCTGGTCGGCGTCGGTCCCGCCGGCGCGCAGCGCCCGGTCCTGGTCGTGGAGCGCGAGCCGGGATCCCGGGACGACGCACGCGTGACGGCCGACGTCCTGGAGGTGGCGGCCCGCCATCCGCACACCGCCGGGCTCCGCGACGTGCTGTTCCATCCCGGGTTCCCGGTCGACGCCCGGCACAACAGCAAGATCCGCCGGTCCGAGCTCGCCCGGTGGGCCGCGCGGCGCGTACGGCCGGGTCGGCCATGAGGGTCCTGGTGACCGGGGGCGGGGGCTTCCTTGGAGAGGCCGTCTGCCGGCGGCTGGCCGCCCGCGGTGACACCGTCCACGCCCTCCAGCGGCACCACAGCCCGGCGCTGGCGGCGCTCGGGATCGTCCAGCACCTGGCCGACGTGCGCGACCGCGCGGCGGTGGCGGCCGCCGTCGCCCCGTGCGAGGCGGTCGTGCACTGCGCCGCGAAGGCCGGCGTGCACGGACGGGACCGGGACTACGAGGAGGTCAACGTGTCGGGCACGCGGAACGTGCTGGACGCCTGCGCGCGCCACGGCGCCCGCCTGGTCCACACGTCCTCGCCGAGCGTCGTCCACGACGGGCGGGACCTGGAGGGCGTGGACGAGTCCGTGCCGTACGCCCGCCGTTTTCCCGCCGCCTACCCGCGGACCAAGGCCGAAGCCGAGCGGCTCGTCCTCGCCGACGCCGCGGCCGGGCGGGTGACGGCGGTCGCGTTGCGCCCGCATCTCATCTGGGGGCCGGGAGATCCGCACTTCCTGCCCAGGCTGGTGGCGGGACGCCGTCTGCTGTGCCTGCTGGGCGAGGCCGACAAGACCGTCGACACCGTCTACGTCGACAACGCCGCCGACGCCCACCTGCTCGCTCTCGACCGGTTGCGTCCGGGCTCACCCCCGGCCGGCCGGGCCTACTTCATCGCCCAGGGCGAGCCGTGCGGTTTCGGGGAATGGCTCAACCTGCTGCTGCGTGCCGCCGGGCTGCCTCCGGTGACCCGCCGGGCGCCCGTCGGACCCGTCCTGCGGGCGGCCCGGCTGCTGGAGCGGGCTCGCCGGCTGCCGGGAACGCGGCGCCTGCCACCGCTGCTGTTCCTGGTGGAGCAGGCCTCGACGGCGCACTGGTTCGACATCTCCGCGGCCCGCCGCGATCTCGGCTACCGGCCCCGGGTGAGCATGGCGGACGGACTGGCCCGGCTCACCGCCCACCTTTCCACGGAGAAGATCCGGTGACCGGATTCCCGGACTATCCGTTCGCCTCCCGGTGGTTCGCCCACCCGCGTCATGACGGCCTGCGCCAGCACTACCTGGACGAGGGGGCGGGGCAGCCGGTGCTGTTCCTGCACGGGAACCCTTCCTGGAGCTACCTGTGGCGGCGGCCGATCCTCGCGCTGCGTGCGGAGTTCCGCTGCGTCGCCCCCGACCACATCGGCATGGGCCTGTCGGACAAGCCGGACGCCGGCCGTTACCCCTACGACCTGGCCGCCCGCGTGGACGACCTGGACGCGCTGACCGAACACCTCATCACCGCCGGCGGCGCCCCGGAACACGGGTGGACCCTCGTCCTGCACGACTGGGGCGGGCCGATCGGCATGGCCTGGGCCTCCCGCCACCCGGACCGGATCGCCCGCCTGGTCCTGCTGAACACCGCGGCCTTTCCGAACCCGCACGGCGAACGCGTACGTCCCCTGCTGCGCCTGCCGTACCGGGTGCTGCGTGACACCCGGCTGGGCACCCGCCTGTTCCTGCATCACAACCTGTTCGCCCGCGGCGCCACCTGGCGTCCGCTGGGGGTCCGGCGCCGGATGCCCGCTCCGGTGCGCTCGGCGTTCCTGGCCCCCTACGACCGGCCCGAGCACCGTGTGGCCATCCAGCGCTTCGTCCAGGACATCCCGCTGCGCCCCGGCGACCCTTCCTGGCCGCTCCTGCGGGCCACCGGCGCGTCGCTGGCGCAGTTCGCCGACCGGCCCACGCTGATCGCCTGGGGAATGGACGACCCTGTCTTCGACCGCGCCGTACTGGACGAATGGCGGCGGCGTTTCCCCGCCGCCCGGATTCGCCGGTATCACGGCGCGGGCCACTATCTGCTGGAAGACGCCCACGCCGACCTCGTCCCCGCCATCCGCTCGTTCCTCCGCACCCCGCCGCGTACGGACGCCTGACACGAATGTCGTCGATCCCGTGACGGGCCCTCGGCCTTGCGCGGTGGTGAACTCTTGAACAATTCACGATCAGGCTGTTACCGTCACCAACCAACCCTAAAGGCTGGATTCAGGGCGATTTCGGACTTTCGAAATCGGGGCCCAGCCAGACCGCGGCGATGGGTGCCGCAGCCTCACTGTTCAAGGAGCAACACATGCAGCATGCCCTGCCCAAGCGACGCCTCGCGGCCACCGCCGCGGCGTTCGCCATGGCGGGTGCCGCCTTCCTTGGAGGCGTTACCGACTCGGCCGGAGCGGCTACCACCGACGAGCCGACGTCGACACCGGTCAACGTGGACATCCCCGACGGGATGCTCATGAGCTACGTCGTCAACGCCCGGATCGCCAACCCCGGCCAGACTCGTCTCGTCGAGCGCGCGGTCGAGGCCGCCGGAGGTGTCGTCGTCCAGTCCTGGCCCGAGATCGGTGTGGTCGTCGCCCACTCCGACCGCGCGGCCTTCCGCGTGAACGTCACCGCCAAGGGCGGCAACGCGGTCGCCTCGGTCGGCGCCACCCGCACGGCCGGGGTCTCCGAGGGGACGCCGACCGACGTGGCCCCGCCGTGGGGTCCCGGCGCCAACGGGTACAAGAAGGGTGCCAAGAAGCCGGACAACGGCGACATCCCGTCCGACCCGCAGCCCGGGGAGAGCCTCGACCCCAACGAGGGCGTCCAGTGGGACATGCAAATGATCAAGGCCCCGCAGGCACAGGCGATCTCTGACGGCAACCGCAACGTCCTCGTCGGGGTGCTCGACAGCGGCATCTCGCCGACCCACCCGGACCTCAAGGCCAACATCGACGTCGCGAACTCGGTCAACTGCACCGACGCCGGCCGCCCGGACCAGACGCCGCTGGCGTGGCGCCCGACGACGAGCGACCACGGTACGCACGTCGCCGGTACCATCGCCGCCGCCCGCAACGACATCGGCATCGTCGGTGTCGCGCCGAACGTGCGCATGGCCTCCGTCAAGGTCGTCAACAACGACGGCTTCATCTACCCGGAGTACGCCCTCTGCGGCTTCATGTGGGCGGGCCTGAAGCACATGGACGTGACGAACAACTCCTACTACGTCGACCCGTTCGAGTTCTGGTGTGACGACCAGCCCGACCAGGCCGCCGGCAAGGAGGCCGTCCGGCGTGCCGTGGAGTGGTCCACCAAGCAGGGCGTCGTCAACGTCGCCGCGGCGGGCAACTCCAACTACGACCTGGCCAACAAGACCGTGGACAACGGCAGCCCCAACGACGCGCCGCAGCCGACCGCGCGCACGATCAACAATGGCTGCAGCGACATCCCGGCCGAACTCGAGGGTCTGTCCAATCAACGGTGTAACTCGGTCTTGATTGGTTCTATCGGGCGGTTGGGGTCAGGCGGCCTTCGAAGGTGATGGCGAAGGCGTTGAGGGCGGCCTTCCATCGGGTCACCCAGCGTTTGC
>NZ_JABBWZ010000016.1:0-128538 GCF_014161435.1 Microbispora sp. H10949 | reverse complement strand
GGGTGTTGGCGGTGGTGGCGGGGTCGGCGGTGAATTCCGATGGGGCGAGTAATGGGTTGACGGCGCCGAACGGGCGGGCGCAGGAGCAGGTGATCGGGCGGGCGCTGGCGGAGGCGGGGCTGGGTCCGGGTGATGTGGATGTGGTGGAGGCGCACGGGACGGGGACGCGGTTGGGGGATCCGATCGAGGCGCGGGCGTTGGGTGCGGCCTATGGGCGTGGCCGGGTGGCGCCGTTGTGGGTGGGGTCGTTGAAGTCGAACATCGGTCATGCTCAGGCGGCGGCGGGGGTGGGCGGGGTCATCAAGATGGTGATGGCCTTGCGGCATGGGGTGCTGCCGGCGACGTTGCATGTGGACGAGCCGACGCCGCATGTGGACTGGGAGGGTTCGGGGCTGGCGTTGCTGACCGGGCCGGTGGCCTGGCCGCAGGGGGAACGGCCGCGCCGGGCGGGGGTCTCCTCCTTCGGGATCAGCGGCACCAACGCCCACGTCATCCTCCAGCAACCCCCCACCGACACCCCCGGACAACCCCCCACCACCACCCTCGGACAACCCCCCACCACCGGCCTCGGACAGCCCCCCACCACCACACTCGGACAGCCACCCGCCACCGGCGACGACCCTTCCCCCGGCCAGGACGTCACCACGACGACCGTCACCACGACGTCCGTCACCACGACGACTGCGGACCCCTCGACGGAGGAGGGCGTGCCGTTCGTCCTGTCGGCGAAGACGGAGACCGCGCTGCGCGCACAGGCGGGCCTCCTGCACGACGTCCTCACCGGCGGGTCCGCCGCGCCGAGGGACGTCGCGTTCACCCTCACTCGCCGGTCGCGGCTGGAGCGCCGGGCCGTGGTGGACACCGCGCTCGGGGACCCGGTGCGGGCTCTGGCCGCCCTCCGCGACGGCGTGCGCCACCCGGCCGTCGTCACCGGACGCGCCCTGCCGGACCAGCGGCTCGCGTTCCTGTTCTCCGGGCAGGGCGCGCAGCGGGCCGGAATGGGCGAAGGCCTGCTGGAGGCCTCCACGGTGTACGCCGCCGCCTTCGACGAGATCTCCGCCTTGCTGGAGCCCCACATCGGCGCGGGACTGCGCGATCTGATCGCCGACCCGGAGCGCCTGGGACAGACGCTTTACGCCCAGCCGGCGCTGTTCGCCGTGGAGGTCGCGCTCTACCGGCTCGCCGAGTCGTACGGCCTGCGGCCCGACTTCCTGATCGGCCACTCGGTCGGGGAGCTCGCCGCCGCGCACGTAGCTGGCGTGCTCGACCTCCCTTCCGCCTGCGCGCTGGTCGCGGCCCGGGGCCGCCTGATGCAGGCCGCCCGGGACGACGGCGCGATGGCCGCGTTCGCCGCCACCCCGGAGGAGGCGGCCGGGCTGGCCGCTTCGGCGGGCGGGACAGTCGAGGTGGCCGCGGTCAACGGCCCGGCGTCGGTCGTGCTGTCGGGCGACGCGGACGAGATCGACCGGCTCGTCGCCCGATGGAAGGACGAGGGCCGCAAGGCCACCCGGCTGAAGGTGAGTCACGCCTTCCACTCGGCGCACATGGACGGCGTGCTGGAGGAGTTCCGCCAGGTGGTGGCCGGGCTGACGTTCGCCCCGGCCCGGCTGCCCATCGTCTCGACGGCGACCGGGGCGCTCGCGGGCGAGCGTGAGATGTCCGGCCCGGACTACTGGGTGGCGCAGTTGCGCGGCACCGTGCGGTTCGCCGACGCGGTCCGCGCGGCGCGGGAGGCGGGCGTGACCCGCTTCGCCGAGCTGGGCCCCGACGGGTCGCTCGCCGCGCACGCCCAGGAGACGTGCACCGCGCAGAGAGACACCGCGAGAGGCAGCACGGCGGGGGGAGACGCGGCGAGGAGAGACGCCGCGAACGGAGAGGGTGCGCAGGGAGACACCGCGAGAGGCGACACCGCGGGGGAAGACGCGGTGAGAGGCGGCACGGCGGGGGGAGACGCGGCGAGGGGAGACGCCGCGAAGGGCGAAGCCGGGGAGGTCGTCGCAGCGAAGGTGGTCGCCGCCGAGGTGGTCGCCGTGCCGCTGCTCCGGACGGGCCGCCCGGACGCGGCGGCGGTGCGGGCCGCGCTCGCCCGGCTGCACGTGGCCGGCGTGCCGGTCGACTTCGGGCCGCTCGTCGCGGGCGGCCGGCTCACGGACCTGCCGACGTACCCCTTCGAGACCAGGCGCTACTGGCTGCTGCCCGCCGCGGACGACGGTCCTCCGGCGGCGTTCGGGCTGGACGCCCCGCCGCATCCGCTGCTGGCCGGGACGGCCGAGCTGCCCGGGGGGAGCCGGCTGTTCACCGGCGTGCTGTCCACCCGCCGCCAGCCGTGGCTGGCCGACCACCGGATCGGCGGCCGCGTGCTGGTCCCGGCCATGGCCCTGGCCGACCTGGCATTGGCGGTGGGCGGGGAGGCCGGCCTGCCGACGCTGGGCGAGTTCGTGATGCGCGCGCCGCTCGAACTGGACGGCCCGGGTGAGGTCCGCCTCCAGGCGGCCCTGTCCCCGGACGGTGAGCTCACCGTGCGCAGCCGGGCGCGAGAGGCGGCGGAGTGGACCGTCAACGCCACCGCCACGCTCACGCGGGAGGAGGTCGCGCCCGGTGCCCCCGTCGGGTCCGGTCCCGGCCATCGCGTCGACCCCGGAACGCCCGAGGCCACCTACCGTCTGCTCGCCGAGCACGGGTACGAGTACGGCCCGGCCTTCCAGGGGCTGCTGTCCGCCTGGCGGGACGGCGACGACCTGTACGCCGAGGTGGCGTCGCCGCCGTCGCTCCGCGGCGACGCCGCGCGTCACGCGGCCCGGCCCGCCCTGCTGGACGCGGCCCTGCACGCCCTGTCGCTGGACGGGATCGACGGCCCGCGTCGCGTGCCGTACGCGCTGAGCGGCGTCCGGGCGCACGCGGCGCCCGCGTCCGGAGGACGGCCGCCGCACCCCACCCGGATCCGCGCCCGGTTCACCCCGCTCGGCCCCGACGCCTACCGGGCCGACCTCATCGGCGACGACGGCCGGGAGATCCTGACCGTGGAGCGGCTGCGGCTGCGGCCGCTCCCGTCCGCCGCCGCCGTGTACGGCCTGCACTGGGAGGCGAGGCCCCGGCCCGAGCCGGCGGCGGGCGCCGTCCTCGCCGGCGTCGCCGCCGTGGCGGACCTTCTCGAACGGCCTCCGTCGCTCGCGCTGCTGCACGGGCTCGACCGCGACGACGACCCGTACGCCGCGCTGGACGAGGCCCGCGAGGTACTGCGGCGGTGGGCGGCCGGTGACGGCGGGCGCCTGGTGGTGCTGACCCGGGGTCTCGCGGTGGACGACGCCGAGTCCGCCCGGCCGTCCACGGCCGCCCTGTGGGGCCTGGTCAGGGCGGCCCGGGCCGAGCACCCCGGCCGGTTCGCCCTGCTCGACATCGGCCCGGAGGACGGGCCGGAGGATCCGGAGCTGCTCGCGGCCGCGGGTGCGGCGTTCCCCGAGGCCGCGCTCCGGTCGGGAGCGCCGCTGGTGCCGCGTCTCGGCCCCGCGCCCGCGGCGCCGACGTCCTCCGGACCGCTGTGGCCGCGCAGCGCCGCGGGCGGCACGGTGCTCGTCACCGGCGGGCTCGGCGCACTCGGCCGGCGGATCGCCGCCCACCTCGTCACCCGTCACGGCGTACGGAACCTGCTGCTGGTGAGCCGCCGGGGTGAGCGCCATCCGGACGCCGGCGCGGCCCAGGCGGAGCTGGCCGCCCTCGGCGCCGCGGTCGCCGTGCGGGCCTGCGACCCGGCGGACCCGGAGGCCCTCACCGCCCTGCTCGGCGGCCTGGACGCTCCACTGACGGGCGTCGTCCACGCGGCGGGCGTCGCCGAGGACGCCACCCTGGAACGGCTCACCGGCGCGGCCCTGCGGCGGGCGCTCGACGCGAAGCTCACCGGCGCCCGCAACCTCGACGAGGCCACCCGCGACGCGGACCTCGACGCGTTCGTGCTGTTCGGTTCCGTGGCGGGCGTCCTCGGCACCGCCGGGCAGGGCGCGTACGCCGCCGCGAACGCCGCCCTCGACGCGGTGGCGCGGCGACGGCGGCGGGCCGGCCGGCCCGCCGTGACCGTTCACTGGGGCCTGTGGGACCTCGGCGAAGGCATGAGCGGCGCCCTGGGAGACGTGGACGTCGCCCGGCTGGGACGGGCGGGCATCCGCCCCATGGCCCCGGCCGACGGACTCGGCCTGTTCGACGACGCCCTGCGGTCGGACGCCCCGGTCGTGGTGGCCGGCAGCCTCGACCTCGCCGTCGCGGCGGCCCGGCACCGCCCGCGGGCCGCGACGCCCGCCCCCGCCGCCCCCGCCTCGGCCGCTGCTCTGGCCGCCGTCCCGATCGTCGCGGGGCCCGGCCGCCGGGACACCGCCCGGCTGGTCCTCGACGCGGTCGCCGCGGTCCTGGGCCACGCCGACGGCGCGGAGATCGACCCGGACCGGCCGTTCACCGACCTCGGGGTCGACTCGCTGACCGCCCTGGAGCTGCGCAACCGCCTGGGCGACGACCTCGGTGTGCGCCTGCCCGCCACCGTCGTCTTCGACCACCCCACCCCGGCCGCCCTGATCGGGCTCCTCGACGCCCTGGCCGGCGGTCCTTCCGAGGACCTGACGGGAGCGGCGGACGGCGACGCCCGCCCCGGCGTGGGCGCGCGGGAGCGGGAGCCGTACGACCCGGACGGCGACGCCGTCGCGATCGTGGGCATGGCGTGCCGGTTCCCCGGCGGCGCGCGCACCCCGGCCGAGCTGTGGGAGCTGCTCGTCTCGGGCACGGACGCGATCACCGAGTTTCCCGCGGACCGCGGCTGGGACCCCGACCTGTTCGATCCCGATCCGGAGCACCCGGGCACGTCGATCACCCGGCACGGCGGCTTCCTGCACGACGCGGCCGAGTTCGACCCCGAGTTCTTCGGGATCAGCCCCCGCGAGGCGCTGGCCGTCGACCCCCAGCAGAGGCTGCTGCTGCAGACCGCGTGGGAGGCGGTCGAGGACGCCGGGATCGACCCGGCGACGCTGCGCGGATCCCAGAGCGGGGTGTTCGTCGGCGTCATGTACTCCGACTACGGCGCGCGGGTCCACCAGCGGCGCGGCGCGGCCCGCGATCTGGAGGGCTACCTGGTGAGCGGCAGCGCCGGAAGCGTCGCCTCCGGCCGCATCTCCTACACCCTCGGCCTGGAGGGCCCGGCCGTGACGGTGGACACCGCCTGCTCCTCCTCCCTGGTCGCCGTCCACCAGGCGGTGCAGGCGCTGCGGCTGGGCGAGTGCGGGCTGGCCCTCGCCGGGGGCTCGACCGTGATGGCGAGCCCGGCCACGTTCGTCGAGTTCAGCCGCCAGCGCGGGCTGGCCCCCGACGGCCGCTGCAAGCCCTTCTCGGCGGACGCGGACGGCACGGCCTGGGGCGAGGGGGTGGGGCTGCTCGTGCTGGAGCGCCTGGCCGACGCGCGCCGCAACGGGCACCGCGTGCTCGCCCTGGTCCGCGGGTCCGCCGTCAACCAGGACGGCGCCAGCAACGGCCTCACCGCGCCGAACGGCCCCGCCCAGGAGCGGGTCATCCGGGCCGCCCTGCGCAGCGCGGGGCTGCGCCCGGCCGACGTCGACGTGCTGGAGGCCCACGGCACCGGCACCCGGCTGGGCGACCCGATCGAGGCGGGCGCGGTGCTCGGCACGTACGGACAGGACCGGGACGGGCGCGCACCGCTGCTGATGGGCTCGCTCAAGTCGAACATCGGGCACACCCAGGCCGCCGCCGGGGTGGCCGGGATCATGAAGATGGTGCTCGCCATGCGGCACGGGCGGGTGCCCGCGACCCTGCATCTGAGCCGGCCGACCGAGCACGTGGACTGGTCCGGCGGCGCGGTGGCCGTGCCCGCCGAGGCGGTGCCCTGGCCCGGCACTTCCGGCCCGCGCCGGGCGGCGGTCTCGTCGTTCGGGATCAGCGGCACCAACGCGCACGTCATCCTGGAGATGGGTGACGAGCCCCGGGTGGAGGGCCCGGCACCGGACGAGGCGACGCCGGTCGTGCCGTGGGTGCTGAGCGCGCGCACCGACGGAGGGCTGCGCGAGCAGGCGGCACGCCTGAGGCGGCATGTGGCGGCCGACCCCGGCCTGCGGATCGCCGACGTCGCCCTGTCGCTCGGCGTCACCCGGACCGCGTTCGACCGGCGGGCCGTCGTCCTCGGCCGGGACCGCGCCGAGCTGGTCGCCGGGCTCGACCACCTGATCGCGGGTACCACGCCGCCGCCGGGCGCCTTCCCCGCCGTCGTGACCGGTACGGCGGTGCGCGGCCGGACCGCCGTCCTGTTCGCCGGGCAGGGCGGCCAGCGGACCGGCATGGGCACGGAGCTGTACCGGACGTTCCCGGCCTACGCGAGGGCGTTCGACGAGGTGTGCGAGCAGCTGCGCCGCGCCGACGGCGTCGACGTGGCGGCCGTGGTCGCGGGGGAGGGCGAGCCGGGGCTCATCCACCGGACCCGCTACACCCAGGCGTCGCTGTTCGCCCTGGAGGTGGCCCTCTTCCGGCTGCTGGAGTCGTGGGGCCTGCCGGTCGACGCCCTCGCCGGGCACTCGGTCGGCGAGATCGCCGCCGCGCACGTCGCCGGAGCGCTGACCCTCCCCGACGCGGCGGCGCTCGTGGCGGCGCGCGGGCGGCTCATGCAGGAGCTGCCCGAGGGCGGGCTGATGGCGGCGGTGCAGGCCGACCGGGCGACGGTGGAACTGCTGGCGCGTGAGACGGGCGTGCGGGTGGACGTGGCCGCGGTCAACGCCCCCGGTTCGGTGGTGATCTCCGGCGAAGCCGGTCCCGTGGAGCGGCTGACCGCCCATCTCGCCGGGCTCGGGCACCGGGTGAAGCGGCTCACCGTGAGCCACGCCTTCCACTCCGCGCTGATGGAGCCGATGCTGGCGCCGTTCCGCGCGGAGATCGCCGATCTGTCCGCGGCGCCCCCGCGGCGCACGCTCGTGTCGACGCTCACCGCCGAGGAGGCCGGCGCGGACGTCCTCGGATCGGCGGAGCACTGGGCGGACCAGGTCAGGGGAACCGTCCTGTTCGCGGACACGGTCGCGCGGCTGCGCGGGCTCGGCGCCGTCCGCTTCCTGGAGATCGGCCCCGACGCGGCGCTGACCGCGATGGTCCGGCAGTGCGACCTGGGTGAGGACGCCGTCGCGGCGGCGGCGCTCGGCCGCGGGGACGACGAGGCGGCCGCGCTGTGGTCGTTCGTGGCCCGCGCCTTCGTGGCCGGGGTCGCCTGGGACTGGCGGGCGCTGCTCGGCGGCGGGACCGTCGTGCCGCTGCCCACCTACCCGTTCCGCCGCGAGCGCCTGTGGCTCGCGGCACCGGGCGAGGACGGGTCCGCGGCCGGTGTCGGCGCGGAGAAACCCGATCACCCGCTGCTCATGGCCGCCGTCGCCGTCCCGGACGGCGGGCAGACCGTCTACACCGGGGTGCTTTCGGCCGCGCGGCAGCCCTGGCTGGCCGACCACCTCCTGGCCGGTGTTCCGGTGCTCCCGGCGGCCGCCCTCCTCGACGTGACCTCCTGGCTCGCCGACCGGCACGGCGGCCGCGCGGTCCGGGAACTGGAGCTGCGCTCCCCGGTGACGATCCCGGCGGAGCGGGAGGTCCACCTGAGGATCACGGTCGACGGCGCCCGGGTCCGCGTGCACGGCCGTCCCGCGGGGACCGAGGAGTGGATCCAGCACGCCGAGGCGGCGCTCGACGGCGACGCCGCCGCGCCGGTCTGGTCCGGCCGCCGGCCCCCGGCGGCCGAGCCCGTGGACGTGACGGGGGCGTACGAGCTCTTCGCCGCCCGCGGTTACGGCTACGGCCCGGCCTTCCAGGGGCTGCGGGCCCTGTGGCGGGCCGGGGACGAGCTGTACGCGGAGGTCGAGACCGGCGCCGGCCTGACGCCGGGGCTGCTCGACGCCGCCTTCCACCCCTGGATCGCCGCCGCGCAGGACCCTCCCGAGGGGCACATCCCCGTCCCGTACGCCTTCCGGGGCGTGCGCCTGCACGCCGTGCCCGCCGGACGGCTGCTGGTCCGGATCCAGCACACCGGCGAGGAGACGTTCGCGCTCGACGCGGTGGACGCCCAGGGGAGCCCGGTGCTGTCCGTGGCGGAGGCCCGGGTGCGCCCGGTCGAGGAGCGCGCGCTGCTGGGCGCGGCCGGTGCGGCCACGCGGCCGTACGAGGTGGTGTGGGTCTCCGCGCCGCCGGATGAGCCGGCGGCCGCGCGGCCGGACGCGCTCTCGGACCCGACCGCGGGCTCCGGGGACCTGGTTGTCCTGGCCCCCGACGGGCTACTCGCCGACGGGTCCTTCCCGGTGCTGGCATACCCGGCCGGGACGGGCGGCGCCCCCAGCGAAGCGGACGCCGACGGATCGGACGCCGATCGAGTGGACGCCGGTGGATCGGACGACGTGGCGGGCGCGGTCCGGGAGGCGCTGCGCCGGGCGCGCGAGGCGATCCTCGGGCTGCCCGCCGACGGCCGCCTCGTGGTGGTGACCCAGGGAGCGGTACCCCGGGGCTTGGTGACCGAGGGAGCGATCGCCGGTGACCCGGCCGCTCGTACCGACCACACCGATCACCACAAAACCGATCACCGTCACAGCGACGGTGGCGACCACACGGACCCGCATCGCACCGACTACCAGCACAGCGACCACAGCCACCTTGCTGACCACACCGACCGTGCCGGGCTTGTGGGGGCGGCGCTGTGGGGGCTGGTCCGCACGGCCCGGCTGGAGTTCCCCGGCCGGATCGGCGTGGTCGACGTCGACGCCCACCCCGAGTCCCTGGCACTCCTGCCCCGCGTGCTGGCGGCCGAGCCCGGCCAGCTCGCCCTCCGCCACGGCGAGACGCTGCGCCCCCGCCTGCGCCCGGCGACCGGCGCCCCGGGCGTCCCGCCGGACCTCGGCGCGGGCACCGTCCTGGTCACCGGCGCCGGCGGCGCGCTCGGCGCGGAGGTGACCCGCCACCTGGTCACCCGGCACGGCGTCCGCAGTCTCCTGCTCGTCAGCCGGCGCGGCGACGCCGACCCGGCCCTGCGCGCCCTGGCCGGCGAACTGGCCGCCCGGGACGGCGTCGAGGTCCGTACGGCCGCCTGCGACGTGGCCGACCCCGACGCGGCCGGCGCCCTGGTCGGCGAGGTGGCCGGTTCCCTGACCGCGGTGTTCCACGTCGCGGGCGCCCTGGACGACGCGGTGCTGGAGAACGCGACCCCCGAGCGGATCGACCGGGTGCTGCGTCCCAAGGTCGACGGCGCCTGGAACCTCCACAGGCTCACCGCGCGGCTGCCGCTGCGGGCCTTCGTGCTGTTCTCGTCGGTCGCGGGCGTGCTGGGCAACGCGGGGCAGGCGGGCTACGCCGCGGCCAACGCGTTCCTGGACGCGCTCGCCGAACGGCGGCGGGCGGCCGGGCTGGCGGGCCTGTCCCTCGCCTGGGGCCTGTGGGACACGGGGCCGGGCCGGGGCATGGCCGGGGAGCTGAGCGAGGCCGCCCAAAGCAGGCTCGCCAGGATGGGCGTGCGCGCCCTGACCACCGAGGAGGCGCTCGGCCTGCTCGACGACGCGCTGGGGGCCGGCCGGGCGGTGCTGGTGCCGGCCCGGTTCGACCGCGGAGCGCTCGCCCGGCGGTCCGGCGACCTGCCCGAGGTGCTCGCCGACCTGGCGCCGGCCAGGCCCGCCGTACGGGCCCTGCCGCTGTCGCGGCGGTTGGACGGGCTGGCGGAGGACGCGGCGCGGGCCCTGGTGCGGGACGTCGTCGCCGGCCGGGTCGCGGAGGTGCTGGGCCTCGCCGGCGGGGCGCGCGTGCCGGACGACCGCGGGCTGTTCGACCTCGGTCTCGACTCGCTCACGGCAATCGAGCTGCGCAACCGGCTGGGCGAGGAGATCGGGGACCGGCTCCCCGCGACCGTGCTGTTCGACCACCCGACCGTGCGGGAGCTGACCGCGCATCTGCTGGAGCGGCTGCGCCCGGAGCGGGAGGTGTTCGACCCGGCGGCGCTGGACGGGTGGGTGTCGGCGGCCGCGGACCTCATGGCGGACGACGGCCGGCGGGCCGGGCTCGTGCGCGCGCTGCGAGGCGCGCTGACCGCCCTGGGCGCGACGCGAGGCGCGTACGGAGGCAACGGCGGGAACGGCGGGAACGGCCACGACCCCGTGGGATCCCTGGACGGCTCCCTGGACGGGGTCGAGGCGGCCTCGGACGACGAGCTGTTCGGGCTGCTCGACCGGGAGCTGAGCGAGTGACCGCACAAGTGACCGCATGAGTGACCGCACAGTCGCGGACGGATCACGAACGGCCCTTTCAGGATGACAACGGAGAGCGGTTCATCGATGGCGAATGAAGACAGGCTGCGCGACTACCTCCGGCGGACCACGGCCGACCTGCTGCGCGCCCGGGCGGAGCTGGAACGGCTGGAACAGGCCGCGCGCGAGCCGCTGGCGATCGTCGCAATGGCCTGCCGCTACCCCGGCGGGGTGCGCACCCCGGAGGATCTGTGGCGGCTGGTCGAGTCCGGAACCGACGCGATCACCCCGTTCCCGCGCGACCGCGGCTGGCCCCTCGACGAGCTGTACGACCCCGACCCGGACCGGGAGGGCACCAGCTACGCCACGGAGGGCGGGTTCCTGCACGACGCCGCCGGGTTCGACCCCGAGCTGTTCGGCATCAGCCCCCGCGAGGCACCGGCCGTCGACCCCCAGCAGCGGCTGCTTCTGCAGGCCACCTGGGAGGTGTTCGAACGGGCCGGGCTGAACCCGCGCGGGCTGACGGGCGAGCGGGTCGGGGTGTTCGTCGGGGTCATGTACTCCGACTACGCGTCCCGGCACGCCCGCGCCCCCGAGGGCCTCGAAGGGTTCGTCGGCACCGGCAGCGCCGGGAGCGTCGCCTCCGGCCGCATCGCCTACACCTTCGGCCTGCAGGGACCGGCGGTCACGCTGGACACGGCGTGCTCGTCATCGCTCGTCGCCCTGCACTACGCGGCCCAGGCCGTACGGCGGGGCGACTGCGAGATGGCCGTCGCGGGCGGCGCCACGGTCATGGCGACGCCGGCGACCTTCGTCGAGTTCAGCCGCCAGCGGGGGCTGTCCCCGGACGGCCGGTGCAAGGCGTACGCCGCGGCGGCCGACGGCACCGGCTGGGCGGAGGGCGTCGGCCTGGTGCTCGTGGAACGGCTGTCGGAGGCGCGGCGGAAGGGCCATCCGGTCGTCGCGGTGCTGCGCGGCAGCGCGGTCAACTCGGACGGCGCGAGCAGCCGCCTGTCCGCCCCGAACGGCGCGGCCCAGCAGCGGGTCGTCCGGGCGGCGCTCGCCGACGCCGGCCTCGACCCCGGCGAGGTGGACGCCGTGGAGGGACACGGCACCGGCACCGGCCTCGGCGACCCGATCGAGGCGAACGCGCTGATGGAGGTGTACGGCGGCGCGCGTCCCGCCGACGACCCGGTGTGGCTGGGCTCGCTCAAGTCGAACATCGGGCACACGCAGGCCGCCGCGGGCGTCGGCGGCGTCATCAAGATGGTCCTGGCCATGCGGCACGGCGTGCTCCCGGCGAGCCTGCACATCGACGTCCCCACTCCGCACGTCGACTGGGCCGCGGGCGGCCTCGCCCCGCTCACCGCCGCCCGCCCCTGGCCCGAGCGGGACCGCGCCCGCCGCGCCGCGGTCTCCTCGTTCGGCATCAGCGGCACCAACGCCCACGTCGTCATCGAGCAGCCCCCCGCGGAGGCGGACCAGGAGAGCGGGGAACATCCGGAAGGCCAGGAGCACCCGGACGGGCGGCCGGTGGTCTGGACGGTGTCGGGCGACACGGATCGGGCCCTGCGTGACCAGCTCACCCGGCTGCGCGAGTGGGTGAGCGGCCATCCGGACACCCGCCCGGCCGACGTGGCCCACACGCTGCGCACCGGCCGCGCCGATCTCCTCCACCGCGCGGTCGCGGTCGGGACGGACCTGCCGGGACTCACCGGGGCGCTGGCGGCGCTGGAGGAGGGACTCCCGTCCCCCTACGCGGCGTCGGGGGAGGCGGGGGCCCCGGCGCGGCCGGTGTTCGTCTTCCCGGGCCAGGGGTCGCAGTGGGCCGGCATGGCGCGCGAGCTCTTCGCCTCCTGGGAGCCGTTCCGCGAGGAGATGCTCAAGTGCGCCGCCGCCCTCGCCCCGCACGTCGAATGGGACCTGGTCGAGGTGGTGACCGCGCCCGCCGGCGGCACGACCGGCGCCCTGCTGGACCGGGTCGACGTGGTGCAGCCCGCCCTGTTCGCCGTGATGGCGTCGCTGACCGCCGCGTGGCGCTCCCTCGGCGTCGAACCGGCCGCCGTCGTGGGGCACTCCCAGGGGGAGATCGCGGCGGCGTACGCCGCGGGCATCCTGGACCTGGCCGACGCGGCCGCCCTGGTGGCCCGGCGCAGCCGCGCGATCGCGGACATCGCGGGCGGCGGGGCCATGGCGTCGGTCGAGCTGGCCGCCGCCGAGCTGCGCCGCCGCTTCGGCGACGTGGACGGCATCGCCGTGGCGGCGGTGAACGGGCCCACCGCGACCGTCGTCTCGGGAGAGGCAGGCGCGGTGCGCGAGCTCGTCAGCCGGTGTGAGGCGGAGGGTGTGCGGGCGCGGCTCGTGCCCGTGGACTACGCGTCCCACTCACCGGCCGTGGAGCCGCTGCGCGAACCGCTGCTCGCCCGGCTGGCGGGGATCCGGCCCAGGACGGGTCACGTCCCCTTCCACTCGACCGTACTGGCCGGCGAGGTGGACGGCGCCGCGCTCGACGCCGCGTACTGGTACGACAACCTGCGCGAGCCGGTGCGCCTCGGCGAGACCGTCGCCGCCCTGGTCGAGGCGGGACACCGGTGTTTCCTGGAGGTGAGCCCGCATCCCGTGCTGACGGCGCCGCTGCGCGACACGGCCGAGGAGGCGGGGGCCGCCGCGCACGTCGTGGGCACGCTCCGCCGCGACGACGGTGGGCTCGACCGGCTGCTCACCTCCGCCGGGGCGTTGTTCGCCGCCGGTGTTCCCGTGGAGTGGGGCCCGTTCACCGCCGGAAGCAGGGTCGATCTTCCCACCTACGCCTTCCAGGAGCGGCGGTTCTGGCTGGACACCGTCACCGCCGCGCCGCCCGCCGCCGCCCCCGGCCCGTCCGGGCTCCCGTCGGCGGGCCATCCCGTGCTCGGTGTCGCCGTCGAGGACACCGGTGGCCGGCGGGTGCTGTTCTCCGGCGTCCTGCCGGCGGAGGGGTGGTCGCGGCAGCACCGGCTGGGGGAGCGCCGGCTGCTCCCCGGGAGCGGGCTGGCCGAGCTGGCGCTGGCGGCGGGGGAGCGCGTCGGCCTGTCCCGGATCGAGGACGTGACGCTCCTGGCCCCCGTGGAGGTGGCGGAGGCCGCCGTCCGTCTGCAGGTCGAGGTGGAGGCCGCGCCGGGCGGCGCGACGTTCGCGATCCACGCCAGGACGGGGGAGGGGGACGCCGCAGGTCCGTGGCGGCTCCACGCGTCCGGCTCCCTGGCCCCGGGCGATCTTCCGGGCGACGGTCCCAACGACCTTCCCGCAGACCTTTCCGGTGTTCTTCCCGGCGACGGCGATGCGGCCGGACCCCCGGGCGAATGGCCGCCGGAGGGCGCGGAGTCCCTCGACGTCGAGGCCGGGTACGGACGGCTGGCCGAGGCGGGGGCCCACTACGGCCCGGCCCTGCGCGCGGTGCGTGCCGCGTGGGCCCGGGACGGCGAGGTGTTCGCCGAGGTGTTCGCCGACGCGGCCACGAGTCCGGCCACGAATCCGATCACAGATCCGGCCGCTGATCCGGTCGACGATCCGGCCGCCCGGGTGGCCGGGCCGGGCGGGCACGCGACGGGCCCGGCAACGGAGGGGGACGGGTACGCGATCCACCCCGCCGCGCTGGACGGCGCGGTCCAGGCCGCCTTCCTCGACCGCGTGCTGCGGGCCGGGGACGACGGCCCGCCCGAGCCGGTCGTCCCCTTCGCCTGGAGCGGCGTGCGGGCGTACACGCCCGCTGCCGGGCCCCTAAGGGCCCGGGTGACCCGCACCGGTCCCGACACCTACGCCCTGCTCCTCACCACGCCGGACGGCCGGGCCGTGCTGACGGCCGACGAGGTCCGCGTACGGCCGGTGCCCGCGCCGGAGGCCGGGCGGCCGGAGCGGCCGGAAGCCCCGGACGCGTACGAGGACAGGCCGCATCCGCACCCGCACCCGCACCTGGGCCCGGCCCTGCGCCTGCGGCCGCCGCGGAAGCGCGCGCTCGCCGGGCACCACCCGGGGGAGGCGGGCGGACCGGCCGCCACGCTCGCGGCCGCCGACGGCGGTCACGCCGGGGCCCACGCCGAACTGAAGGGGCTGACCGCGCGGGAACGGGAGGAACGCCTCCTCGACCTGGTGTCCCGGGGGATCGCCGGCCTTCTCGGGTACGACTCCGCGGGGGAGGTCCGGCCCGACCGGCCCTTCCGGGACCTGGGGCTCGACTCCCTGACCGGCGTGCAACTGCGCGACCACCTGGGGCGCGCGCTCGGCCTGCGCCTGCCCAGCACGCTGGTGTTCGACCACCCGACCCCCCGGGCCCTGGCCCGCCACCTGTCCGAGTCCGTGGCGGGCTCCGAGACGGTGGCTGAGACGGTGGCTGAGACGGGCGCTGAGACGGGCGCCGCCCCGGCCGTCCCGCAGGCGCGCGACGACGCGGAGGACCCCGTCGTGATCGTGTCCATGGCCTGCCGCTACCCCGGGGGCGTCACCACCCCCGAGGAGCTGTGGGAGTTGCTGGAGGCGGGCGGCGACGCGATCGGGGAGTTCCCGGCCGACCGCGGCTGGGACCTCGCGACGCTGTTCGACGACGACCCGGACACGCCCGGCACGTCCTACGCACGCCGCGGAGGCTTCATCCACGACGCCGCCGACTTCGACGCGGACTTCTTCGAGATGAACCCCCGGGAGGCGCGGGCGGCCGACCCGCAGCAGCGGCTGCTGCTGGAGACGTCGTGGGAGGCGTTCCAGCGCGCCGGGATCGACCCCACTCGGCTGCGCGGCTCGCGCACCGGCGTCTACGTCGGCCTCATCTACACCGAGTACGGCGCGCGGGCCCAGGACGACCCCCGCGAGCACGGCGGTTACCTCGGCACCGGCAGCGCCGGGAGCGTGGCGTCCGGCCGGATCGCCTACACCTTCGGCCTGGAGGGGCCGGCCATCACGGTCGACACCGCGTGCTCGTCCTCGCTGGTCGCCCTCCACCTCGCCGTACGGGCGCTGCGGGCCGGGGAGTGCGACCTGGCCCTGGTCGGCGGGGCGACGCTGATGGCCACACCCGCGACGTTCGTGGAGTTCAGCCGCCAGCGGGGGCTGTCGCCCGACGGCAGGTGCCGCGCGTTCGCCGACGCGGCCGACGGGACGGGCTTCAGCGAGGGCGTCGGCCTGCTGCTGGTGGAGCGGCTGTCGGACGCCCGCCGCGAGGGCCACCCGGTGCTGGCCGTCGTGAAGGGGACGGCGGTCAACCAGGACGGCGCGAGCAACGGCCTCACCGCCCCGAACGGCCCCGCCCAGGAGCGGGTGATCGCCGAAGCGCTGCGCGCCGCCGGCCTCGCCCCCGCCGACGTGGACGCGGTCGAGGCCCACGGCACGGGCACCACCCTCGGCGACCCGGTGGAGGCGCGGGCCCTGCTCCGCACGTACGGCGCGGCCAGGGGCGACCGGCCGCCGCTGCGGCTGGGCTCGCTCAAGTCGAACATCGGCCACACCCAGGCGGCGGCCGGGGCCGGCGGCCTCATCAAGATGATCCTGGCGCTGAAGCACGAGACGCTGCCGCGCACGCTGCACGTCGACGCGCCCTCCCGCCACGTGGACTGGGACGGCGGCGGGCTCGAACTGGTCACCGAGGCCGTGCCCTGGCCGTCCGGGGATCGGCCGCGGCGGTTCGGCGTCTCGGCGTTCGGGATGAGCGGCACCAACGCCCACGTGATCGTCGAGGAGCCGCCCGCGGCGGACCTCGGCCCGGGCCTCGGCCCGGACCCCGATTCAGGCGTGGAGCAGGAGCCGGCCGTCGCGGTTCCGCTGGTCCTTTCCGCCAAGTCGGCCGGGGCGCTGCGCGGTGAGGCGCGGCGGCTCGGCGAATACCTGGAACGGCACCCCGGCGTCCCGCTCGCCGACGTCGCGGCGGAGCTGGTGCGCACCAGGGCCGAGTTCGGGTACCGCGCGGTCGTGGTGGCCACCGGCAGGGAGGAGGCGATCGAGGGGCTCGCCGCCGTGGCCGGCGGGACGCCCTCCGCGACCGTGGTCACCGGACACGCGCGGCAGGCACGCCGGCCGGTCTTCGTCTACCCGGGGCAGGGAACGCAGTGGGACGGCATGGCCCGTGCGCTGCTGGAGGAGTCGCCCGCCTTCGCCGCGCGGATCGCCGAGTGCGCCGCCGCCCTGGACCCGGTCACCGGCCGGTCCCTGCGGGAGGCCCTGCTCGGCGGCGCAGACCTGGGGAGGGCCGACGTCGTGCAGCCCGTCCTGTGGGCCACGATGACCGGCCTGACCGCCGTCTGGGAGTCCTTCGGCGTACGGCCCGCCGCGGTCGTCGGGCACTCCCAGGGCGAGATCGCCGCCGCGCTGGCGGCCGGCGCGCTGTCGCTTGAGGAGTCGGCGACGGTGGTGGCGCTGCGCAGCCGGGCGCTGCTGGCGTTGTCCGGACAGGGCGCGATGCTCTCGGTCGCCGCCCCGGCGGACACGGTGCGCGCGGCCGTCGAGGCGACGGGCGACGGGACGAGGATCGCGGTCGCCGCTGTCAACGGGCCCGCCGCCACCGTCGTCGCGGGAGAGGCCGGAGCGGTGCACCGGCTGGAGCGGGCGCTGCGTGAGCGGGGAGTGCGCGTCCGGCTCGTCGAGGTGGACTACGCCTCCCACTCCCCGCAGGTGGAGCCGCTGGAGGCCGAACTGCTGGAGGTGCTGCCCGAGCCCGCGCCGTTGCCGGAGTACACGGCCGACGTGTTCTCCACGGTGACCGGGGGGCGGGTCGAGCCCGGCGGGGAGACGGGGTTCGGGCGGCCCGCGTACTGGTACCGCAACCTGCGCAGCCCCGTGTTGCTGCAGTCCGCCGTGGAGGCGGCCCTCGCGGCAGGGCACGAGGTCTTCATCGAGGTCAGCCCGCATCCGGTGCTCGGCATGGGGGTCCAGGAGATCCTGGAGGCGGCCGCGGAGGACCGCTCGACGGCCGTCGTCGGAACCCTGCGGCGGGAGGACGGCGGTCTCGGCCGGGTGCTCGTCTCGGTCGCCGAGGCGTGGGTGAACGGCGTGCCGGTCGACTGGGCCGCGCATCCGCCCATCGCGCGGCGGGTCCGGACGCCCCGGCGGATCCCCACCCTGCCGACCTACGCGTTCGACCGCCGCCGCCACTGGCTGGAGCCCGCGAGACCGGCCGCGGCGCCGAGGGCCCGCGGCACCGGCCATCCGCTGCTGGACACCGTGGTCCGGCCGGCGGGCGAGGACCGCGTGCTGCTTCTCGGCAGGGTCGGCCTCGACGACCACCCCTGGCTGGCCGGTCACGCCGTGGACGGCGCCGTTCTGGTGCCCGGCGCGGTGCTCGCCGAGCTGGCCTCCTTCGCGGGGGAGTCGGCCGGGGTGCCACGCGTGGACGAGCTGACGCTGACCCGGCCGCTCGTCCTGGAGCCGTCCGGCGCGGCGGAGATCCAGGTGACGGTCGGGCCGGCCGAGCCGGACGGCCGCCGCGAGATCGCTCTGCACGCCCGGCCCGTGCCCGGCCCGGCCGCCGCGGCCGATCCCGTGGCCGATTTCGCGGCCGATCTCCTCGGTCCTCCCTGGACTGCCCATGCGACCGGCTTCCTCGCCCCCGCTGTCCCCGCGCGGGTGAACGGTTCCCGCGGTCCGGCGCCGGACGGCCGGACGGGGGGCGAACGGCCCGGCGGCGCGTGGCCGCCGGCCGGCGCCGTCCCGCTGCCGGTGGCCGGGCTGTACGAGGACCTGGCGGCCAGGGGGTACCACTACGGACCGGCCTTCCGCGGCCTGCGGTCGGCGTGGCGGTCGGGGGACGACGTCGTCGCGGAGGTGTCCCTGGAGGTCCCTGCGGGCTTCCGCGTCGCCCCGACGCTGCTGGACGCCGCGCTGCACGCACTCGGCCCCGCCGGGCTGTTCCCCGACGACGGCGCCGTACGACTGCCCTTCACCTGGAGAGGGTTCACCCTGCACGGCCGGGCGCCGGGAACCGTACGGGTTCGCCTCGGCCGGGCGGGCGACGGCGCGGTGGCGGTCGAACTGGCCACCGCCGAGGGCGTGCCGGTCGCGTCCGTCGAGGCGGTGACGCTCCGCGCGGCCGACCCGGCCGACCTCGCCGCGGCCTCCGTCGGCGACGCGCTGCACGAGCTCGTCTGGGAGGCCGTGTCGCCCGGCTCGGGCGTGCCCCGCGAGCGCGTGTGGGCGCTCGGCACGGACGCCGAGGCCGACCACCCGGACCTGGACGCGGCGCTCGCGGCGCTGGACGCCGGGAGCCCCGCTCCGGACGTGCTGGTTCTCGACGTCCCCTCCGCGCCACGGGAGGGCGACGTGCCGGAGGCGGTCAGGGCGGCCCTGCTGGAGGTGCTCGGCACGCTCCGGCGCGGCCTCGCCGACCCCCGGCTGGGCGGGACGCTGTTCGCCGTCCGCACCCGGGACGCCGTGGCGGCGGCCCCGGGCGACGCGGTGGACGCGCTCGACGGCGCCGCCGTCTGGGGCCTCGTCCGCAGCGCCCAGAGCGAGGAGCCGGGGCGGATCGCCCTGGTGGACGCCGGCTCCGCTCCGCTCGCCCGGGTGCTCGACGCCGTGGCCACCGGAGAGCCGCAGACGGCCGTCCGGAACGGTCTCCCGCTGGCGCCGCGGCTCACCACCCGCCGTCCCGACCTCGTACGGCCCCGCGGCGCCTGGCGTCTGGAGGCGGGGGAGGGCGGCGTCGCCGAGGACCTGGTGTGCCGGCCGGTGGAGGAACGGCCGCTGGGGCCCGGCGAGGTGCGGGTGGCCGTACGGGCCTCGGGGCTCAACTTCCGCGACGCGATGCTGGTGCTCGGCATGTATCCGGGCTCCGCCGACCTCGGCACCGAGGGCGCCGGGGTCGTCGCCGAGGTCGGCGACGGCGTCACCGGCCTCGTCCCCGGGGACCGTGTGATGGGGCTCGTCCCCGGCGGCGTCGGCCCGTCGGCCGTCACCGATCACCGCCTGCTCGCGCCGATCCCGCCCGGGCTCACGTTCGCCCAGGCGGCCACGGTGCCCGCCGTGTTCCTCACGGCCTACTACGCGCTGAGGGATCTCGCCGGCGCGCGGCCCGGGGAACGGCTGCTCGTGCACTCGGCGGCGGGAGGCGTCGGCGGGGCGGCGATCCAGCTCGCCCGCCACTGGGGACTGACGGTCTTCGGCACCGCGAGTCCCGCCAAGTGGCCGCACCTGGAACGGGCGGGCCTGCCGCGTGAGCACGTCGCGAACTCGCGCGACCTGTCCTTCACGGAGGCCGTCCGGGCCGCGACCGGCGGCCGCGGCGTGGACATCGTGCTCAACTCGCTGGCCCGGGAGTTCGTCGACGCCTCGCTCGGGCTGCTCGCGCCGGGCGGCCGGTTCGTCGAGATGGGCAAGACCGACGTGCGCGACCCCGGCGAGATCGACGACCGGCACGGCGTGCTCTACCGGGCCTTCGACCTGGCCGAGGCCGGGCCGGACCGGATCGCCGTCATGCTCGCCGAGATCGCCGCGCTCCTCGCCGAAGGGGTGCTCACGCCGCTTCCCGTCACGGCCTGGCAGACCGGCCGGGCCCCCGAGGCCGTACGGCACCTCGGCCTCGCCCGCCACGTCGGCAAGGTGGCGCTGCGCGTCCCCCGCCCGCTCGATCCGGAGGGGACGGTCCTGGTCACCGGCGGCACGGGAGGCCTGGGACGCCTCGTCGCGACCCACCTGGCCCGCGCCCACGGCATCCGGCATCTGCTCCTGGTGAGCAGGCAGGGCGAGCGGGCGCCGGGGGTCGAGGCGTTGCGTGCCGAACTCGGCGCGCTTGGGGCGCACCTGACCGTCGTCGCCGCCGACGTCGCCGACCGCGCCGCGCTGGCGGGCGTGCTCGCCGCGGTGCCCACCGGGCATCCGCTCACCGGGGTCGTGCACGCGGCCGGCGTCCTCGACGACGCCACGCTCGCCACCCTCACCCCCGAACGGCTCGACGCGGTGCTGCGGCCCAAGGCCGACGGCGCCTGGCACCTGCACGAGCTCACCCGGGAGCTCGACCTGGCCGCGTTCGTGCTGTTCTCCAGCGCGGCCGGGATCGTCGGCAGCCCCGGGCAGGCGGCCTACGCGGCGGCCAACGTCTTCCTCGACGCGCTCGCCGCCGCGCGGGCCCAGCAGGGGCTCCCCGCGACCTCCGTCGCCTGGGGGCTGTGGCGCTCCGACAGCGCCATGACGGGCGCGCTCACGGCGGCCGACCGGGCGAGGATGGCGCGCTCCGGCCTGCTGCCGCTGGCCCCCGAGCACGCCCTGTCCCTGCTCGACGCGGCGCTGGACGCCGCCGCGCCCGCCCTGGCCGCCGTACGGCTCGACCCGGCGCGGCTCGCGGCGATCCCCGACCTCGCTGCGCCGCTGCGGGCGCTGGCCCGCCGGGGCTCCTCCGCGCCGGCGCCCGCCACCCCCAAGAGCGACGAGGGCTCGGGGGACTCCGGCGGGCTGCCCGCCCTGCTCGCCGCGGCGGACCCGGAACGGCGCAGGGAGCTGGTGACCGAGACCGTGCTGCGGAACGTCGAGGCGGTCCTCGGCCGGGCGCCCGAGGACGACGCCGGGGAGCGGCGCAGCTTCAAGGAGCTGGGGTTCGACTCGCTGACCGCGGTCGAGCTGCGCAACCGCCTCGGCAAAGCCACCGGCCTGCGGTTGCCGGCCACCGTGGTCTTCGACCAGCCGACTCCGGACGCCCTGGCGGCGTACCTGCTCCGGCGCCTGGTCCCGGACGACCCCGAGCCTGCGGCCCCGGCGCCGTCGGCCGCCGACACCACGGAGGAGATCCCCGCGACCGCGGAGGAGCTGTTCCGGTTCATCGACTCCGAGCTCCGGTCCGAAGGGCGGCGGCATGTCTGACGAGAGGCTGGTCGAGTACCTGCGCTGGACGACCGCCGAGCTCACCCGCGTGAAGAGGGAACTGGCCGCGCTGACGGAGCCCGAGCCCGTCGCCGTCGTCGCGACGGCCTGCCGGTTTCCCGGCGGGGTGCGCTCGCCGGAGGACCTGTGGCGGGTGGTCGCCGAGGGCGCCGACGCGGTGGGGGAGCCGCCGGGCGACCGCGGCTGGGACCCGGCGCTGCGTGAGCGCGCGAAGGCCGGGGGGTTCCTCGACGACGCGGCGGGTTTCGACGCCGCCTTCTTCGGCATCGCCCCTCGGGAGGCCGCCGCTATGGACCCCCAGCACCGCCAGCTCCTGGAGGTGTCCTGGGAGGCCATGGAGCGGGCCGGCGTCGTCCCGGCCTCATTGCGCGGCAGCCGGACCGGCGTGTTCACGGGGGTGATAAACGACGACTACGCCCCGCCGCTCGACGGCGTGCCTCCGGAGGCCGAGGGCTATCTGATGACGGGCAACGCGACCAGCATGGCCTCCGGCCGACTGTCCTACACCTTCGGGTTCGAGGGCCCCGCCCTCACGGTCGACACGGCGTGCTCGTCCTCGCTCGTCGCGATCCACCTGGCCGTCCGGTCGCTGCGGGAGTCCGAGTGCGACCTGGCGCTGGCCGGCGGGGTGACGGTGATGGCCACCCCCCGCGTGTTCGTGGAGTTCGCCCTCCAGGGCGGGCTCGCCGCCGACGGCCGCTGCAAGGCGTTCTCCCGTACGGCCGACGGCACCGGCTTCGGCGAGGGCGTGGGCATGCTGGTGCTGGAGCGCCTCGGCGACGCCCGGCGCGCGGGCCACCCGGTCCTCGCCGTCATCCGCGGCTCGGCGGTCAACTCCGACGGAGCGAGCAACGGGATCACCGCGCCGAGCGGCCCCGCCCAGCGCAGGGTCATCGAGGCCGCCCTGCGGTCCGCGGGGCTGTCCCCGGCGGACGTGGACGCCGTCGAGGCGCACGGCACCGGCACCGCCCTCGGCGACCCCATCGAGGCCGGCGCCCTGATCGAGGCGTACGGCGCCGCCTCCGGACGGCGCGAGCCACTGTGGGTCGGGTCCGTGAAGTCGAACCTGGGCCACACGCAGGCCGCCGCCGGAGCGGCCGGAGTGATCAAGATGATCGAGGCGCTGCGGCACGGCGTGCTGCCGGCGACGCTGCACGCGGAGGAGCCGTCCGAGCTGGTCGACTGGGCCGAGGGCGGGGTGGCGCCGCTGACCCGGCCCCGGCCCTGGCCCCGCGGCGAACGGCCCCGCCGCGCGGGCGTCTCCTCGTTCGGCATCAGCGGCACCAACGCCCACCTCATCGTGGAGGAGGCCCCGGAGCCGTCGCCGGTCTCCGCCCCGCAGCCGGAGTCGGCCGTCCCCTGGGTGCTGTCGGGCCGGTCTCCCGAGGCCGTGCGGGCGCAGGCCGCCCGCCTGCGCGACCTCCTGCGTGCGCAGGACCGGCCAGGCGAGCGCGCGGAAGCGGCGCGGAGCGACGCGCGGACCGGGGAGACGGTGCGGAGTGGTGAGGCGACCGCCCTCTCAAAGGCGTGGAACGGGGAGGCGGCCGGCCTCGCGGCGGTGGCGCGGACGCTCATCGGCGCGCGGTCGTCGTTCCGCCACCGGGCGGTCGCGCTCGGCGAGGACGCCGCCGAACTGGCGCGTGAGCTGGACGCGCTCGCCGCGCCCGGATCGCCGGTCACCGCCGCCCGGCCCGCCCCCACGGTGGCGTTCGTGTTCTCCGGTCAGGGGACCCAGCGTCCTGGCATGGGCCAGGAGCTGCACCGGCGGTTCCCCGCCTACGCGGAGGCGTTCGACGCCGCCTGCGCCGCCCTGGACCGCGCGCGTGCGCTGCGGGAAGCGCGGGGGCCGCGGGTGGCGGAGGTCGTGTTCGCCCCCGCGGGGTCGCCGGAGTCGGCGTCGCTGCGGCGGACCGAGTACGCCCAGCCCGCGCTGTTCGCCGTGCAGATCGGGCTCGTCCGGCTGGCCGAGGACCTGGGCCTGGTCGCGCACGCGCTGCTCGGCCATTCCATCGGGGAGCTCACGGCGGCGCACGCAGCGGGGGCGCTGTCGCTCGACGACGCGGCGTCCCTGGTGGTCGCGCGGGCGCTGGCCATGCAGGCGGCGCCGGAGGGCGGCGGCATGGTGTCGCTGCGGGCGCCGGAGCCGGAGGTCGCGGCCTCGCTGGACGGGATGGCCGGCCTCGTGTCGGTCGCCGCCGTGAACGGGCCCCGCTCGACGGTGATCTCCGGGGACGCCGCCGCGGTACGCAGGCTGGCGGCCGAGTGGCGGGCGAAAGGCGTGCGCACCAAGGCTCTCGCGGTGAGCCAGGCGTTCCACTCGCCGCACATGGAATCCGTGCTGCCCGGCCTGGTGGAGGCCGCCCGCGCGCTCACCGTGCGGGAACCCGCGACGGCCCTCGTCTCGACCCGTACGGGACGGCCCGTCACCCGCGAGGACCTGGCCGCGCCGGAGCACTGGGCCGCCCAGGTGCGTGAACCGGTCCGCTTCCACGACGGCGTCCGCGCGCTGCGCGACCTCGGCGTGGACACCTTCGTGGAGATCGGCCCGGACACGACGACGACCGGCATGGTCGCCGACTGCCTCGCCCAGGAGGGCGACGACGTGGCCGCCGTCCCTCTCCTGCGCGACCCGTCCGCCGAGGCCCGCTCGGTCCTGCGGGGGCTCGCCCAGGCGTACGCGCGGGGCGTGCCGGTCGCCTGGGGCAGGGTCGTCGGCGAGGGGCCCGCGGCCGACCCCGCCGCCGTCCCGACCTATCCCTTCCGGCACGAGCGGCACTGGATCACCGCCTCCCCCCGCGCGCGGGGCGGCTCGCCGCGAGAACGCGAGCTGTGGAGCGCGGTGGACGAACTCGACCCCGAGAGGTTCGCCGCCCTCGTCGGCGGCGTCGACGCGCCGCCGGGTGCTCTGCGTGAGGTCGTGACGGCGCTGCGGCGGTGGCGGTCCGAGGAGGCCGGGACGCCGCCCGACGGAACAGCCGGAAACGCCGGAACAGCCGGAACCGCCGGGACGCCGTCGGTGGCGCTCGACGGCGTGCCGGCCGAGGAGCGGCACGGCGTGCTGCTGGCGATCGTCCTGGCGGCGGTGGACGGCGCCCTCGGCCACGCGGGCGGAGCCGTCGGCCCGCACGACGACCTCACCCAGGCCGGCATCACGTCGTTCGGCGCCCTGGAGATCGCGGGCCGCGTCGCCCGCGAGACGGGCCTGGAGGTCCCGCCGGGCCTGGTGCTCGACCACCGCACGGCCCACGAGCTGGCGGCCCGCCTGGACGAACTGCTCGCCCCCACGGCCACAGGCACCCACGGTGCGGACGACCTGGAGTCCCGATGACCACTGACACCGCCGCGGCGCTGGCGCGGCTGCGCCGGCTGCACCGCGAGGGGGCGCTCGCCGAGCGCTTCGACGAGGTTGCCCCGCTTCTCGCCGCGATGTCCGCCGAGGACGCCGCCCGGGCGGCGCGGCTGCTCGCCCACGCCGACCTGGACGCCGTACGGGAGCGCCATCCGGATCTGCCGCGGGTGCGGGTGACCGTCACCGGGCACGGCACGCTGGAGGCGCTGCGCGTCGCGCTCGTCGGCGAGCTGGCCCGCCACGGGTACGTGCCGTCCGTGCGGCCGGCCGGGTTCGGGTCGTACGTCTTCGAGCTGGGCGACCCGGGCAGCGAGCTGTACGCCGAGCGGCCCGACCTGGTGGTCTGCGTGCTCGACCACGCCACGGTGTTCGACGAGGTGGGCGTGCCGTTCACGGCGGAGGACGTCGAGCGGGTGCTCGGCGAGAAGCTCGCGCTGTGGCGGGGACTCGCCGCGCGGTACGCCGCGAGCGGCGGCTCGGGGACGCTCGTGCTCAACACGGTGCCGCTGCCCCGCCTGTGGCAGGCGCGGCTGCTCGACCACGGGTCGCGGGCCCGGCTGGGCGCCGCCTGGCGGCGGGCCAACGCGGAGCTGCTGGAGCTGGGCGCGTCCTCCGGCCGGGTGGTCGTGACGGACCTCGACCCGCTCCTGACGTCCGCGACCGAGCTCGCCGACTCCCGCTTCGCGACGTACGCCGGAGCGAACCTGTCCGACGGGCTGCTCGGCGCGTACGCGCGGGAGCTCGCCCACCTCGTCAGGGCGCGGACCGGCCGGGCGAAGAAGGTGCTGGCCCTCGACCTGGACGGCACGTTGTGGGGCGGCGTCCTCGGTGACGACGGCGTGGAGGGCATCGAGGTCGGCCGCGGCCCGCGCGGCGAGGCGTTCCGCCGGTTCCAGGACGTGGTCAAACAGCTCGGTTCCCAGGGCGTGCTGCTCGCCGCGGTGAGCAAGAACGACCGGGAGCCGGTGCTCGCCGCCCTGCGCGACCACCCCGGCATGGTGCTGCGCGAGGACGACTTCGTCCGCGTCCTCGCCAACTGGAGTCCCAAGCCGGGGAACCTGCGCACGCTCGTGGAGGAGCTCAACCTCGGCGGCGACAGCGTCGTCTTCGCCGACGACAGCCCGTACGAGTGCGCCGCGGTCGCGGCGGAGCTGCCGGAGACCGTCGTGGTCCAGCTGGACGGCGACCCGGCGACGCACGCGGACGCGCTGCTGGCCGACGGGTGGTTCACCACGACCGAGGTCACCGCCGAGGACCGGGTGCGGACCCGCCGCTACCACGAGGAGGCGGCGCGGTCGGACTTCCTGGCGGCCGCAGGCTCGGCCGAGAGGTTCCTGGCCGGTCTGGGCGTGTCCGTGCGGCTGGCCCCGGCGCGGCCGGAGGAGGTCGCCCGCCTCTCCCAGATCACGCTGCGGACCAACCAGTTCAACCTCACCACCGAGCGCCTGTCGCCCGAGGAGGTGCGGGAGCGCGCCGGGCGTCCGGACTCCCGGGTGCTCACGATCTCCTCGGCCGACCGCTTCGGCGGCAACGGACTGGTCGGCGCGGTCTTCCTGAGGGCCCGGCCCGACGGCCTGCTGATCGAGAACTTCCTGTTGAGCTGCCGGGTCTTCGCGCGGGGCATCGAACAGGCCGTGCTGTCGGCTGTGCTCCACGCCGCGAGGGACGCCGGTTTCCCCGCCGTGCGCGGCCGCTATCTGCCGACGGCCAAGAACGGCAAGGTACGCGACCTCTATCCGCACTACGGCTTCGCGGCCGACGGGGAGACGCCGGGAGAGTCGCCGGGGGAGGCGTGGTTCGTGCACGGCCTGGAGGCCGTCACCGGCGTTCCCGCCCACCTCACGTTGCACACCGAGGGGCGGGTGGTCCCGGAGCCGTCCCTGAGCCGTTGACAATCTGAGGCAACCTCAGGTTGACTGTCCGGCGACGTAACATGAGGAATCCTCCGCATATGCCCCTTTGACTCCCCCTGAAGGAGAGGACGTTGGCCGAGGGAATCGCCGTCTCCGTGCACGACACCGCACCCGTCTGGCGTGGCGACACCGCGGGCGACGCGCTGCGCCGCTCCGTCGACCTGGCTCAGGCCGTGGAGGCGCTGGGCTACCGGCGTTACTGGGTCGCCGAGCACCACAACACCCCGGCGCTCGCGACCTCCAGCCCGGCCGTGCTCGCCGGGTCCATCCTCGCGGCGACCTCCACCATCCGCGTCGGCTCCGGCGCGGTGCTGCTGCCCAACCACTCGCCGTACGTGGTGGCCGAGCAGTTCGGCGTCCTGGCCGGGCTCTACCCCGGCCGGGTGGACCTCGGGCTCGGCCGCGCCGCCGGAGGCTCCGGCGAGGCCGCCGCCCGCATGGGCGACCCGCGCGGGCTCGACTTCCCGAGCGCGCTGCGCGAACTGGGCGAGTACTTCGCCGGCGGCAGCGGCGGCGTCCGGGCGATCCCCGAGCCGGCCACGCCGCCCGAGATCTGGCTGGTCGGGTCGAGCGCGTCCAGCGCCGCGGCCGCGGGCCGCCTCGGCCTGCCGTACGTGTACGCGCACGCGATCGTCGGCGCGGGCGCGCCGGAGGCCCTGGAGGCCTACCGCCGGGCGTTCCGGCCCTCGGCGGCCCTCGCCGAGCCGCACGCCTGCGTGGCCGTGATCGCGGTCGCGGCCGACAGCGACGAGCGCGCGCACCGGCTCGCCACGTCCTTCGTGTACGGCCAGATCCTCATGCGCACGGTCGACCCCGCGACCGTCCTGCCGACGGAGGAGGAGACGGCCGCGCACCGGTTCACCCCGGAGGAGGAGCGGTTCCTGCGGGACAAGATCGGCCCCCAGTTCGTCGGCAGCCCCGAGCGGATCGCCCCACGGCTCGGCGACCTGCTGCGGGCCACCCGCGCGGACGAGCTGTTCGTGCTCACCCAGGTGCCCGACCACCAGGCCAGGATCCGCTCCTACGAGCTGATCGCCAAGATCGTCTCGTCGCTGTAGTCCCCTCACGCGAGGGCGCCGCCGATTCAGCACGGCTTTAGAACCGGCGAGCACTGTGTCTGTGGCCGGAGATCCCTTCCGGCCTGGACGTCGCAACGATTGGGACGAGGATGGGTGCTGCCCCGAGGCCCGGAACCACCGCCTCCGCCGTCATGGCGGGGGCCGCCACGCTGATGCTGGCTCTCACCGCCTGCTCCTCCGGAGCGGACGACCCGGCCCCCGCCGCCCAGGGGAAGGCGGAGGCCGCGGGAGCGGCGTCCCCCCGCACCGGGGGCACGCTGCGCCTGGCGGTCGAGAAGGAACCGGAGTGCCTGGACCCCCACCAGAGCCCGACGGAGTCGGCCCGGCTGCTGACCCGGCCGTTGGTCGACTCCCTGGTCTACCAGGACCCGCGAGGCGGTCTCCATCCCTGGCTCGCCCGCGAGTGGACGGTCTCGGGCGACCGGCGGACGTACACGTTCCGGCTGCGGGAGGGCGTCACCTTCACCGACGGCGCGAAGTTCGACGCGGCGGCGGTCGTCGCCAACCTCGACCATGTGGTCGCCCCCGAGACCAAGTCGCTGCTCGCCGGCAGCCTGGTCGCGGCCTACGACTCGGCGAAGGCCGTCGACCCGCTGACCGTGGAGGTGCGGCTGAAGCGGCCCGACTCCGGCTTCCTCGCCGCGCTCGCCCAGCCCAACCTCGGGATCGAGTCCCCGGCCACGCTGAAGGGCCC
Source organism: Microbispora sp. H10949 (assembly GCF_014161435.1). Lineage (NCBI taxonomy): Bacteria > Bacillati > Actinomycetota > Actinomycetes > Streptosporangiales > Streptosporangiaceae > Microbispora > Microbispora sp. H10949. The sequence goes on along the minus strand of NZ_JABBWZ010000016.1, from coordinate 100,438 downwards.
GGCCTCGAAGCTGTGCGCCGTCGTCGTCGGCACCGGGCCGTTCAAGAGCGACGGCGGGCTCACCCCGCAGAAGGGCATCGACTACGTCAGGAACCCGGCATACGGCTGGGCTCCGGAGGGGGCGCCGCGCACGGGCCCCGCGCCGCTCGACCGCATCGAGGTCACGGTCGTGCCGGACAACTCGGCCCGGCTCGGCGCGCTCACGAGCGGCCAGGTCGACGTGATCACCGGCCTCGCGCCGTCCTCCGTCGGCACGTTGAAGGGCACCCCGGGCTTCGCCCTGCACACCACGCCGTTCCCCGGCGCCAACTACAGCTACTGGCCCAACACCGCGAAGGGCCCGCTGAGCGACGTCAACGTGCGCAAGGCCCTGCGGGCGGGCGTCAACTGGCGGCAGATCGTGAAGAACGTCTACTTCGGGGTGTACGACGGTGCGCAGGGGCCGTTGTCGGCCAGCACGCCCGGTTTCGACGGCTCGCTCTCCTCCGCGTACGGCTACGACCCGGCCGAGGCGAACCGGCTGCTCGACCAGGCCGGATGGACGCGAAGGGACGCGCAGGGCTACCGGACCAAGGACGGCAGGCGGCTCACCCTGCGCCACATGTGGTCCGACCCGTCGGTGAGCACCCTCGCCGTGCAGATCCAGGCCTCGGCCAAGCAGCTCGGCGTCGAGCTGGTCGAGGAGAACCTCGACGGCGGCACCTTCGTCAACCGGCTGCTGGACGGCGACTACGAGCTGATCGACACGAGCTTCTCCTCACCCGGGCCGGACGTGCTGCGGGTGCTGTTCGGCGCCGACAACATCCCGACGCCCAAGCGCGGGATCAGCAACAACATGGCGAGGTACGACAACCCGCAGGTGGAGGCCTACTTCAAGCGGGCACTCGACGCCCGGGACCAGTCCGAGCAGTTCGGCGTCTACGCCGAGGTGCAGCGGCGGGTCACCGACGACGCGGCGGTGCTGCCGATCTACTCGCCGCTGTCCACCGTCGCGGCCCGCGAGGGCGTCCGGGACGTGCGGTTCAACGTCGACGGCACGCCCGACCTGTCCGGCATATGGCTGGCGTCCTGAAGACGTCCCCGGCGGGAGCGGCGGCGGCGCGGGACGAGGACCGCCGCTCCGGCCGGGGTCACGGGTCGCTCGTACGGCTGGTCCTCGTCCGCCTGGCCGCCTCGGCCGGTGTGCTGTGGGGAGCCGTGACGGTGACGTTCGTGCTGCTGCAGGTCATGCCCGGGAGCACGGCCGACGTCCTGCTCGCCCGGACCTCGGTGAGCCCCGAGGTCCGGGAGCGGATCGTGGCGGAGTACGGGCTCGACGACCCGATCCCGGTGCAGTACCTCACCTACCTCGGGCGGATCGTGCGGGGCGAGTTCGGCGAGTCGTACGTGCTGCGCAGGCCGGTGTGGGGCGAGATCGCCGCACAGCTCCCCTCCACGCTGCTGCTGGTGGCCACGACCCTGCTGGCGACGATCGTCGCGTCGGTCGCGCTCGGGGTGGCGAGCGCCAACCGCCGGGCCTGGGTGCGCTCGCTGTTCGCGTCGGCCGAGTCGCTGGTCGTGGCCCTGCCGCCGTTCTGGCTGGGGCTGCTGCTGCTGACCGTCTTCTCCTTCACCCTGCACTGGTTCCCGGCCATCGGGTCCTCATCGCCGGCCGGGCTGGTCCTGCCGACCGCCGCCCTGGCCGCCGGGCCCGCGGCCGTCGTCGCCGGAGTGCTGCGGGAGGGGCTGCTGCGCGCGGCGGACGAGCCGTTCGTGGTGACCGCCCGTGCCCGGGGCCTCGGCGAGACGGCCCTGCGCCTGCGGCACGTGCTGCGCCACGCCCTGATCCCCGTCACCACGTTGCTCGGCTGGATCGCCGGCTCCCTGATCGGCGGCGCGGTCATCATCGAGATCGTCTTCTCCCGGCAGGGCATCGGGCGGCTGGCGCTGTCCGCCGTGGCGAACAAGGACATGCCCGTGGTCGTCGCGGTCGTCCTGGTGACGGCGATCGCGTTCGTGCTGGTCACCATCGCGGTCGACATCCTCACCTGGGTGATCGATCCCAGGACGCGGGACTCGGGGAGGTAGCGGTGCCCAAAAGCCTGTGGCCCTGGGCGGCCGTGCTGGTGCTGCTGGCCGCCATGGCGGCGGTCCCGTCGCTGTTCACGGGAATCGACCCGGACGCCGCCGACCTGGACGCGACGCTGCGGCCGCCCGGTGCCGGGCACTGGCTCGGCACCGACCAGAACGGCCGCGACCTGTACGCCCGGATCGTGTACGGAGCCCGGCCGTCCCTGCTGATCGGAGCCGGCGCGGTCCTGCTGGCCCTCCTGGCCGGCGTCGTGATCGGGGTCGCCGCCGCCCAGCTCGGCCGGGTCGCCGACCAGGTCCTCAGCCGGTCGCTCGACGTGGTCCTGTCCGTCCCCGGCCTGCTGCTGGTCTTCCTCGTCGTCGCCGTGCTCGGCCCCGGGAGCGGCACCGCCGCCGTCGGCCTGGCGGTGATCTCCACGCCCGGTTTCGCCCGGGTGGCCCGGGCCGAGGTGATCCGCCTCCGCGCGGCGCAGTACGTCGAGGCCGCCCACGGGTTCGGCTGGTCCCGCGCGCAGGTCGTCGTCCGCCACGTGCTGCCCAACGCCGCCGCCCCCGTGCTGGCGCTCGCGACGGTGAGCCTCGGCGCCATGATCGTCGCCAGCTCCTCGCTGAGCTTCGTGGGCCTCGGCCCTCGGCCGCCGACGGCCGAGTGGGGCGCCATGCTCTCCGACAGCCGTGAGCTCCTGGCCCTCGCCTGGTGGCCCGCCGTGTTCCCCGGAGTGGCCATCACCCTCGCGGTCCTGGCCGTCACGCTCGTCGGCCGCCATCTCAACGCCCGCGCCGAAGGGAGGCTGTCGTGACCACCGAAGGAGGGGGCCGCCCCCTCGTCGCCGTACGGGACCTCGCGGTGGGCTTCCCTACCCGGCACGGGACGGTGGAGGCGGTGCGCGGCGTGTCGTTCCGGATCGACCGCGGCCAGGTCGTCGCGATCGTCGGCGAGTCCGGCTCGGGCAAGAGCGTCACGGCGCGCAGCCTCGCCGGCCTGGCGGGGGAGGGCGCCCGGGTCGCGGCGGCCGAGCTGACGTTCGACGGGATCGACCTGCGCCAGGTGCGGGGCCGGGCCTGGCGGTCGCTGCGCGGGCGCCGCCTGGGGTTCGTCCTGCAGGACGCGCTGGGGTCGCTCGACCCGCTGCGCCGGGTCGGCGCGGAGGTGGCCGAGCCGCTGCGCACGCACCGCGTCGTGCCCCCGAAGCAGGTGGACGCCGAGGTCGAGCGGCTGCTCGGCGAAGTGGAGATCCCGGCCCCGCGCAGCCGCGCCCGGCAGTATCCCCACCAGCTGTCGGGAGGGCTGCGCCAGCGCGCGCTCATCGCCTCGGCGCTCGCCGCGCGGCCCGACCTGCTGATCGCCGACGAGCCGACGACGGCCCTGGACGCGACCGTGCAGCGGCAGGTGCTCGCGCTGGTGCGCGAGCGGGTGAGCGACGGCACCGCCGTGCTGCTCATCAGCCACGACCTGGGCGTGGTCGTGGAGATCGCCGACTACGTGTACGTGATGAAGGACGGCCTGTTCGTCGAGGAGGGCCCGGCCGCGGCGGTTCTGGAGTCGCCGTCGCATCCCTACACCAGGACGCTGGTGGGCGCGGCGCTCGGGCACGGCCGCCGCGCGCCGCGGCCGGCCGGGCGGCCGGGCCGGGGGACGGACGAGGTGCTCCGGGCCGAGGGCCTGGTCAAGCGCTACACCCTTCCGGGGCGGGGCACGCTCACCGCGGTGGACGACGTGTCCGTCACGGTCGAGGCCGGGCAGACGCTGGGCGTCGTCGGCGAGTCCGGCTCGGGCAAGACCACCCTCGGCCGGCTGCTGATGGGCCTGCTGGAGCCGGACACCGGGCGGGTGCTGCTCGACGGCGCACCGTGGAGCGGGCTGCACGGCCAGGCGCGGCGCACGGCCCGCCGCGCGGTGCAGATGATCTACCAGCATCCGCTGTCGTCCTTCGACCCCCGCTACACCGCCCGGCAGATCCTGGAGGAGCCGCTGCGCGCGGGCCGGACGCCACGCGAGGAACGCGACCGGCACGTGGCGCGGCTGCTGGAACACGTCGGGCTCGTGCCCGGCGTGCTCGACCGGCGCGCGCGGGAGCTGTCCGGCGGGCAGCGGCAGCGCCTCGCCATCGCCCGGGCCCTCGCCCCCGGGCCGCGGGTCATCGTCTGCGACGAGCCGGTCTCCGCGCTCGACGCGTCCATCCAGTCCCAGGTCCTCGACGTGCTGGCCGACGTCCAGGAGCGGCTCGGGGTGGCGTACGTGTTCATCTCCCACGATCTCGGCGTCATCCGCCGGCTGAGCCACCGGGTGGTGGTGATGAAGGACGGCCGGGTGGTGGAGAGCGGTGAAATGGAAAAGGTATTCGACCATCCCGAGCATCCGTACACGAAAGCACTTCTCGACGCGGTTCCGCATTTCCGGCCGCGATCGGCGGCGGAATTCAAGGAAGTGGGCGCGACCGGCGCATAAGCCGTTCTAAGGCCGGGCTCAAGGCGACTTGTTCCGCGAATGGCGGCCTGCATACCATCGCGGCGTCCCGTTCACGGCAATTTGTGACGCCCGGTTCCCCAACTCTCGCCGAAGGGAAAAAGGGAAATGACGGAAGCTCCGCCGTACCCGCAGAAGCGCACCTGCCCCTACGAGCCGCCCGCGGGCTACCGCGAGATCGGGGAGCGGGGGCCGGTGCTCAAGGTGACCCTTTTCGACGGGCGCGAGGCGTGGATGGTGACCGGCTATCGGGAGTCCCGGGAGATCCTCACCCACCCGAACCTGTCCTCGCAGCGCACCCACCCCGGGTTCCCGATCGTGGCCCCCCGATTCCGCTCCCAGATCGCCCGCACGCTGGCGCTGATCGCCATGGACCCGCCGGTCCACGACGTCTACCGCCGGTATCTCAACCCCCACTTCAGCCTCAAGGCGGTCCGCCGGATGCGCCCGGAGATCGAGCGGATCGTCGCCGGGTTCGTCGACCGCATCGTCGAGCACGGCCCGCCCGCCGACCTGGTGCCGCTGCTCGCGGTGCCGCTGCCGTCGCTGGTCATCTGCCGCCACCTCGGCGTGCCGTACGACGACCACGACTTCTTCCAGGACGCCAGCGGCAAGGTGATGCTGGGCACCGAGGAGGAGTCGGCGACGGCGGCGCAGGACCTGTTCGACTACATCGACCGGCTGGTCGCCGAGCAGATCAAGAACCCCTCCGACGGGCTGCTCGGCACGCTCGTCCGGGAGCGGGTCGTCACCGGGGACATCGGCCACGACGAGCTGGTGTCCATCGCCCTGGTGCTGCTCATCGCCGCGCACGAGACCACCTCCTCCTCCCTGGCGCTGGGTGTCATCACCCTGCTGGAGCACCCGGAGCAGCTCGCCCTGCTGCACGGGGAGCCCGACCGGCTGCCGGGCGCGGTGGAGGAACTGCTGCGCTACATCGCCACCACCGACCTCGTCGCCACCCGGGTCGCCAAGGGCGACATCGAGATCGCCGGGCACCTCATCCGCGAAGGGGAGGGGGTGCTGGTCTCGGGCACGCTGGCCAACCGCGACGCGGCGGTGCACCGTCGTGCCGACGAACTCGACCTCCTGCGCGAGGACAGCCACCACCTGACGTTCGGCTTCGGCATCCATCAGTGCCTCGGCCAGAACCTCGCCCGGCTGGAGCTCGAGGTCGCGTTCAAGGAGCTGTTCGGCCGGATCCCCGGGATCCGGCTCGCCGCCCCCGTCGGCGAGTTGCCCATTCTCGGCGCCGGCACCGTGCAGCGGGTCCTCGAACTCCCGGTCGAGTGGTGACGGCGATGTGGGTGTCGGCGGACCGGGAGCGCTGCATCAGCGGCGGCCGCTGCATGGCCGCCACCTCGGAGGTGTTCGACCAGGACGAGGACGGAATCGTCGTGGTCCTCACCTCGAATCCCGCACCGGAGCAGGAGGACCGGGTCCGCAAGGCGGCCTACCTCTGCCCGTCGCGGGCCATCCGGATCGGCGACGGCCCCGCCGGGGGCTGACGCCCGTCCGCCCCCGGGCCCGGCCGGGCCCACGGCTCACGCACTAGGAAACAGGCGGAACGCATATGACGACAGAGGCGGCACAGGAAGCCTCCCCCCTCCCCTCACTGACCGGAATGAGATTCGTCGCGGCGTTCCTCGTGTTCGTCTGCCACGCGTGCGTGCTGGGCTACTTCCACCCGGACGTCGCGGCCTCGCTCCAGACCTACGCCTTCACGTCCGGGTGGCTCGGCGTGGAGTTCTTCTTCGTGCTGAGCGGATTCGTACTGACCTGGTCGGTGTCCGAGGGCGAGTCGCGCACCCGCATGTGGCGGCGGCGGCTCGTCAAGGTCTACCCCAACCACGTGGTCACCTGGTTCGCCGCCCTCGCGCTGGCGATCTGGGCCGGCCAGTCCGTCGACCTGGTCAAGGCGCTGCCCAGCCTGCTGCTCGTGCACACCTGGCTCCCGCGCGCGGATCTGATCATCTCCATCAACGTGGTCACCTGGTCGCTCGCCTGCGACCTGCTGTTCTACCTGGCGTTCCCGTTCCTGTACGCGCTCGTCCGGCGGATCCCGGCCGAGCGACTCTGGACGGCCGTGGCCGCCGTCGTTGCGGTGATCGCCGTGCTTCCCGCCGTCGCCCTCGCGGTCCTGCCGGGCACGCCTGCGCTGCCCGGGCAGGAGATGTCGCTCACCCAGAACTGGTTCCTGGTGTCGTTCCCGCCGACCCGGGCGCTCGACTTCGTCCTCGGCATCCTGATGGCCAGGATCGTCGTCACCGGCCGGTGGATCCGGCTGGGCTGGGCCCCGGCGCTGCTGATCCTGGTCGCCGCCTTCGGCCTGCAGATGTACCTGTGGCCGACGGTCTACGGACTCACCGCGCCGGTCGCGCTGCCGCTCGCGCTGCTCATCGCCGCCGTCGCCGTCGCCGACCACAGGGGCCGGTTCAGCCCGTTCCGCTCCCGCGTCCTGATCCGGCTGGGGGAGATCTCGTACGCGTCCTACCTGGTCCACTTTCTCGTCCTGAGCTACTCCCACATCGCGTTCGGAGCCGACCGGACCTGGGACACGCCGTCCGCGCTGTTCCTCGTCACGGCCCTGTTCGGGGTCACCACGCTGCTGGCCTGGCTCCTCACCCGGTTCGTCGAGGAGCCCGCCATGCGCGCCTGGGCCGGCGCCCGGGCCGTCCGGCCCGGGCCCGCGCCGCTGCCGGAGGCCCGCTCGCCCGAACCGACCACCTGACCCCGCACCAACCCCAGAGGCCGCTCAACCACCCAGGCCGGCTCACCTACCGAGCCGGCTCACCCACCGAGGCCGCTCACCCACCGAGACGGAAGGACGAAGGAGCCACATCGTGAACGCTCCACCGACCACCGCGAACGAGGAACCGTTCGCCTACCCACAGGACCGGGCCTGTCCCTGGCAGCCGTCCCCCGGATACCAGGACCTGGGGCGGCGGGGGCCGCTCCACCGGGTCCGGCTGTGGGACGGCCGCACCATCTGGATGGTCACCGGCCACGCACAGGCCCGGCGGCTGCTCGCCGACCCGCGCATGTCGGCCGACCGGTCCCGCGACGACTTCCCCGCGGTCCTGCCCCGGCTGGACGCGCCCATCTTCAAGCCCATCGCCATCATCGGGTTCGACCCGCCGGTCCACGACGTGCACCGGCGCCTGCTCGCCCCCGACTTCAGCCTCAAGCACGTGCGTGCCCTACGCCCGCAGGTCGAGGAGCTCGCCCGGCGGCTCGCGGCGGACATGCTCCGGGCGGGCCCGCCGGTGGACCTCGTGCAGGCCTACGCCCTGCCCATCCCCTCGATGGTGATCTCCGAACTGCTCGGCGTGCCGTACGAGGACCACGAGTTCTTCGAGGCCAAGACGGTGGGCCTGCTGCAGGCGAAGTCGGCCGAGGACGCCGAGAGGGCGGGCCGCGAGCTGTGGGACTACCTCGACGGCCTGATCACGCGCAAGGAGCGCGTGCCCGGCGGGAGCGGCGTGCTGAGCAGGCTCGCCGGGCAGGTCACCGAGGACGGCGACCTCACCCGCGAGGACCTGCTGCGCATCGCGCTCGCCCTGCTCATCGGCGGGCACGACACGACCTCCCAGATGATCGCGCTCGGCGTCGTCACGCTGCTGGAGCACCCTGACCAGCTCGCCGCGCTGCGGGCCGACCCCGGGGCGCTTCCCGCCGCGATCGACGAGCTGCTGCGGCTGGTCTCGATCACCGACGTCTCCGGCGTCCGGGTGGCGACCGAGGACATCGAGATCGACGGGGAGGTCATCAGGGCCGGAGAGGGCGTCCTGGTGTCCTCCTCGATGACCAACCGCGACCCGGCCGTCTTCCCCCGGCCGTACGAGTTCGACGTCCACCGCACCGTGGGAGACAACGCGGCGTCGGGCCGTCAGCACCTGACGTTCGGTTTCGGCATCCACCAGTGCCTGGGGCAGAACCTCGCCCGGATGGAGCTGGAGGTCGCCTTCTCCGTCCTGTTCGAGGAGATCCCGGGCCTGCGGCTGGGCACTCCGCTGGAGGCGCTGCCCACGCGCAGCGGCGGCACGATGCAGGGCGTCCACACCCTGCCGGTCGAGTGGTGAGCCCCGGCAGGGGAGAGAGAGGAGTCGCGATGAAGGTGACCGCCGACCGGAGCCGCTGCATGGCCGCCGGGCACTGCGCGATCAGCGCGCCGGCCGTCTTCGACCACGGCGAGGACGGCCTGGTGGTGGTGCTCGACGCGGAGCCGGGGGAGGACCAGCGGCGGGCCGTGGAGGTGGCGGAGAACCTGTGCCCGTCCCGGGCCATCGCCCTCCTGGACGCCTCGGCCGCGGCCCCGGCACAGGGCGCCCCGCCCGCGGGCTGACCGGACAGACGGCTGGACGCCGAGGCGGCCGGGGACGACCTATGGGTCGTCCCCGGCCGCTTAACGGTCGACGAAGCGCATGCTCTGTTCGTTCCAGCGCTCGCCGTGCACCTCGCCGGCCGGGACGGCGGCCGCGGCCGCCGCCAGGTCGGCCCGGGTCAGGCTCAGGAACACCGCGTCGGCGTTCTCCTCCAGGTGGTCCCGCCGCTTCGCGCCGGGGATCGGGACGACGTCCGGGCCCTGGTGGTGCAGCCACGCGAGAGCGAGCTGGGCCGGTGTGATCCCCAGCTCCCGGGCGAGCTCGCCGAGCCGGTCGGCGAGGGGCAGGTTGCGCGGCAGGTTCTCCGGTGAGAACCGGGGCAGGCCGAAACGCCGGAAGTCGCCCTCCTCGAGCTGGTCGCGGGAGCGGACCGCACCGGCGAGGAAGCCCCGCCCGAGCGGCGCGTACGGCACCACGGTGATGCCGAGCTCCCGGCAGACCGGCAGGATCCGCCGCTCGATGTCCCGCGACCACAGCGACCACTCGGTCTGCAGGGCGGAGACGGGGGCGACGGCGTGGGCCCGGCGGATCGTCTCCGGCGCCGCCTCGCACAGCCCGATGGCGCGGATCTTCCCGGCGGCCACCAGTTCGGCCATCGCGCCGACCGTCTCCTCGACGCCGACCTCGGTGTCCACGCGGGTCAGGTAGAGCAGGTCGACGTGGTCGACGCCGAGCCGCCGCAGGGAGTCCTCGCACGCCCGCCGCACGTAGAGGGCGTCGCCGCGCACCCCGGCGCCGACACCGGGGCCGGGCCGAACCACGCCGAACTTGGTCGCGAGCACGGCCGACTCGCGGCGCCCGGCGACGGCGCGGCCGACCAGCTCCTCGTTGGCGCCGTGGCCGTACACGTCGGCGGTGTCGAGCAGCGTGACGCCGATGTCGAGGGCGCGCCGGATGGTCGAGATCGCCTCGCCCTCGCTGGTCGCGCCGTAGAACTCGGACATGCCGAGGCAGCCGAGCCCCTGGGCGCCGACGGTCAGGGGGCCGATCCGGCGGGTGGGGAGCCGGGTCAGGGTCATGGCGTCCCCCTCGCTACCGGTAGACGACGATCGCGGACTCGTACGTGTCGTGGGTCTCCTTCGCCACGGGCCGGAACCAGCGGAAGCCGATGGCTCCGCGCAGCGGCCCGGCGACGACGACGGCGGGGAACGTCGCGGCCTCGCCGGCCGTCAGCCTGGCGTCGTCGACCAGGCCCCCGGCGCGGATGACGTTGCCGTCGCGCAGCCGGATCTCCTCGCCGAAGTACGCGACGAAGTGGCCGTCGTGCTCCTGCTTGAAAAGCATCCGGCCCGCGCCGGACGTCTCGCCGAGCGGTTCGCCGTCCGGACCGAAGATCTCCAGCCGGACGGTGGCGAAGTCCTTCTCGGTGGGCGTCGTGCCGGTGGGGTCGGCGTTGTTGGAGCGGTACTCCACGACCTTCTCGGTGAGGTCGCGCAGGATGAGCGAGCGGCCGGGCCGGGCGAGCGCCCCGACCCGGTCCGACACGGTCTCCGGCGGCGCGGCCAGGAACGGCAGCAGGAAGGAGCTCACCGCGTGGCGCACCGGCGCGATCCGGTCGGACAACGCGCGTAGATCCATATTCGCCTCCCGAGACGGAAAGTTACGTTTCCGACCCTAGGCGGCGGCGCTCAAGCGCCCCTAAAAGCCATCGCGCCTAAAAGCCGGTCGCCCCTAAAAGCCGATCGCGTACTCCTGTCCGGCCGCCTTCCGCTGAATGGCGAGCGCCAGCTCCATCCGGGAACTCACGCCGGTTTTCCGGTAAATGCGGGTGAGGTGAACGTCGACCGTCCGCGTGCTGATCGTGAGCCGGTCGGCGATGTCGCGCCTTTTCATTCCCGAGCAGATCAGCAACGCGATCTCGCGCTCGCGGTGGGTCAGCCGGCCGAATACCTCCAGCCGCCCGAACACCTCCTGACGGGAGGAGGGCTGCGGCGCCGGCCGCGACGCAGGGCGCCTGCCGGTCTGCCTGTCCAGCCAGTGGAGCAGCGTCACCGCCTCCGACCGCCGGGCGATCTCCGCGGCGAGCCGCACGGTGTGGGCCGCCTGGTCGGCGCGGCCCTGTTCGGCGAGCGCCCGCGCCGCCTGCCCGAGGGCGTAGCTCTGCTCGATCGGCATGCCGGCCGTGGCGAACAGTTCGGCCGCCTCGCGGTAGCGCCGGGCGGCCTCACCGGGCGCCGACCGCGAGCGCAGCAGGTGGCCGCCGGTCATGGCGGCGTAGGCGAGGTTGTGCGGCATGGGAACCGCCCGGGCGTGCTCCTGGGCGCGGCGCGCCCACTCGTCGAGGGGCATCCCGGCGTCCAGGCCGGCGGCGCACAGCGTCTCCCACATCGTGGGGCGGGTGCCGCTCGGGATGACCCGCAGGTCCGGCCCCCGGCCCTCGTTGAGCAGGAGGGTGACGCAGTGCGTCGGGTCGCCGTCCAACCAGGCGCACTTGGCGAGCGTCAGCGCGGCGATCGAGGCGCTGCCGTTCACGTGGGTCCCGGTCAGCGCCTGCCGCGCGAGCGCCTGCTGGGCCAGGGACTTGGCCCGCCCGCTGGCCACCGGCTGCATCCACACCTCGGCGGCGGACTTGAGGGCGACCGCCTGCGCGTGCCGCAGCGGGTTGCCCGGGCCCGACTCGACGATCGCCGCGTCCGCCGCGTCGCGGGCCTGCCTGAGCCGGCCGAGGTGGCGCTCGGCCTCGCTGAGCATGACCAGCAGCGTCGGCAGCAGGAACGGCCGCTGGCGCCTGCGGGCGACGTCGACGCCGCGCCGCACCTGCCGCTGGGCGTCGGCGTTGCGGCCGAGGTAGATGTAGGCGAGCCCGGCCAGCAGCAGGCACTCGACGTGACGCGCCACCAGATGCTCGGGGGTGCGGTCCAGCGACTCCGCGGCGGCGTCGGCGTCGGCCAGGGCACGCTCCACGTCCCCGGCGGCCACCGACGCCAGGGCCCTGAGCCCGAGCAGCCCCGCCGCGACGAGGTCGTCGCCGGCCGCCCGGGCGGCCCGCAGCGCGGAGTCGGCCTCCGCGCTGTCGACCGCGCGGCCGAGCATCGACACGCGGAAGCTGCGCGCCAGGACCAGGCGCGGCCAGACCGGGGAGTCCCGCAGTCCGGGCCGGTCGAGGAGGTGCCCCAGCAGGTCGAGCATCTGCACGTCCTGGCTGAGCACGCCCTCCACCACCGAGACGAAGGCGACGTGCTCGGCGAACACGGCCGGGTCCACCGGCGCGTCCGACTCGTGCACCAGGAACAGCAGGTCGCGGCTCTCGGGCATCCGGCCGAGACGGCCGAAGGCGGTGCTGAGCGCCAGCCGGGCGCGCGCGCCGATCTCGGTCGAGGGCGGCGCCTCGGCGAGCACGGGCGTCAGCCAGGAGACGCACTCGCTGACGTCGGTCTCCATGATCTCCTGGGACGCGTCGACGATCTGGGTCAGCTCGCCGGCGCGCGCCCTCGACAGCGAGCTGACCAGGTGGAAGCCGATCTGAGTGCCGGCCTGGCCGCGGGCCGAGAGCCGGTGCAGCGCCCGCTGGTGGGCCAGCGCCGCCCAGCAGGGGTCGATCATCTGCCGCAGCAGCGAGCCGAACACCTCGTCCCTGATCGAGAACAGGGTGCCGACGGGCTCCACCCGCACCAGGTCCCGCCGGACGAGGCGGCGCAGCGCGGCGGAGGCCACCAGAGGGTCGAGTGCGGCGACCTCGGCGAGCAGGTCCGCGTCGAACCGGGAGCGCAGGATCGCCGCGGCGTGCAGCGCGTACCGCTCGGTGAGCGTCAGGTCGCGCACCTCGCTCATCACGGCGAACTCGAACGGTGCGAGCGCGCCGTCGCCGCCCGAGCGTGCGCTGCGCTCCAGAGCCTGCAGCGCGCGCAGGTTGAACGGGTTCCCGCCGCTGCGGTGGCGCAGTTCGTACGGCGCGGGAACGGGCGACATCGCCAGCATCCGCTCGTCGTCGAGGGGGGCGAGCTCGATCCGCGCGGTGCGCCCGAAGGCCGTGGTGGCGGCGATGGCCTCGGCCAGGAGATCGGGGGTCTGGCGCGGGCGCAGCGAGACGACGACGTCGGCCAGGGGCACGGGATCGCCGCCGGCGATGGCGGCCAGCTCGCCGATGGTCTCGTCGTCGGCGAGGTGGGCGTCCTCGATCACCACCAGCTCCCGGTCCGGCCGGCTACGCCGCCGGGCGAGACCGATCACGGGGCGGGCGGGTTCCTCGCGCTCACCGGCCCGGCGCGCCCGCCACAGCGCCTTGCGGACGGCGTCGATCGCCCGCTCCCGGTCGCCGGAGGAGCATCGGTGGACGGTGGCGGGGAGGGCGGTCCACTGCCGCTCGCGTACGAGCGCCGACAGCAGGTGGGTCTTGCCGGAGCCCGGCTCGCCGAGGACGGCGACGAGCCGTCCCTCGGAGCCCGGCTCCTGGGTCAGGGACCGCAGCAGGTCGAGCTCGGCCGTGCGCACCACTGTGGACGATGCGGTCTCGGAGATTCGTTCTTCATACACGCTCATTGTCTGTGACGACCCCAGGCGTTTCGTGACCGAAAAGAGCATTTCGGCCCGTAAGTCGCTCCTTTCTCGCGTTCTGGGCCGAAACTTCCAGTGGTAGCGGAGAGTGAAGGATCGGACGCCGGTTCCTTCTCGAATCCGGCCTGCGAGAGAAGCTCCGACTTACTCTACATTACCTAGCGCCTTAGTCGGTTTTGTCAACACCAGTCGCTTTCCCCTTGCCGTTCCGGTGGGGGTCAGGCGCGGGGAATCGTGATGCCCTCCAGTACCAGTCGCAGGAAGCGCGGGCTGCCGTCCCTGCCGCCCGCCGCCTGCTCCCGCACCCAGGCGGCGCCGCTGAGGAGGTCGAACAGTTCGTCGGGGGTGAGGTCGGGCCGCACGCTGCCCGCCGCCTGCGCGGCGCGCAGCAGGTCGGCGCCGCTGCGGTGCATCGCGTTGCACATGGTGTGCGAGGGCGTCCCCTCGTCGTACATGCTCCGGGCGAGGATGCCGACCAGGCCGCGGAAGGTGCTGAAGTGCGCGACGGCCTCGCGCATCCACGCGGTGAGCGCGTCGAGCGGGTCCGGGGCGCCGGACAGCCGCTCGGCGTGGGAGACCAGGTTCTCCAGGCCGTCCCGGGTCGCGGCCTCGACCAGTGAGGCCCGGGTGGGGAAGTGGCGGTACAGCGTGCCGATCGCCACCCCGGCCTGGCTCGCGATGTCCTCCAGTGACGCGTCGGCCCCGGTGCTCTCGAACGCCTTGCGGGCCGCGGCCAGGATCGCGTCGTAGTTGCGCCGGCCGTCCGCCCGTTTGGGGCGCTGGGCGATGTAGGGCTTGCCGTCCATCGGCTACCTCCCGCTTGACATCCTGAGGGTTCCTCAGCTTGAATGCTCCCGATTAACCTGAGACGACCTCAGTATAGGTGCGGCCTGCAATCCGATCGCGCCTCACCCCTGCCCCCCATCAGCGGACCGTGGAGGTTCCATGGCCACCGAAACGACCCCCGAAAGCGTCTCCGGCACACCCCGGGACGTCCCCGACCGCGGCTGGGCCCTCGCGCTCGCCGCGATCGTCGGGGCCGAGTTCATGCTCCAGCTCGACGGCACCATCGTGAACGTCGCGCTGCCGACCCTGCAGTCCGACCTCCACCTGACGGTGGCTGGGGGATCCTGGGTGCCCAACGGCTTCTTCCTCGCCTTCGGCGGGCTCCTGCTGTTCGCCGGACGCCTCGGCGACGTGCTGGGCCACCGCCGGGTCTTCCTCGCCGGGATCGGGCTGGTCGTGGTGGCGTCGCTGATCGCCGGTCTCGCGCCCAACCTCGAAGTGCTGCTCGCGGGCCGGATCCTGCAGGGCGCCGGCGCGGCGATCTGCGGGCCCACCGGCCTGGCACTGCTGGCGATCGTCTTCCAGGGGGAGCGGCAGCAGCGCGCCTTCGGCCTCTACTCCACGGTGACCGGGCTCGGCGCCTCCGCCGGCATGGTCCTCGGCGGCCTGCTCACCTGGGTCGGCGACTGGCGCTGGAGCCTGCTGGTCAACGTGCCGATCGGGCTGGTCCTCGCCGTGGTAGCCGCCCGCGCCCTCGGCCTGCGCGACGAGACGAGGCGGTCGCGCTCGCTCGGCCTGCCGAGCGCGCTGCTGAGCACCGCCACCCTCACCACCGCCGTGTACGGCCTGGTCCACGCCGCCGAGAAGGGCTGGGGCGACCGCTGGACACTCGCGGCGCTCGGCGCGGCCGTCGTGCTGGCCGTGATCCTGCTGCTGGTGGACCGGCGCTCGGCCGAGCCGCTGCTGCCCCTGGCGGTCCTCGCCGGCCGCGAACGGGCCGGGGCCTTCCTCAACCTGGTGCTGCTCGCGGCGGTCCTGACCAGCTTCCTGATCTACCTGGTGCAGTACCTCCAGGGCGTGCTCCACCTCGACGCGCTGCGAAGCGGCCTGGCCATCCTGCCGTTCGGCCTCGCGCTGCTCGTCAGCACCCAGATCCTCACCTCGTACATCGCCAAGATCGGCCTCAAGACCCGCGCGGTGGCCGGCCTGGTGGTCGTGCTGGCCGGAGTCGCGTGGCTGACCCGGCTCGACGGCGGCAGCACCTACCTCACCGGGGTGCTCCCGGCCCTCGTCGTCATGGGGCTCGGGGTCGGCGTGGCGATCATCCCGTTCAACATGATCGTGCTCACCACCGCACCGCCCGAGTACGCGGGTGTGACGGCCGGAGTGCTGCAGACGGCGCTCACGATCGGCGGATCGCTCGGCCTGGCCGCGATGCTGATCCCGCTCACCCAGGGCTCCGGCGGCCTCGCCGAGACGATCTCGTCGGTCTTCGTCTGGGCCGCCGCCGCCCTGGTGATCGCGCTGCTCGTCGCGCTCGTCTTCTGGTACCGCCCCGGAGCGCGGAGGGCCACCTCCGCCGCCTGACGGGGCTGACGGGGCCGTTCCCCCGGGTCCCGTGGTGAGGGGCGAGCCGTCCGCAGCCGGCCCGCCCCTCACGTGCTCCCGCACGGCGCCCCATGGCCGGCCGTACGGACCCTCAGCCGGCGACGGCGAGTTCGGCGTCCGACGAGAGGATCGCGAACTGCAGCCGGCGCATGGTCTTGCGGGGATCGAGCCCGAGCTCCTCCCGCAGCACCTGGCGGGCCGACTGGAAGACGTCCAGGGCCTCGGCGCGCCGCCCCGCCCGGTAGAGCGCGAGCATGAGCTGCTCGCGCAGGTTCTCGTTCAGGGGGTACTCCTCCACCCACCGCGACAGGTCGCCGATGAGCTCGCGGTGCCGTCCCAGCCGCAGCGAGCACGTCGCGATCACCTCCAGGCACTCCAGCCGTGCCTCTTCCGCCCAGCGGGCGAAGGAGCCGACGATGAGCCCGTTGTCGATGCCGGCGAGCACGGGCCCCCGGAACAGGCGCGCGGCGGCGGTGAACGCCTCCAGCGCGCTCTCGGGGTCGTGGTCCAGCATGTCCCGCCCCCGCGCGTGCAGGGACTTGAGGTGGAACACGTCCACCGATCCCTGGTCGACCTCCAGGAGGTATCCCTGGGCGTGCGTCCGGATGGCCGCACCGTCCACGGCGGGCTGCACGAAGTTCTTGCGGAGGTGCGAGATGTACACGTGCAGGGCGGCGCGGGCCCGCTTCGGCGGTTCGTTCCCCCACAGCTCGTCGAGCAGCTCGTCCGTCGAGATCGGCTGGTTGGCGCGGATGAGAAGCGCGGCCAGCAGGGTCTCCACCTTGGGTGCGCTGATGGTGTGCGTCGCCTCGTCCACGAGGCGCAGTGGCCCGAGCAGTTCGTATCTCACGCGTCTCCTCCTCGCGGCTCTTACGGGACAGCAGTACTGAAAGCCGCACTTATCCACCCGATGACGACATTTTTGCGATCGGTCCACGCGCTGACATCAGCGAAAGTGCGTACGGCGGTCTCCGCGGGTGCGTACGCGGTGGATCAGTGGAGGTCCAGAGCCACGTCCAGGCGGAGGTAGGCGTCGACCCAGGCCCGCTCGGCCGTCTCGTCGCCGGTGTCGGCCCGCGCCGCCGCGAAGGCCGTGACGGCCCGCGCGACGCGGTGCAGCCCGAGCACGGTCAACCGCCGCGCCGCCGCGGCGAGCCGGTCGTCGTACGTCGGCGGCAGGTGGGACAGGCCGTGATGGGCCGCTTCGGCGAGCAGTCCCCGGGTGTCGATCAGTGCCGCGGTGAGTGGTTCGTGCCGGTGGTCCTCGGCGACCGCGAGCCGGCCGCTGCCGCCGGGAGGCCGCAGGTCGGGGACGACGACCCGGCCGCCGGCCGACAGGCCGAGCGGTTCGATGACGACCCCGCCCGCGGTCCGCCCGACCACGCCGCTGACGAAACGCGGTTCGCCCTCCTCGCCGGCGAGCACGGCGGCGAGCGAGTCGAGACGCCCGGGGGCGGCGCCGGTGTGCGTGGCCCTGACGGTGGCGGTGTTACCCGCCCGGTCGGCGATGACGGCGTCGAGACGCTGGTCTCCGGGCGCGTAGGTGACGGACACCACCCGGGCGACGGCGACGACCCGGACCAGTTCCGCCTCCACCCGGGGGCGGATCGGCCGGAGCGGGAGAGCGTCCAGCTCACGGCCGAGCGCGGCGAGGTCGGTCACCAGCAGGGACGGCGGCAGCTCGTCCCAGGCGCCCCGCGACGCGCTGACCGTCGTCTTCGAGATCCGCCCGGTCGCCAGCCGCACCGTACGGCTGGCGCTGCGCACGGCCGACTCCGTGACCACGGTGCCGGTCGCCAGGTCGGCCAGCGTGGACGCGGCGATCCGCCGCCGGGCGAGCGCCGCCCCGTCGTCGTCGCCGTCCCACCGGCGGCGGAGGACCAGCACCATGGCGCTGTCGCCGTGGGCCAGGTAGACCTCGGAGATCCGCTGGTCGCCGAGGGTGCGGATCCGGCAGCCGAGGCCGTCCAGCCGGGCCCGGCGCAACGGGGTCTCGGCGGCCTCGGCGGTGCCGAGCACGCTGCTGCGCAGGGTGGCGTCCGGGCGGGTCACCGCCCGGTGCCGGGCGTGGAGTTCGGCGAGGTGGCTCGCGAGCAGTTCGGGACGGTAGTGGGAGCTCCGGTCGCGGTAGGAGGCCAGTTGCTCGGCGAGGTCGGTGACGGCCAGCAGCGGCCAGCGCAGCCCGGCGGCGTCCAGGTGGCGCCGCACGTCGGCGATGGCGGCGTCGAGGCCCTGACCGAGATGCGCCGCGCCCTCGCGCAGGACCGTGCCGGCCAGGCCCAGGGCCCGTTCCAGCCCGGATCCGGCGCCCGGCCCGGGCGCGCCGCCGACGTCGACCCGCGCCTCCTCGGCGCCGGGGTGCAGCGCGTCGGCGACCCGGAACGCCCACACCGCCAGGGCGATGACGTCGTCGCGGCTGCCGGCGACGGCGTCGGTGTGGACGAACCCGAGGTCGCCGGGGACCAGGAAGCGCACGGTCGCGGTGGCCAGTTCGACCTGAGGCACCGGATCGCCGGCGGTCGCGCGGCGGACCCGCGCGGTGAACCCGGTCCTCTCCGTACGGCGGGCGGCGGCCATCAGCCGGGCGCCGATCCTGGCGGTGAGCTCGTCGTCGGTCACCTGCCCCGGCGACCAGGGCGGCGGTGGCGGCGAGGGCTCGGCAGCGGCCTCTACAGGCACGACATCCTCTACCGACACCGGGGCGGCCTCGGCGGGCAGGCGCTGGTAGGCGAGGATCACCCCGATGACATGCCGGCAGACGCCGGCGGAACCACAGGTGCAGCGGGCCGCGTCGAGCCCGCCGGTGGGCACGGCCGTGGTCACGCCGTCGGGGAAGCCGCCGTGCACGGTGCCGTCGTCGTCGGTCCGGAGCTCCGGCGCGGCCTCCTTGCCGGCCCGTTTGACCAGGCCGCGATTGGTGAGCGCGGCGAGGGAGTCGGCCGTGAGCCCGAGCAGATCGGCCCTCATCGGCCCACATGCTCTGCGACGAAGGACGCCAGCTCACCGGGGGTCATCGCACCCATGTGGGCACCGGCGTCGGCCAGGCGCTGCGCCAGGTCCCGGTCGTAGTCGGGATTGGCCTGCTCGTCGAGCGCGGCCAGGCCCAGCACCTTGCTGCCCTGGGTCACCAGGTCGCGTACGACGCGCACCAGCCGCCGCGGGTCGCCGCCCTCGTAGAAGTCGGAGATCAGCACGACGATCGCACGGCGGGGCTGGTCCACCAGGCCCGCGCCGTACGCCGCCGCGCGGGCGATGTCGGTGCCGCCGCCGAGCTGGACCTTCATCAGCAACTCCACCGGATCGTCGACGTCCGCGGTCAGGTCCACCACTTCGGTGTCGAAGGCGACCAGGTGGGTGCGCACACCGGGCAGGCCCCACAGGCAGGCCGCGGTGACCGCCGAGTGGATCACCGAGCCGGTCATCGAGCCGGACTGGTCGACGAGCAGGATCACCTGCCACTGCTCCAGGTGCCGGCGGGTGCGGGAGAAGAAGTAGGGGGTCTCGATCACCACCTTGCCGGTCCCGGGCTGGTAGCGGCCGAGGTTCGCGCGCAGGGTCCTGACCACGTCGAAGTTGCGGGCCAGCCGCAGCCGGCCGCGCCGTCGCACCTTGCTGCCGGAGAACGCGCTCCGGACCTCGGTAGCGAGCTTCTCCGTCAGCTGCCGGACGACCTGCTCCACGATCCGCCTGGCCAGCCGCAGCACCTGCGGGTTCATCAGGTGCTTGGTCCGCAGCACCGCCTTGAGCAGCGCGGGGTTGGGCTCGATGCGCGCCAGCACGTCCGGGTCGGTCACCACGTCGTGGATCTCGTACCGCTCGACCGCGTCGCGTTGCAGTCGTTCGACGGTCTCCTTGGGGAACAGCCGGGTGATGTCGTCGAGCCAGTCGACGGTGGTCAGCACCGACGCACCCGTCCCGCCCTGCCGCACACCGCGCCGGCGCAGGTCCTCGTCGCGGCCGTAGAGCCAGTCCAGGGCCGCGTCACGGGCGGCGACCTCCGCGTCGAGCGCCTGCCCGCCGAGGCAGGCGCCGCCCGGCTCGCCGAGCAGCAGACGCCACCGTTCGAGAGTGGGGTCGGTCATCGAAGCCTCCGAGGTCAAGGTGTGATCAGTCCCTCCCGGCGCAGCGCCGCCTCGACCCGCTCGTCCAGAGCCCTGCCGGCGGCCACCAGCTCCGGCGCCGCGTCCAGCCGCATCAGGTCCCATCCCGAGGCGCCGCCCGTGCGCCGCTCGACCAGGCGGGTGGCGATGAGGTGCCGTTCGCGGGGCGGGAAGAAGCCGAACGCCTGGCGCAGGGCGGGCAGGGCCACCAGGAAGTCGTCGTCCGTCATCGCTCCGACCAGGTCGTCGAGCAGTTCCAGCATCCCGGGGGTGTGCAGCACCTCCTCCCGGGCGAGCGCGAACAATCCGGTCAGCCAGTCCCCGGCCGACGCCGGGACGAACGCGCCGCGCACGGCCCGCACGGGGTCCGCGGCGGCTGTACCACGTAGCGACCAGCCCAGTCCCAGAGACGCGCCGCGCAGGTCGGGCGGCGCGTCCCGGCAGGCGGCGAGCCGGTCCGCGACGCCCAGCGCCGCGGGTGTGTCCAGTCCGAGCGACGGGCCGGCGTGTCTGAGTGCGTCGCGGACGGCGGTCATGGCGTCGACGCGCCGGAGATCGGCGGGGGCGAGGCCGTCGCGCACGCCTTCGGCCAGCCACAGCGCCCGGCGGGTGGCGGCCCGGACCACCGTGCCGACGGTGGTGCCGCCGCTGGTGCGGAACAGGTCGTCGTGGCGCCACATCGCCAGGGCGACGGCGAGGACGCGGCCCAGCGCCCCCAGGTCGGCCGCCGCTTCGACGGCCCTCGTCAGGTCGTCCAGCACCTGCCCGGTCAGGTCGCCGACGCCGCACAGCGCCGTGTCGAACAGCACCTCGGCCAGCTCGTCCAGGCCCGCCCCGGGGATCCGTGCGGCGAGGGCGGCGGCCGCCGCCTCCTGCGGGTCCACGCCGTACCCGCCGGCCTCGATCAGCGCGGGCAGCCGGTCGTCGGACTCGGTCAGCGTCCATCGTTCGACCGGCTCCGCGCGGCCTGCCGGGCTGGGTCCCGAGGTACGCACCACGCCCGGGATCCGCAGCACCCGCAGCCGGTGCAGCAACCGGCTGCGCTCGCGGCCGGTGTCCTCGCCGAGGTCGAGCCGTTCCTCGCCCGGACCGCCCAGCACCGCGAGAACCGCGTGGACCAGCGGTGGCAACGGGGTCGAGGGATGCAGGCGGCCCACCCGGTCACCGCTGAGGGCCGCGATCATCTCCACGATCACGGGATGACTACCGGCCGGCAGCGGGCCGCGCGACGCCCAGGGCAGCGGGGTCTCGATCGCCTCGCTGACCAGCGCACTCGCCAGGCCGTCCAGCACGTCGACCCGGGCCGGATGCGGGTGGCCGCGCATCGACGCGATCCCGTCCGCGGTGGCCCGGGCGGCGATCAGGTCCGCGGTGGACACCGGCTGCCGCCGGGCGCGCAGCCGGGCGGTCACCGCCTCGGTGAGCCCGCGGGCGGCCTCGGCCGGGCCCGACTCCCACAGGCGCTGGTAGTAGCCCGGCGACGGCATCCCCGCCTGGTAGCCGTCGAAGGCGTCCAGCCGCCGGAACGAGTACGGCACCAGGTAGCTGCCGACGACCGCGTCCGCGGGCGGCCGCGGCACCTCCGGCCAGTCGCGGTCGCCCTGCCCGCCCAGCCGGACCAGCGCGGGGCGGTGGAAGCCGCCCGTGACCACGACCACCGGCCGGTCGCCCGCGTCGGCGACGGCGGCCCTGACCCACCGCGCCATGTACGCCTCGCGGGCCGTGTCGTCCGGACCGGTCGGTGTGTCGCCGCGGACCAGGTCGAAGTAGGTCGCCAGTCGTTCGGCCAGCCCGTCGGCCGGTTCGATCTCGAACAGGTGGTCCCACAACGCGTCCACGTTGTCCACGGCGAAGGTGCGGCACAGTCGTCCGGTGACCTCGGTGTAGCGGGCCTCCGCGTCGGCGTAACGGTTGCGGACCCCGGCCAGCGCCGGATGCCAGGCGGGCAGGTCGATGAACCGCAGTTCGGCGCCGACGTCCCGGCCCGCGACCAGCGCCGTCCACTCGGGGGAGTAGTCGCACAGCGGGGTCCACGAGCCGTGCCGTCGTTGGGCGTCCCGGTAGCTCGTGTAGACGGCGATCGGCAGCTCATGCGCCAGCAGGAGCTCGTCCATCCGGTGGTTCATCTCCGCCGGGCCCTCGACCAGCACGTACGCGGGCCGCAGGGAACGGATGGTGTCGGCGACCAGCCGGGCGCAGGCGGGGCTGTGGTGCCGCACGCCGAGGAACGTGACCGCCATCGTCAGCCCGGCAGCAGGTGACGGGCCTCGTACACGGCCTTCCACTGTTTGCCCGACCGCCGCTGCTCCAGATATCTGCGGAGTTTCGCCAGGTCCTCCGGATTGTCCTTGGCCGCCGTGCCGGCCAGGCAGGAGACCAGGTCCGCGGCGGTGCCGGGCTCTCCGCGCAGGAACCATCCGCGCAGCCCGACGGCGTGCGCGACCGAGACGGCCTCCGCGGTGCTCATCACCCCCGACAGCCGGTCGGTGGCGTCGCCGCGCGTCGTCTGCCCGTCACGCAGTTCCCGGAACGCGGTGACCAGGACCTCCAGCACGTCGCGCCGTGGTGGCGCGGCGACGCCGGACCGCTTCAGCAGGGCGGTGGCCTCCGCCTCCACCAGCAGCAGTTCGGTGTCGAAGTCGGCGATGGGGAAGACCGTCTCGAAGTTGAACCGGCGCTTGAGCGCGGCGCTCATCTCGTTGACGCCGCGGTCGCGGGTGTTGGCGGTGGCGATGACGGTGAACCCCTCCTGGGCGAACACCATGGCCTCCGGCCCGGTCAGCTCCGGTACGGCGAGCACGCGATCCGACAGGGGCGACAGCAGGCAGTCCTGCACCTCCAGCGGGCACCGGGTGATCTCCTCGAAGCGCACCACCTTGCCCTCGGCCATGCCGCGCAGCAGCGGAGCGGCCACCAGCGACCGGGTGGACGGGCCCTCGGCGACCAGCAGCGCGTAGTTCCACGAATACTTGATCTGGTCCTCGGTGGTGGCCGCTCCGCCCTGGATGGTGAGCGTCGAGGTTCCGCTCACCGCCGCGGCGAGCAGTTCGGACAGCAGCGACTTCGCCGTGCCCGGCTCGCCCACCAGCATCAGCCCGCGGTTGGTCGCGAGCGTCACCAGCGATCGGTCGATCAGCGAGGGATCGCCCACGAACTTGCGGCTGACGCCGAGCTTCTCGTCTCCGAGGACGAAGCGCCGGGCGGCCCGCAGGCTCAGCGCCCAGCCTGGTGGCCGGGCGTCGGTGTCGCTGTCCCGCAGCCGGGCCAGCTCGTCGGCGTAGCGGATCTCGGCCGGGGGCCGCTGGGCGTGCTCGTTCATCGGGTGATCTCCCTGAGGTCGCGCAGGATCTCGGACACGGTGATCGGATCGAGGCCGTCGAGGGCCACGCCCATCAGGGTCTGCTCGTCGGCGAACTCGGGATAGCCGATCGAGATGCCCGGATCGAGACCGACCGTGACGGTCCCGCCGCCGGGCACGTCCCGCTCGATCCAGCCCTGCCAGCCGGCGTCCTGCGGGTAGCCCCGCCGCCAGCCCCGCCGTTCCAGGCCGAGCACCCTGCCCGTGGGGACTCTGGCGGCCATGATTTCGGCCAGCAGCGTCTCGTCCGGGCCGTAGGTCTCCCGGCCCAGCTGGGGGAACGGCTGCAGGATCTCGTAGTCGGCGAACACCTCGGCCCACCCGGCGCGCTCCTCGCCGAGCTCCAGCGGGTGCGCCACCCCTACGACGGCCTCGTCGGGCAGCGTCAGCGTGTCGTCCTCGACGTCGGCGAAACTGCGGTCCTCGGCCACCCGCAGGGCGCCGGTGAGCCGGCCCGAGGAGTCGTAGAGCCCCCACACCAGACGCCGCACGATGTGCCAGAGCAGGGGGTGGCCGACGAGCAGCCGGCGGAAATCCGCACCGGTCCAGCGGCGCCGGTTCACCATGGCCTGCTCCAACCGGCGGATGCTGTCCGCGGCCACGGCGCGCACGTCCTTCTTCAGCCCGGCGAAGCGCTGGTAGGCGGCCGGCGCGAGCTCCGGATCGTCGTTCGCCCCCGGCTTGGGCAGGTTCTTCAGCCGCTTCCCGGCGGCGTCGGTCACGTACGGCTTGAGCTGCTCGTCGAAGCCGACGACGAACCGCCTGCGGCCGTAGTCGAGGGTCAGGCTGCCGTCGGCGGACAGTCCGAAGTCGGGCACCAGCCGGTCGGCCAGTTCCTGCGGCGTCAGGCCGAGCTCGGCGGCGACCTCGTTCATCTTCTGCCTGGCCCGGTTCTTGAGCCCGGTGAACTTGACCTTCTCGGCGATGCCGTGCAGGTGCATCAGGGCCACGTCGGAGCCGATGGCGGCCAGCAGGTCCAGACCCGCGACCGCCCGCGCGTGCCCGCCGTCGCCGGGCCAGGCCCTGATCACCGGCGTCAGCCGCCGGATGGTCTCGTCGTCGCCGATCAGTCCCAGCGCGTCCATCACCCAGCTCTCCTTGGACGGATAGCCGGCCGCCTGCCAGCGCTGGAACAGCGTCCAGCCGAGGTCCGCGAGGCCGCGGCTGTCGCAGGCCTCCTTCACCAGGGTCAGACCGGCGTACGGATCGCCGGGCCGCGAGATCGCCAGCATCGTCATCACGTGGCGGACCGCCTCGGGCGGCAGCACACCCGCGCCGCCGCGCAGGTGGACCGGTGAGAAGACCGCGACCTCCGCCCACTCGGGCAGCACGGGCATCCTGGCGGGCAACGCGTCGAGCGGGTCGGCCGAGAGCAGATCGGCGACCGCGGCCTCGGCGACGGGGCCGTAGCCTACGGCGGCCTCCGTCACGGCGTCGCGGCCGCCGCCCGCGGCCAGTACCGCCAGCGCCCGCTCCGCCTGACGCCGGGGCACCCCGGGCCTGCCCAGAGCCGCCGGGATCAGCGCCCTCGCGGCCGTCTCGGGGTGGCGGGCCAGCCACGCCAGCGCGCTGGCGCGCACCGACTTCAGCCGCGACAGCCACTCGGCCATCAGCACGGCGATCTCCGGACCGGCGAAGGGAAGCAGCAGCGGAGCGACCTGGACGGGGGCGCGGCGGGCGCTGTCCAGCATCATGGGCAGCGCCGCCGGCCCGAACCTCGCGGCGACCTGCGGCATCCACTCGGAGACTCCCCACAGGTCGCCCGGGCGCCACTTCCCGATGAGCGGTGCGGCCAGCTCATCGGGCCCGGCGACGAACAGGGCGATCTCGTCGAACGCGTACGAGGGGGTCTGCCCGCCTGCGGCGATCTGGGCGGCGATCCGGGAGGCGACCTTCTTCCACTCGTGCCGGGGCCGGTCCCATGAACGGTGCTCCGGGCGGGCGGAACTCCACGTGTCCCGCTCGCCCGGCCGCCACAGCACGGCCGGCTCGTCGGTACACACCAGGTCATTCACCACGACCGGCTTGCGGACCGTACGCGGACGGGTCCAGGGCGGGCTGACCAGCACCTCGGGCAGGGCTTCGAGCGGCGCGGCGGGGACGGCCGCGGCGGCCGTGATCTTGTTGATCCGCCCTGCGGCGTCGTCGCCGACGCTCGGGAGCACCTCGGCCACGAGCCCGGGATGGGCCAGCACGTGGGCGCGCAGCAGCGTGTCCAGGGCCCTGCCGCCAGAGGTGGCCAGCATCCGCATCGCCCGGCGCGGGAAGCGGGCCGCCGCGCGCAGGAACGCCGACTCGGCGTACTTGTGCTCGATCAGGTCGAGGAGCGCCCGCATGGCCGCGTCGCCCGGCAGTTCGGCGAGCACGCCCAGCAGCCGCCGCCGGCCCTCCGCGTCGTAGAGGTCGTCGAACCATCCGGCCAGCATCGGCACGGCCGCTTCCCCGATGCCGTCCACGAGAGTGGCGGGCAGCGCGAGCGAGCCGAACACGGAGTAGCCCCGTACGTGGCCCGCGACGAGCGCCGCGTGCTCGGGCGTGCTGACGGCGGCGACCAGGCCGAGGGCGAGATCCGGGTTGACGCGGCTCACTTCGGCGCAGTCGTCCGCGACCCACTCCACCTCGGTGGGCGCCAGGTAGGAGGTCGCCACCTGATGGTGGAGCCCGCCTTCCCGGCTCACCGCCAGAGCCGCGACGACCTCGGCGTACTCGGCGTCCGGCGCCACCGAGAGGACGGCACGGACCCGCGAGGCGACTTCCATCCAGGGCCAGCCGTACCAGTGATCATGGGACTCATCGGTGGCGAGCCGCCGGAGCGGCTGGGCGTACCCGCCGACATGGAGACCCAGTGAGGCCAGTTCGGTCACGGCGGTCGCCGCGAACACCAGGCCGTGTTCGGCCGGCCAGACTTCGCCGAACAGGCGCAGCGACGTCCGCTCGTTCCACGGCAGCTGCGCGGCCACCACGGAGGCGACCACCGCGGCGCCCAGCGGTGTGGGCTCCCCGGCCAGGTGTGCCGCGCCCGCGGCGGTGATCTCCGGGTCGGAGCACTTCGCCAGAGAGTCGCGGATCAGCTGACGATGGGCGTCCACCCTCGCGGCGAGTTCCCTGGGCGCGCCCGCGTCCGGCCGCTTCACGGAGACCTTGACGCCACCCCGCCGCGGATGAAGAGCACGCAGCCAGGAGGCCGGCATCGTCAGCCGGTCCTCATCCTCGGCCGCGATCTCTGCCGGAGAGGTCACGGGCGGAGAAGTCACGGGCGGGGACGTCACGGGCGGGGACGTCACCCGCGCGGCGGCCGCTTCGTCCTCCGTGTAGCCCTTGCGCAACTTCTCCGCCACCAGCTTGTCGGCCGCCACCGTGGCGGCGGCGGCCGAGCCGAACGACTTGACCTGCGTCTGACCGGCCGCGCCCAGCCGCCCGTAGCGGATGTTCAGCTCCGTGCCGTCCTGACGCACCTCCCAGAACTTCGCCGAACCGCCGCCGACATAGGTCAGCATCCGACCCGCGCTCATGCCGATACCTCCACGCTGCGTCTGGTGTAGAGCCCGTCGCTCAGGGGACTTCAGGGGACTTCAGGGACTCCGAGCGACTTCGAGTGGCACGGCGGAGTGACCGCGCCGACTCGGATGTCTCGTCCTCGTGATCGTCAGCGCGAGTATCGCGCGCGGGACCGACAATCCGGCTCCGGCCGTCGGCCGCTCTACCGGCGTCGTGGATGATTTGTGGCCTTCGTCGCCTCAGTGGTGTGAAATGTGAAGATCACTGATGCTGATCCCGAGTGAGACAGGCGAGAGCATGACAGGTGACCAGGGCCGCAGGGCCCTCGTGGTGCGGGGTGGCTGGGCAGGGCATGTCCCGGTGGAGGCCACCGAGCTGTTCATTCCGTTCCTGGAGAAGAACGGGTTCGAGGTGGTCCGGGCCGACTCCCCGGCGCCGTACGCCGACAGCGCGTTCATGGCGGACGTCGATCTCATCGTGCAGTGCTACACGATGGGCACCATCGAGCCGGAGGAGATGCGCGGGCTGGACGCCGCGATCCGGGCGGGCACGGGGATGGCGGGATGGCACGGCGGCATCGCCGACTCCTTCCGCAGCGCCTCCGACTATCTGCACCTCATCGGCGGGCAGTTCGCCTGCCATCCGGGGAAGGATCCGGCCGAGTGGCGCGAGGGCGCGGAGGAGAACTACTTCGTGCCCTACACCGTGAACATCCTGCCCGAGGCGGCCTCGCATCCCATCACGGAGGGGATCGCCGACTTCGACCTCGTCACCGAGCAGTACTGGGTGCTGACCGACGAGTACGTCGACGTGCTGGCGACGACGACCCAGAAGGTCCGGCCGTGGGACCCCTGGCACCGGGAGGTCACCTCACCGGCGATCTGGACCCGGCGGTGGGGGAGTGGGAAGATCTTCGTCGCGACCCCCGGCCACAACCTCGACGTCCTGCGGAACGACAGCGTGCGCACCGTCATCGAACGGGGGATGCTCTGGGCCTGCCGGTGAACGCGGGGAACCGCGGGCGCTGACGGCACGGAGAACGGAATGGGGAGGGGAGCGGGCGTGACCGCCCGCTCCCCTCTGTTCTTCACGTCGGCCGTACGTCGCGGCGTACGGCCCTGGTGGGTCAGCCGATCGTGCAGGCCGAGCCGTTCAGGCTGAAGGCCGAGGGGGTGGGGTTGCTGCCGTTGTGCGTGCCCTGGAAGCCGAACGTGGTGCTGGCGCCGGGCGCCAGCGAGCCGTTGTAGGACACGTTGCGGGCGGTGACCGACGAGCCGCTCTGGCTGACGTCGGCGTTCCAGGAGCTGGTGACCTGCTGGCCGCTGGAGAAGGACCAGGTCACCGCCCACCCGTTGATGGCGCTGCTACCGGTGTTGGTGACGGTGATGTTCGCGGTGAAGCCGTTGTTCCACTCGTTCTTCACGTAGGACACGCGGCACGGCCCGCCGCCCTGCGGCGAGGAGGGCGAGGTCGAGGGCGTGACCGAGGGCGAGGGACGGGTGGAGGGCGAGGACGACGGCGAGGCGGAGGGGCTCGTGGTGGTGCCGTTGATCGTGACGTTGGAGTTGCCGCTGCTCTGGTAGCCCTCGGTGGCGAGGATCTGGTAGTCGTGGCTGCCGAGCTGCATGCCGTAGCGGGCCCACGCGTCGAAGTGGTTGCCGACGGTGATCGTCCCACCGACCCGCTTCTGCTGACGGACGCTCCAGTACTGGTTGAACGTCTGGTTGCCGTCGATCGACGGGGCGTTGTAGCGGGTCGTCTGGTAGACGTCGTAGGTGCCGCCGTCGCTGGTGACGGTGCCCTTGAAGGTGCCGGTTGGACGCCAGCTGCCCCAGCTGTCGACGATGTAGTACTCCACGAGCGGGCCGCGGGTCCATCCGTACAGGGCCAGGTAGGCGTTTCCGGAGGGGTTGAAGCTGCCGGAGTAGGTCACCGTTCTCCGCGCCCCGGGCTTCCAGCCCTTGCCGGCGACGAAGTTGTTGGTGTTGCGCCAGGAGGTGCTGTAGTTACCGCCCGATCCCAGGTCCATGGAGACGGTGCCCTGGCTGTCGGTCCAGAACGAGAAGAAGTAACCGTCGTGGGTGCCGGTCTGGTTGGTGGTGACGGCCGCGTGGGCCACACCGGGCAGCAGCGCCACCGCCGCGGCCAGCACCACCGCGGTCACACGGCCGGCCAGCAGCCTGATCCCGCCGCGTCCGCGGCTTCTCCGATGCACGTCGTTCATGTGCGTACTTCCTCCTCGTGAAAAGGCCGAAGGCGGCCAGGCGGCGTCGGTAGCCTGCACGGGTCACGGTCGCCACCGGACGTCGGCGTCGCACAACGCGGCGGAGGGTGACCGGTCGTCACAGGGGCGACCACCGGAGGACCACATCGCGGCCGGTGACCGGTTTCGACAGCGGTTGAGGCCCTTCGCCGACGAAACTATCGGTTGAACGGCGAAAGTGTCAGATGGCGTCTGCACCGCTGTCAACGCCGCGTGTGAGACGCGCCGAGATCGACGATCTCGCCCGAGTCATCACCCCTGGCCACCGCCCCTCGCGACCGGTCGTGGCGCGGAGCGGACGATGAAAATTTCGAGGAGGAGGCCGGTCGCCCCCGAAAACGGCACATGATCCCATCGTGCGATCAGTCGACGCACCCGCTTTGCCGCCCGCTGTGGCCGGAATCGTGAAATTTTCACCGGGACTGACCGGCTCTTCACCGCCCGGAGTTCGCCCTCGTGCGACGGGGCGATCGGCCACGACCAGCGTTTACGTGAATCGCCACCTGCCCAAAGGGGTCTGTGTCCCCTCCGAAATCGTTGACACCCCAAGTCAGGCGTGCCGATACTTTCGTCAATACGCCGATAGTTTCGGGATCGGGCCGATCAAGATTGCCGGCCGCGACTCTTCTCCCGGGCCGTTCTCGGCTTATTCATGAGGAGGAAGTACGTACATGAACGACGTGCACTTGAGAGGCCGCGGCCGTCTGCGGTCGTTGGTCGGCCGTGTGACCGCGGTGGTGCTGGCCGCGGCGGTGGCGCTGCTGCCCGGTGTGGCCCACGCGGCCGTCACCACGAACCAGACCGGTACCAACAACGGCTACTTCTTCTCGTTCTGGACCGACAGCCAGGGCACCGTCTCCATGGACCTGGGATCGGGCGGTAACTACAGCACCTCCTGGCGTAACACCGGCAACTTCGTCGCCGGCAAGGGCTGGAAGCCCGGCGGACGCCGGACCATCACCTACTCCGGCAGCTTCAACCCGTCCGGCAACGCCTACCTGGCCGTCTATGGCTGGACCCGGGGCCCCCTGGTCGAGTACTACATCGTCGACAACTGGGGCACCTACCGCCCGACGGGGACGTACAAGGGCACGGTCACTTCGGACGGCGGCACCTACGACGTCTACCAGACGACCCGCTACAACGCCCCGTCGATCGACGGCAACCAGACGTTCAACCAGTACTGGAGCGTCCGCCAGCAGAAGCGGACCGGTGGGACGATCACCGTCGGCAACCACTTCGACGCGTGGGCCCGCTACGGCATGCAGCTCGGCAGCCACGACTACCAGATCCTCGCCACCGAGGGCTACCAGAGCAGCGGCAACTCCAACATCACCATCGGGGGCTCCGGCAACCCCACGTCGAACCCGACCACCACTCCGCCCCCCGGTAACGGCGGCTGCACCGCGACGCTCTCCGCCGGGCAGCAGTGGAGCGACCGGTACAACCTCAACGTCTCGGTGAGCGGTTCGAGCAACTGGACCGTGACGATGAACGTGCCGTCCCCGGCGAAGGTCCTCTCCACCTGGAACGTCAGCACCAGCTATCCCAGCTCCCAGCAGCTCGTCGCCAGGCCCAACGGCAGCGGCAACAACTGGGGTGTGACGATCCAGCACAACGGCAACTACACCTGGCCCACGGTCTCCTGCTCGGCGAGCTGACCCACCCGCTACCCGGCACACGTGGCGCGGCGGCGCAAAGCCGCCGCGCCACGTCTCTGTCCCACTCCGGCGCTTCCAGATCGTGCTGACGGTGTCATGTTCTGTGGTGACTTGCCCTGCTGCGGAAGAGTCCACGTGAACGGCGTCCGGTTACCCGTCCGGAAGCTCGGCGATCATAAATGCGCCCAGCAATCCGGCCAGGCAATTCACGACAGGCCAGGGGGTGTCATGGCCTGCGCTGTTTCGGCCTGATGAACCACTCGCCGGCCCGATGGCGGAAAGGCAGTCTAGGCGCGGGTCGTCCATTCGGGAAAGCCGGATAAAAGCAGAGCGCTGATTTTCCCGGCGATTGCTGGGTCGATTCCGGATGAATGCGGTGAATCTCCTCCACCAGGCGGGCAAGGGGAGGTGGTCGTGTGACGGTGCGGATGACCTGCGACGCCGGAGGCGTACGCGTCGAGGTGCGCGACGGCGGATCGGCCGTGGATGCGCCGGTGATGCGGCGCCGGACGCCGAGGCGGCCGGCGGGCGCGGTCTGTGGCTGGTGGACGGGCTCGCCACCGCGTGGGGCGCGTGGCAGGACGACACCGGCGCATCGGTCTGGTTCCGGGTGGCCGCGCGCCGGTGACCGTACGGCGGGCCGTCACGTGATCCCGCGGCGCCTTTGACACGCCGCGGGATCAGGTGGACGGTGGGGTCACGGGCTGGTGCAGGTGGCCGTCGGGGTCTCCGCCGAGCCGTTGGCGAGGAAGCCGAACGTCGTGCTCGCGGTAGCGGCGAGCGAGCCGTTCCACGACTCGTTGCGCACCGTCACGGTCGATCCGGAGCCCGAGCGTGTGCCGCCCCACACCTGGGTGACGGCCTGCGAACCGGGCCAGGACCAGTTGACGGTCCAGCCGTTGACGGCCGAGTTGCCGGCGCGCACCGTGACCTCGCCCTGGAAGCCTCCGGGCCACGAACTGACCACCCGAATCGTCGCCGAACACGCGCCGGGAACACCGCCCGACGGCGAAGGGCTCGGGCTGGGAGAGGGACTGGGCGACTTACTGGGAGAGGGGCTGGGCGAAGGGCTGGGCGACGCACTGGGCGAGGAGCTGGGTGACGCGCTGGGGGAGGGGCTCGGCGACGTGGTCGGGCCACCCCACGCGGCCGTCGTGTCGAGCCAGGCCGCGCGGCGCAGCATCCAGTCCCGCATGTACTGCACCTGGCCCTGCCAGGTGGACGCGGTCGGGGTGATGAAGAAGCCGATGGTCCGTGTCGTGAGGTTCGGCCAGCGCTGGAAGTTGCGCTGCGCGGCGTTGGTCAGCGGCCGTGAGAGCGCGTCGATCCGGCTCTGCAACGCGGAGTCGGAGAGCAGGCCGCGGCGCAGCGTCTGCCAGCGCGCCCTGACCTGGTCGACGAAGACCGGGTCCCGCAGAAGCTGGGTGAACCAGTCGTTGGCGACCGGCTGCCGGGTCTGCTGGTACTGCCAGCCCGAGGTCTGGTCGTTCTGGAAGAACCCGCCCACGCCGAACGTGAGGTCGTAGTCCCACAGCGGGCCGGCGAAGATCTTGGTGTCCCGGTCCTTGTAGAAGTAGGCGCTGCGGTAGTTCGCGTCCATGTTCCGGCTCAGCTCGTAGACGATGAGCTGGTCGACGAAGGAGTTCACGTCGATGTACGCCCGGTAGCCGGTGTTCGGGTCGGCGAAGTTCTGCGAGTGCAGCACGTTGTGGAAATCCTGGATGTAGGTGCGCAGCCATTCCTTCTGTTGCGGCTGCAGCGGCGACGGATCGACCACTTCGAGGTAGCTCCAGCAGGTGGCCGACGACCCGCTGCACGGCAGCGTCGGCTCCTCCGCGGCCATCCACTCGAACTTCCAGATGTACCCGCCCGTGAGCTTCGGCAGGGTCGTGTCGTCCTCGTCCAGCTTCTTGAGGTCGAGCCGGTTCTTGGTGTTCTTGATCGTCTCGACGAGCATGTAGACGCCCATGTAGTCGTCGGAGCGCACCGGGCCGCTGTCGGTGTTGAGGTACAGCTCCACGAACCGGTAGCGCGGAGCCTGCAACCCCATCTCCTTGCCGAGGTCGAAGACGAGGGCCTCCCGGATCAGCGACTTGTCGGGGTACGGCCCGCGCAGCACCCAGTCGGAGTCGGCGGGCATCCCCAGCACCGGGTAGT
Source organism: Microbispora sp. H10949 (assembly GCF_014161435.1). Classification (NCBI taxonomy): domain Bacteria; kingdom Bacillati; phylum Actinomycetota; class Actinomycetes; order Streptosporangiales; family Streptosporangiaceae; genus Microbispora; species Microbispora sp. H10949. The sequence goes on along the minus strand of NZ_JABBWZ010000016.1, from coordinate 67,591 downwards.
CGGCGTCGTCGTTGTCGTTGTCCCAGAACTCCACGCGGTACGGCGCCTTCTCGTACGAGGCCGAGGACTGGCCCCGCAGATGGACTCCGGCGCGGGTGGCGACGGCCGGCGCCGCGGCCAGTGACGTCGTCCCGCTGCCGGACGGGTCGAAGATCATGGTGGCGGTGTCGAGATACTCCCGGCCGGGCTTGCCCGCGCCGTAGGAGTCGATCAGGACCACCGGCAGGTCGTGGGCCGTCGTGGTGTCGCGGGCGGCGTACACGGCCGTCCCGGGCTTGCCGGACGCCGCGCCGCCGGTGAAGGCCTGTGCCCGCAACTCGGTCGTACGGGTGAACCGCAGCGGCGTGCCCTGGTAGAGCGCCGACGCCGCGGTGGGCGGCTTTCCGTCGGTGGTGTAGCGGATCTCGGCGCCCGCGATGGCGGTGCTCAGCGACACCGACACCTGTCCCTGGAAGGTGCCGCTCGGCACGGAGAAGGCGATGTCGCCGGTCAGGTCGTCCGCCGCGGAAGCTGCGGACGTCGCGGAAGCCGCGACGGTCGCGGCGCTGTTCGCGCTCCGCGGCGCCGGCGCCGCCTGCGCCGGCGCGGTCGGCGCGTACGGGAGGAGAAGTCCCGCGAGAAGCACGGCGGCGGCCGAGACCCTGGTGGCGCGGCGGGTCGCGGCGGCACCGGTGCCGGGGAGGGTCACACGCACGATGCCTCCTGTTCTGGTCGGTGGGAGAGGACGGGCGCCGGGACCGCCGCCGGTGCGGAGTCCCGGAAGTGGCGGCGCAGGGTCCGCCGCCACGGCATGCTGGGCAGGTCCGGGCGGAGAGCGGCCAGGCCGGTGGCGTACTTCGAGATGCGGGCGGGTCTCGTCCCCGCCCGCCACAACAGGCGGTCGACCGGCGTGGCGGCCGAGGTGCTCTTGGTCTCGACCACGACGAGGCCGGGCAGGCGCAGCGCGGAGCCCGCGGCCCGCCAGGCGAGCCCGGTGTCGATGGTGATCCGGCTCGCGGTGTCCGGCAGCAGCAGGGTGACGCGCCGATACTCCGTGATCAGGACCGGGTCGAGGGAGATCCCGGCGACGGGGCCGGCCGACTCGCGCGCGAGCGTCTCGTCCACGAAGCCGCGCCCCGGGCGTACGGTGTCGCAGTCTCCCGGGTGGTACGGCAGGCGGTGCTTGGTGACGCTGCCCCGCGCGCCGCTGACCTTGACCTCCAGCCAGCACTCCGCGGAGTCGAGATAGGTGCGGGTGCGCACCTTGAAGCGCCGCCGCCTGCGGTACGCCGTTCGGTGGTAGCTGGTCAGCTCAGGGGTGTCGAAGTACACCGACCTGTACCGGAAGGCGCGCTCTCCGTCGATGTCCAGCACCCGCGCGTACGGCGTGAGCCGCTCCAGCAGAAGCGGCAGCGCGTCCTCGGCGACGAGGTACTTGCGGTCCACCCGGGTCTGCAGGGCGGCGCGCTCGACCAGGTCGGCGAGCCCTACGGGGGCCAGCCGGGCCAGAGCCGGCCCGATGGCCGCGGGGGTCATCCGCGCGCTCCGGCGTGCGCGGCCGCGCCGGGTTCGGCGGTCAGGGCGGGTCCGGTCAGCGCGTACCGGACGTCGACCACCGTCGTCTCGTTGACCAGGTCGAGTCGCTGGACGTTGACGGTGTGCACCCGGGCGTCGAGCAGCCGCTCCAGGTGCGCGACGAGCAGGCCGTGGTCGGTGATCGCCGAGTCCAGCACGAGGATCTGGTGGCGGTAGTGCCGGAACAGCCGCCGATGGTCGCCGAGGAACATCACCACGAGGATGAGCGCCATCAGACCGCCGCTGAGCCACGCCGAGGTGGTGCTCAGCGCGCCGAGGATGCCCAGGGCGAGGGCCGAGAAGTAGTACGCGACCTCGTGCTGGTCGAGCTCCGTCGAGCGCAGCCGGATGATGGACAGCACCCCGAACAACGCCAGGCCCAGTCCGAGCCCGGCGCCGGTGTCGCTGGCGCTCAGCGCGCTCGCCACCGCGAGGACCCCGATGTTGACCCCGAGGTAGGAGACGACCAGATCGCGGCGGCGGTGGCGCGGGAAGTAGAGCCCGAAGACGAGCACCACCACCGCGCAGAGGTCGATCGCGAACAGGACGAGCTGCGACACCACGTTCGTTCCTCCTGAGTCGCTGCCGGGCCGCCCCCGCGCCGCCCGCGCCGTGGCGGGCACCGCAAGGGCGTCGAAAGTTTTCGTTAGAAGAGGGAAACGTTTCGAGAACTCGCTCGGAACGATAGGTGAACCGCAGATGTCGGTCAACGAACCGGTGGCATGCCCTCCATACCGCCGAAGAGCGATCTTGCCTAGTAGAGGGTCGTTGACAGGCGGAATGACGAAATCTCCGGCAGGAGTCAAAGGTTCCGCGGGCGGGACGCTGTGGCCGCCGTTCGGAGAAACTTTCAGCGTCCGCCGGCCGGGAGCAGGAGCGCGTGGTCAGCCGGAGGCCGGGAAGGCGGCCAGGATCGACCGGAGCCGGGAGAGGAGCGCGGCCACGTCGTCCTCCCGCCCGACCGGCACGCGCAGGTGGTCGCGCAGCCCGATGGGAGTCATGTCTGCGGCCCAGGCGTGGCCGCCCGCCCGCAGCTCGTCCGCGACCCGCGACGCCACCCCGGGCAGCCGGACGAGCACGAAGTCGGCGGAGGAGGGGAGGAACTCGACGCCCAGTTCCGCCAGCCCCCGGCACAGCGACTCCCGGGCGGACCGGTTGGCGGCGCGGAGGCGTTCCAGCAGGACCATGTCATGGGAGGGCGGGGCGGCGGGCGGACGCGGCGCGGCCAGGCGCCCCACCACCGCGGGCGCCCCGATCAGATAGCCGAACCCCGGCGACCCGTAGGTCCGCAGCACGCAGACGTCGGTCCCGTACCGCGCGCCCCACCGGGCGGAGGTGAAATCCGGGCCCAGCGCGAACTCCGCGCTCGACTCGTCGAACACGACGAGCGTGCCGTACCGCCGGGCCGCGGCGCAGAGCGACCGTACGGCATCCGCGCCGAGCACTCCGCCCGTGGGATCGTGCGGGTTGGCCACGATGACCATGCCGGCGCCGCGTGCCATCCGCGCGCACAGCTCCTCGGCGCAGATCCGGTAGTCGCGCAGGGGCAGTTCCACGAACGGCACCCCGGCGGCGCGCAGGCTGTCGGCGTGCCCGCGCCGCGTCTGCGCGTTGATCACGACGGGCCGGGGATCGGCGCGGCGCGAGGCGGCGAGCAGGCGGATCAGTTCGTCGGCGTCCGCGGCGACGGCGACCCTGTCCTGCCCGACGAAGTGGCGCCGGGCGATCCGCCCGGCCAGGTCCGGGCCGGAACAGGACAAGGTGCGCATGGTCGTCCTCCTGCCAAGGACCACAGGGGCCAACAGGGCTGCTCGCACCGTAGCCGAGCGCGCTATCAGGGTGGTCTCACCGCCGCCGCGGCCTCAGGTCCGCCTCCGCGTGGTCTCGGACGGCTCTCGCGGGCCGCCTCCGGCGCGCGCGCGATGGCACGATCGAACGCATGGACCAGCGGATGATGCGAGCCTATCTCGACCGCATCGGCGCGCCGGCGCCGCGCGCGGCCGACCTCGACACGTTGCGTGAGCTGCACCAGCGGCACCTCTACCACGTGCCGTGGGAGAACATCTACACCCGTCTCGGCACGCCGGTCACGCTGGACGAGGACGTGTTCCTCGACAAGCTCGTACGGCTGCGCCGCGGCGGCGGGTGCTACGAGCTCAACGGCGCCTTCGCCGCGCTGCTGCGCGAGATCGGGTACGAGGTCACGCTGCTGGCGGCGGCGGTGTTCGAGGAGGACGGCACGCCCGTCTTCCCGCTCGACCACCTCGTCCTGCGGGTCGACCTGGACGGCCCCTGGCTGGTGGACGTGGGGTTCGGCCAGTTCAACGTGTTCCCGCTGCGCATGGACACCGACGAGCCGCAGCGCGACCCCGGCGGCGAGTTCCGGGTGGTCGAGGCCGGCCACGGCGACCTCGACGTGTACTGCGACGGCAGCCCGCGCTACCGGGTCGAGGCGCACCCCCGGCGGCTGCGCGACTTCGTGCCGTCCTGGGACTGGCACCAGGTGTCGCCCGAGTCGTTCTGGAACGCGATGGACCTCTGCTCGCTCAGCACCCCCGACGGCCGGGTGACGCTGCACGGCAACCGGCTGATCACGACGTCGGGCGGCCGTACGACGGAGGTGACGCTGGAGGACGAGCAGGCGGTCGTGGCGGCCTACCGCGACATCTTCGGCATCCACCTGGACCGGTCGCCGGGAGCCTGCTACGCCGAGCGCTTCGCGACGACGGAGTCCCTCAACGCCTGAAGCGCGACCTGAAGCGCGTGACCGCAGCCCCAGGGCCTCGCGCGGCCGCCACCCCCGGCGCCCGGCGTACGCGACGCGACCCGCGAGGCCCCCGGGGAACGCCACCGGCTCGGTTGCAGAGCCCGGTGGCAGAGTTCGGTGGCGGGCTCAATGGTCGAGCTCAGTGGTCGAGCTCAGTGGTCGAGCAGGGCGGCGACGTCGTCGACGATGACGTCGAGGCGGCTGCCGGTGCCGAAGATGCCGTCCACGCCCAGGGCCAGCAGCGTGTCCCGGTCCTCGGCCGGGATCGTGCCGCCGACGACCACCCGCAGATCCCCCAGCCCTTCGGCGTCCAGGGCGCTCATCAGGCGACGGCACTCCTGCAGATGGTTGCCCGTCAGAGAGGACAGGCCCACCAGGTCGGGCCGCTCCCGGCGGACGGCGGCCACGAGGTCCGCGGGGGTGGTGTGCCCGAGATAGACCACGTCCATCCCGGCCTCCCGCAGCCCGTTGCACACCACGATGGCGCCCCGCCAGTGGGCGTCCATCCCCAGCTTCGCCACGACGCCCTTGCGGCCGCTCAGCACTCCTGCCACAACGGGAACTCCCATCGTCCCAGCTCGTCGCGGAACACCCGGCCGAGCTCGCCCAACGTGACATCCGCGTCGACCGCGTCGAGGACCGCCGGCATGACGTTCTCGCCATCCCGGCACGCGCGGGCGACCAGCTTCAGGGCGACGCCGGCCGCCTCCCGGTCGCGGCGGGACCGCGCCCGCTCCAGGGCGGCCACCTGCCGTTCGAGGCTGCCTTCCGGCAGCTCGAAGCGGTCCAGCTCCTCGGCGTCGCCGTCGAGTTGCGTGTTGACGCCGACGACCAGCCGCTCGCCGTTTTCTATCGCCTTCTGGTCGGCGAAGGCGGTCCGTGCGAGCTCCGCGTGCACCCATCCCCGCTCGGTCGCGGCCACGATGCCGCCGAGCTCCCCGATGCGCTCCAGGACGCGCCGCGCGCGCTCCTCAAGCTCGTCGGTGAGGTACTCCACGAGGTAGCTGCCGCCGAGCGGGTCGGCGACCTTCGCCACCCCGGTCTCGTGCAGCAGCACGTACTGCGTGCGCAGCGCGGTCAGCGCGGCGTGCTCGCTCGGGATGCACACCGCCTCGTCGTACCCGTTGACGTGCAGTGACTGGGTGCCGCCGCACACCGCGGCGAGGCCCTGCAGGGCGCTCCTCGCGATGTTGACGTGCGCGTGGCGGGCGCTGTTGGTGACCCCCGACGTCTGCACGTGGTAGCGCAGCAGCTGCGCCCGCGGGTCGCGGACGCCGAGCTCGTCGCGCACCCAGTGCGCCCACATGCGGCGCAGCGCGCGATACTTCGCGACCTCCTCGAAGAAGTCGCTGTGGGCGCTGAGGAAGAAGGTGACCCGGGCCAGGACCGGCTCGGCGGCGAAACCGCGGTCGAGCAGCGCCCGTACGACGGCCTGCCCGTGGGCCAGGCACAGGGCCATCTCCAGGACCGCGTCCGCGCCGGCCTCGCGGTAGTTGTAGCCGCTCACGCTGACGGGGTTCCAGCGCGGCATCGTACGCAGCGCGAACTCGGCCAGGTCGCACGCCAGCCGGAAGGACCCGGCGGGCGGCAGCGCCTCGGGCGCGATGGTGATCGCCGTCTCCATCAGGAAGTCGTTCTGGCTGGTGCCCGCGAGGCGGGCGGGCGCGAAGCCGCGCCGCTCGGCCGACCGCACGTACATGGCGAGGTGGGGCACCGCCCCGATGGGCTGGGAGGAGACCAGGGAGACGCTCACCTCGTCCAGCGGGATGCCGTCGAAGAGCGTGTCGAAGTCGCCGCGCAGGTCCACGGCGACGCCGCCGCGGCCGACGTCGGCCCCGGCCCTGGGGTCGTCGGAGTCGAAGGCCCGCAGGCTGGGATAGTCGAAGACGCCGTTGATCCCGGTGGCCCCGCCGTCGAGCAGCATCCGGTAGCGGGCGTTGGTCTCCTGGGCGGTGCCGAACCCGGCGAGCTGCCGGATGGTCCAGGGACGTTCGCGGTACATCCCCGGACGGATGCCCCGGGTGTACGGGAACCCGCCGGGCAGGCCGAGCCGGTCGTCCGGTCCGCCGGCGGGGTCGCTGGGGTCCCGCCGCGCCGTACCGGGGACCGCGACCTCCGGCAACGGCACACCGCTCGCCGAACGGATCCGCGCGTCCTCCGCCGGCTGCTCCATCACGCCGTCCATGAGGCCGAGGCTGACAGGTGCGCGCGGGGGTGACCAATCGCCGAGAGCGTCCCGAGATCGGCCGGAGTCGCAGGTGAGAGGGCGTGCGGCGGGCATCCGCACCTGACCTGACAGACTAGGGGTCATTCCCCCTTGCCAGGGCCGACCTCGTCGTACGGTTTGCTCCATGACTGGATCCTTGACGGGCAAGGTCGCGCTGGTCGCCGGAGCGACCCGAGGAGCGGGCAGAGGCATAGCGGTCGAACTGGGCGCCGCGGGCGCGACCGTCTACTGCACCGGGCGGTCGAGCGGATCCGGGCGCTCGGAGATGGACCGGCCGGAGACCATCGAGGAGACCGCGGCCCTGGTGGACGCGGCCGGTGGCCACGGCATCCCGGTGCGGGTGGACCACCTCGTGCCCGACGAGGTGCGGGCGCTGGTCGCCCGCATCGAGAAGGAGCAGGGCGCCCTGCACGTCCTGGTCAACGACATCTGGGGCGCGACCAAGATGGAGTGGGACAAGCCGGTCTGGGAGTCGGACCTGGAGTACGGGCTCCACCAGCTCCGCCTGGCCGTGGACACCCACGCGATCACCAGCCACTTCGCGCTGCCTCTGCTGATCAAGAACCCGGGCGGCCTGGTGGTGGAGGTGACCGACGGCACCGACGAGTACAACGCCGCCAACTACCGGGTCTCCTTCTTCTACGACGTGGCCAAGGGCGCGGTCAGCCGCATCGCCTTCGCGCTGGCGCACGAGCTGAAGTCGTTCGGCTGCACGGCCGTGCTGCTCACCCCCGGATGGCTGCGCTCGGAGTTCATGCTGGAGCAGTTCGGCGTCAGCGAGGAGAACTGGCGTGACGCCACGAAGTTCTCCCCGCACTTCGCCATCTCCGAGACCCCCGCGTACGTGGGGCGCGCCGTCGCGGCGCTGGCCGGCGACCCCGAGGTGGCGCGCTGGAACGGCCAGTCGCTGTCCAGCGGGCAGCTCGCGAAGGTCTACGACTTCACCGACGTCGACGGCAGCCAGCCGGACGCGTGGCGCTACCTGGTCGAGGTGCAGGACCGCGGCCTGCCGGCCGACACGACGGGATATCGCTGACCGTCCGTCCGCCTCGGACGGCGGCGGGGAGACCGGGGTGAGAGCCCCCCTCGTTAGCGTGTGGCGGCGCTCCGACTCGCGGGCGTCGCCGTGGAAGAAGACGTCGCCGTCGAAGGCGAAACACGGCCGGGCTGAGGAGGAAGAACCGGTATGACGACGCTCACCGATGTCGCCTCCGGATGGTCGCTGTCCGACCACGTGCCGGACCAGGTGATCGCGAGCTGCCTCTACGACTCCCAGGGGTGGCTGCGCGAGTGGGAGAACAACCCCATCGAGCACCGCGTGCGCCACGCCTACGTCCACACCCGGCCCGAGGGCGCGGACGGGTCGTCCGTGCTGCCGCTCTACCTCACCACCCGGTCGCCCTTCTGGCACGGGTACGAGGTGCAGGTCGACCTGGTGGGCAGGTTCGGCAACCCGATCATCTTCGCCGGGTCGACGTACTCGATGTACAGCAAGCGCGGCCCGGTGCCCGCCGATCTGATCCGCGGCGCGTACGACACCGCGATGGAGTGGATCGCCGACGGCGAGGCGGAGACGCTGGTCGTGCCCAACCTCACCAAGGCGGGCGTGGCCGACTGGGTGGCCACCGTGGGCCCCCCGACGGGCCGGGTGCTGCTGGAGCGCACGTACTCCTGCGAGATGTCGCGCGACTACGAGGCCCACGTGCACGAGCGCCTGCCGAACAAGATCCGGCGGGACGTCGCGCGGCGGCTGCGCCGGGCAACCGAGCGCGGGCTGCGCGTCGAGATGGTCGAGGGCGACGCGGCGCACGACCTGGTCCCTGCGGCCTTCCCGCTGACCGTCGACACGAGCGACAAGAACGACTGGCCCGCGCTGTTCGACCAGGAGGCGCTGCACTCCATGCTGCGCGTGCCCGGGGCGATGCTGCTCACCGCGAAGCTCGACGATCGGCTCGTCGGCGCGTTCTTCGCGTTCCGCCGCGGCGACGAGGTCACGTACATGTGCGGCGGGGTCGAATACGCGACGCTGAACGAATACAGCACCTACATCGCGCTGATGTACGGCGGCACCCGGTGGGCCTACGAGAACGGCATGCGCCGCATCGAGTGGGGCCGGGACAACTACCGCTTCAAGGAGCGGCACGGCCTGACCGGGACCAACCTGTACGCCCTGGTCTACACGCCGCGGCCGCAGCCCGACCTCAGCGTGGACATCGCACACATGCACTGGGTGCTGTTCGACTACATCGAGGCGCATTGATGACGCCTGCCCGGAGGCGTGCCGCGCTGCTGCTGATCGCGGTCATGAGCGTCAACGCCTCCTACACCGTGCTCATCCCGTTCGTGCCCGAGCTCCAGCACCGCGCGGGAGCCGACCCGACGGTGATCGCGCTGACCTTCGCCCTGTTCGCCGCGGCCAAGACGCTGTCCCAGCCGCTGGGCGGGCTGTGGGTGGACCGCTGGCGGCCGGGGCACGTCGCGTTCGTCGCCCAGCTGATCGCCGCCGCCGGCATCGTGATCACGGCGGTGGCCCGCGACCCGCAGACGCTGCTGGCGGGCCGCGTCTGCTGGGGGCTGGGGGAGGGGCTCGTGACGCCCGCTCTCTACGCGGGAATGGGCCTGCTGTGCCGCCGGTACGGCCTGTCGAGCAGCCGGTTGATCGGCAACTTCGGCACCGCCGCGATGGCGGGCTTCCTGATCGGCCCGCTGGTCACCGGGGTGGCCGCGCCGCTGGGGCTGGAGGCGTTGTTCTTCGCGGGTGCCGCGGTCACGGCGGTGACCGCCTTCGGGCTGTTCCAGGCGATTCCCCGGTCCGGCGAGGAAGGGCCCGAGGAGGCCGAGGCGGACGACGCGCCGGCGGCGGACGGCGCGGGCGCGGGCTCGGCGGGCCCCTGGTGGTTGTGGGTGCTCGCGCTGGGCGCGCTGGACCTGTTCGCCAACGTGATCTACTCGGCCTTCGAGCCGATGCTGCCGCTCTACCTGAGCGCCGGGCGGGACGGCTCGGTACGCGGCACGATCTCGGTGGTCTTCTCCGTCGGCCTGGCCACCTTCGCCCTGTTCACCTGGGCGCTCGGCCGCTACACCGAGCGGCTGCGGCTGATGACCCTGATCCGCGCCGGCATGACGCTCATGGCACTCGGCCTGGCGGGCCTGACCCTGAGCGCGGAGGTGGTGCCGGTCGCGGCGTCCTTCGTCCTGTGCATGGCCGGTGCCGCGGTGCTCTACCTGACCGCTCGGCGGGGCCTCATCGAGCTTCGCTCGGCGATGAGCCGTCAGGGGAAGGCGTTCGGGCTGTTCGGTTTCATCGGCGACTCCGGCAACGTGATCGGCCCGATCATCGGTGTCGCCCTGTTCGGCTGGACCGGCGCCACCTCCTTCCTGCTGCTCGGCGTGCTCTGCGTGGTCGCGCTGGTGGGGCTGGCGGCGGTGTCCGGGCGGTTCCGCGGCCCGCGGGCGGCCGAACCCACGGCGACCGCCGGAACCACCGGAACCACCCCGACCCCCGAGAGCACGGAGGCGGCGGTGGCGGCGCAGGAGACCTCGCAGAGACCATCCTGATATCGGCTCGGGTGACAGTGATCGTCGGACTTGTCGAGCAGAATGCGGAGAGATCGAGCTCATGAGTGTCACGCACCAGCAGGTCTTGGAACCCATCGTCTGCGGTCATCCCGCGGCCGCCCGGTTGCTGCCCACCTTCGACGTCGCGCGGCTTCTCGAGGATCTGGACCGCCTGGACGACCACCAGTGGTCGTTGCAGCAGACCTTCACCTCCGCCGGGCTGGCCGAGCGGGCACCCTACGACTGGCGCGCGCTGCCGCTCCGCAGCCCGACGGGCCGTCCCGAGCGCACCGACCCCGGCGGCGCGGGCCTGGACGAGTTCGCCGACACGCCCTGGCTCGCCCAGGCCCCCTACTTCGCCGAGATCCTGGCCTCGGTTCCGGCCCCCCTGCGCTGCGTGCGGTTGCTCGCGCTCGGGCCGGGCGCGATCGGCGAGGTCCACTTCGACACCAAGGTCGGCTTCCCGTGGGGGAACCTGCGGCTGCACGTGCCGATCACGACCAACCCCGGGGCCGCCCTGATCATCGAAGGGGTGGAGCACCGGTGGCAGCCGGGCACGTTCTGGTTCGGCGACTTCGGCCGGTGGCACCAGGTGCTCAACACCGGCCAGGACAAGCGCATCCACATGATCGTCGACACGCTGATCACACCGGAGACGCTGAGCCTGTTCCCCCCGGACTTCCTCGAGACGCTGTCCGCCGACGAGGTGCTCTACGCCCGCCCCACGGCGCCGCTGGACGACCCCGAGCGCTACCACTGCGCGTTCGAGATCCCCGCGTCCTTCGCCGACTGGGAGGAGGCGGAGGGCCAGTTCCTGCTGCCCCAGCCGAAGCTCGCGGCGACCGTGAACAGCGACGACGACGGTAACCGCCTGGTCCTGACGCTGGACGGTGAGCCCACCTTCGGTCTCGTCCACGTGGGCGAGGGCGAGTTCCGCTTCACCGGCTGGACGGAGGAGCGCACCATCCAGGTCGTGCCCGACGGCGCGGCCCCGACCGTCATCCTGCGGACCCGCAGGGGGACGGCCGAGCGCCGGCTGGAGGTCCCCGCGACCCGGCGGATCCCGTCCGCGGCGTGAACCGTCGTCCCGTCCCGCCGGGCGGCGCGGCCCGGCGGGACGGTCACGACCGGCCCAGGAGGAGACAGTGAAGATCGAGACGGTGAACGGCCTGACGATTGGGCTGGTCGACGTCGGCGAAGCCGAGAACGGTGACTGGGAGCGCCACCAGGGCGAGCTGGACCTGGTCCGGGTCGTGGACCCGCCCCCGGAGTCGTGGCCGCGGCTGCGCGCCGCGGGTTTCGCCGTCCACCCCTCGTGGATCACGTGGATGGCCCCGGTCGCCGCGTCGGAGGAGGAGTTCCTGAGCCGGCTGTCGGTGCAGGAGCGGCGCAACGTGCGTCTCGGGTTGCGCTACGCGGCCGGGCGCGACGTCCGGATGGACGTGGCCGACCCGGTGGACGACCTCGTCTTCGACGACTTCCTCAAGCTGTACGAGCCGCACATCGGCGGCATGCGGCACGGCGTGCCGTACGCGAGCATGGAGCGCGAGGAGATCCTCGGCATGCGCGAGGACTACTTCGCCGTCCAGGCGTTCGAGGACGACACGCTCGTGGGGTGCTGCATGTGCCGCAAGCGCGCCGACGCCTCGACCGTGGTGATCCGGTTCGTGACGACCACCCAGGACAGCCGGCAGCACCGCATCGTCCGCGCCATGTACATGCGGGTGTTCGCGAAGGCCCGCGAGCTGGGGTACCGGAGCGTGTCCCTGGGCACCGACCCCGCGCTCTACGGCCACATCGCCAAGCCGGGGCTGTTCCGCTTCAAGAGCCGGCTGGGCTTCACCCCGATCCCGGCGCGGTTGTTCGGCACGATGGACGACCCCGACGAGGCCACCCGGGTGCTCCGCCTGGACACGCTCACCGAGCCGTCGCTGCTGATCTCGTACGCCATCGCCGACGACGCGGGAGCCGGCGAAATCACCTTCGACACCCCGCTGCGCCTGGACGTGCTGACCGGCGAGGACACCACCGACCCGGAGCAGGACCTGGGGCCGTACCGGGCGCCGTTCCTCACCGGCGTCGGCCTGGTGCGGATCGGCTGAATCCCCGTCCGGCCCCCTCGCCCGGTCCCTTGCGGGAGCGCCGTCAGGCCGGTCCCTGATGCTCCACCAGGGCGAGCGCCCTGGTGGGGCTGCCCGAGCCGCCCACGATGGGCAGCGGCCCCACCATCAGCACGGCGCCGGTGGGCGGCAGCAGGGAGAGGTTGCGCAACTGCGTCAGGCCGTACTTCCCCGCGCCGTGGAAGTACCAGTGGCAGGGGTACGGACGGTCCGTGAACTCGCCCGCGAGGCCGGCGTCGGTGCCCACGGTCTCCACGCCGATGCCGATGACCGGGGTCTGCTCGGCCAGCCAGCGCGCGCACTCCGGTGCGACGCCGGGCGTGTGCCCCTCGTTGAGGAACCGCGCGGGGTCCTCGCGGCGGGCGTCCCAGCCGGTGCGGTAGAGCAGCCAGCCGCCCTCCGGAAGCTCGCCGTGGCTCTCCTGCCAGCGCTCGACGTGCTCGCGGCGCAGCAGGAAGTCGGGATCGCCCGCCGCCTCCGCGGTGAAGTCGAGCACGACGGCCGGTCCCACGAGACGCCCGGGCGGCACCTCCGACACGTCGTGGGTGCCCTTGCCCGACAACCAGTGCACGGGCGCGTCGAAGTGCGTGCCGGTGTGCTCCGACAGGCGGATGTTGTTCCAGTAGACGGTGGGCCCGGCGGCGTCGTAGTCGCTGATGACCTCGCGGGAGAACGGCCACGGCTGGCCCCGCTCCGGCGGCAGCTTGATGATCGGCGTCTGCTCGGAGAGAGGGGCGGTCAGGTCGACGACCTCGACGACGCCGCGGCGCATCGCGTGGACGAGCTCGGTGAGCAGCCCCATGTCAGGCCACCACGATCTCGTCGCCGGACACCTTCAGCTTGAAGGCGGGCAGCGGCTGGTCCGCCGGGCCGAAGGTGACCGATCCGTCGGTGATGGCGAACCTGCTGACGTGGCAGGGGCAGACGATCTCGCCGTCCGACACCTCGTCCACCCGGCAGCCCCGGTGGGTGCACAGCGCGGAGAACGCCTTGAAGGTGCCGGCCTCCGGCTGCGTCACCACGACGTCGAGGTCGGAGAGCACGTGCCCGCCGCCGACGGGCACGTCGCCGGTCCGGCCGAGGGAGGTGCCGCTCGGCGGCGCGTCCGCCGTACGGGCGACCTCGCACCCGGAGAGCGCGGCGGCCGCGGCGGCCGCGCCCGTCCCCGCGAGTACGGCGCGTCGGCTGTAGGTAGGGCTCATCGGTTACCTCCGGGGAAGAACCCCGCCTCCGGCGGGGAGGAATCGGACCTGGTCGGGAGGACGGGTGGGAGGACAGGTGAGATGAGGGGGCGGTCAGCCCTTCGCGAGCGAAAGCTCCCCGGCGGACGCCGAGGCGCGCAGTGCGGCCGCGAACCGCTCGCCGGACCCGCCGGTGGCGGACAGGTGGCCGTCGGGCCGGGCCAGCCACCACACCGGCTGGTCCAGCCCGCCGTACGTCTCCGGCAGCGCCGGCCCGGTGGCCCGGGCGAGGGTGGTCCCGGCGGGCGCCGCGGCCGCCGGGGCGTCCGGGGGGACCACGATCACGAGGCGGGCGGGGAGGTCCCACGGCCGCGCCCGCGCGGCCTCGACGACCGGGAGCGCCTCGGCCACGCCGGGTGCGAAGACCAGGCCGGTGAATCCCGCGCCGAGAAGCCGGCGCAGCCGGGTCGGCACGCCGTCCACGGTGACCTCGCCGTCGGGCGCGAACGCTCCCAGCAGCGGGTGTCCGCGCTCGACGATGGGGGAGTCGGTGTAGGTGTAGGGCTCGGCCATCTTGCCGCTGTTGACGTGGCGGCGGGCGAGGCCGAGGATGCGCGACAGGCGCAGCAGCGCCGCGCGGGTCCAGCGCCTGACCAGGTTGGGCGGCACCATGAAGCGGATGGTCGCCTCGGTCACCCGCAGGTTCTCCAGCGCGGCGGCGTACCGCTCGGTGTGGTAGCTGTCCAGCAGTTCCTCGCCGCCGCGGCCGGACAGGACGAGCGCGAGCTTCCAGGCGAGGTTGTCGGCGTCCTGGATGCCGCTGTTCATGCCGCGCGAGCCGTACGGCGGCAGCGCGTGCGCCGCGTCGCCGGCGAACAGCACCCGGCCCACCCGGAGCCGCTCGACCACCCGCTGGTGGAAGCGGTAGGTGCTGACCCAGTCCACCTCGTACGGAATGTCGCCGATGACCGCCCTGACCCGCTGGTCGAACCGGCCGTCCGCGCGCTCGGCGTCGATGTCGGCGTCCGGCGGCAACTGCCAGTCGATGCGCCAGATGTCGTGCGGCTGCGGGTGCATGACGAGCTGCCGGCCGGGGTTGAAGTGCGGGTCGTAGTGGAAGTGGCGCTCCTGCGCCAGCGGCAGCTTGGCCTTGATGTCGGTGATCAGGAACCGGTCGCGGTGGGTGTAGCCGGTCCACCGGACGCCCATCAGCTCCCGGAGCCGGCTGCGCACGCCGTCGCAGGCGACGAGGTAGGAGAAGGCGAGCTCCCGCTCACCCGTGCCGGTGCGCACGCGGACGGTGACCCCGTCCTCGTCCTGGCGCACGTCGGTCACCTCGTGGTCCCACCGCAGCTCGCAGAGGGGCTCGGTCTCCGCCGCCCGCACCAGGATCTGCTCGATGCGGTGCTGCGAGATGTTGACGAACGGCCCGAAGCCGGGGCCGCGGGGATACCGAGCCGCCCTGATCTCCCGGTTGCGCACATAGGTCCGGGCGACGTCCCAGGTCACGCCTTCCTCGGCGATCGGGTCCGCGCAGCCGAACTTGTCCAGCACCTCCAGCACGTCGCCCTGGATCAGGCACGCCTTGGACCCCTGCTTGACCAGGTGCGGGTTCGCCTCCAGCAGCACGCACGGCACTCCGTGGTCGGCCAGCCGCAGCGCCGCGACCAGTCCCACCGGCCCGGCGCCGACGATGCCGACCGGTGCCTCGATTCCGCTCACGGCGCCCTCCTCGTCTCCTTGTCGGCCTCCAGGACGGCCTCGCCGTCCGCGTGCAGGCCGTTCTCGCCGTTGCCGTGCAGGCCGTTGTCGTGCAGCCCGTTGCCGTTGCCGTTGCCGTTGGCGTGCACACCGTTCGGGTGCAGGCCGCCGCCGGGCACGCCGTTCTGCAGGGTGCGGAACACCGGCAGGTCGCGGACGGCCGCCAGGTAGGGCGTGCCCTGCGTGTATCCGGTGCCGGAGGCCTCGCCCAGCATGCGTACGGCCAGCCGGTAGTGGGTCTGGCGCCAGCGGGCGAGGGTCCGCGCGAAGGACTCCATCGCCGCGCCCAGCCGTACGCGGTCCGGCTCGGGCACGCCGGTGCCGAGCAGCGCGGCGCAGGCCTCGTCGAGGGTCTCCTGACCGGCCAGCACCCTCATGCGCACGTCCGGCACCGAGAAGTACGCCTGCGAGTCGATCCGGCCCGGGTCGGGCATGCTGCACAGCGACTCGACCAGCTTGTAGTTGCGCGACTGGATCGCGCTGGCGCCCTCGGTGAACTGGCGGAAGGTGCGGAACGCCTCGACCTGCATGGTGGCGAGCATCGAGAACAGCGGTCCCGACTCCTCCAGCGCGGTTCGTGAGCCGTCGAGGAAGTACACCGCCCGGTCCACCTCGCCCTGCCGCAGCGCCGCGATCGCGCCGCGCAGGTGCGTGGACAGCAGCGCGAAGGTGGTCTCGAACGCCTGGAGCACGCGCAGGAAGAGGTACTCGTCGTGGATGGTGTCGACGGGCAGGATGCTCAGCTTCATGGCCCGCCGCTCGGCGAAGGACATGTCGCCGCGGACCGCCGCGCACGCCTGGCGGGCCTGGTCGGCGGGGCCCACCTCGGTCAGCCCCGAGTCGAGCGCCATCCGGCCCAGCACCGGCCGCAGCACCCGCAGCCCGTGCCGGTAGCGCTTGCCGACCACGGCCGCGTCCGGCCGCATGCGGGGCAGCAGCGTCGTACGGCCGTCCTGGGCGGCCAGCTCGAAGGCCAGCGCGTCGGCCACGAGCTGGGCGATCAGCCGGTCGCACCGCGGCCGCGCGAAGAGGGCCTGCTCCAGGGGGTCGTCCGGCCCGGGGAGCTGGAGCAGCGACAGCGCCAGATACGTGGGGTAGTCGTAGCGCTGGTCGGGTTTGTCCAGGGCGGTGTCGAGGAAACTGGCGAGCGTGTGGACGTGCGGCCACGGTCCGTGCAGGGACGGCAGCAGCGTCCGCGCCTCCGCCAGCATCCGGAGCAGTTCCGGGGGCACGAAGTGCTTGCCGACGTGGTGATACTCGCGTACCACCGCGGCGTAGGGGAACTTCATCAGGTCGGGATTGCGCAGCCAGGAGCTCAGCTCAGCTGTGGACACGGACACCACCGCACGATCCATGCTTGCTTCGGTACGCCGAGACGGCCGCGCACAGAGCCGCGACGTCGCCGGCGTCGTTGTAGAAATGACACGAGATCCGGACGTACCGGCCGCGTGGGCTTACGCTGACGCCGTGTTCGGCGAGGAACCGGGCCAGCGACTCGGGCTCGGGGTCGAAGAGGCACAGGTGCGCGCCGCGGGTCCGCCGGGGCGGCAGCACGACCTGTTCACCCCGTTCGCGCAGGCCGCCGGCGGCCAGGTCGGTCAGGGCCAGCACGTGGTCGCGCACCTCGGCGAGGTCGAGCGGCTCGACGAGGTCGAACCCCGCGTTGGCCGCGTAGGCCGCCGGCACCGCGGGCGTCCCGGTCTCGAACCGGGTGGCCGCGGCGGGGAAGTCCAGCAGGCCTACGTCGAAGGCGAAGGGATCGACGCGCCCGAACCACCCGGTCAGCACGGGATCGAGACCGAGTGACCCCGGCGCGCGTACGTAGAGGAAGGCCAGGCCGGGCAGGCCGAGCAGGTACTTCATGGTGCCGGCCACCAGGAAGTCGCAGCCGAGTTCGTCCACCCGTACGGGCCGGACCCCCACGGCCTGGTAGGCGTCCACGAACACCGGGGCACCGGCGGCGTGCGCGATCGCCGCGATCTCGGCGACCGGCATGACGCGGCCCTCGGCGTAGGTCACCAGCGGTACCGACACGAGCCGAGTGCGCTCGTCGATCAGCGCGGCGTAGTCGGCCACACAGTCGCCGGCCCAGTCGCCGGCACCGTCGTCGCCGTACCCGTCGCCGTACCCGTCGGCCGTCTCGTCCACGGGTTTCCCGGCACAGGGAGCGTGGACGACCTCCGTGCCGTCGCGGCCCTGCGCGAGCCACACGTGGGAGATCGACGGGAACTCCGCTGTGCTGCTCACGATCCGGTGCCGTCCCCGCCGCCGGCCCAGTGTGGAGGCCACCTGGTAGGCCCCGACGGAGGCGTTGGGCACCACGGCCACGCGCTCGGCGTCGGCGCCGATGAGCCGGGCGAACCGGGCGCGCGCCCGGTCGACCTGCCGCGAGAACCGCTCCCACGCGCCCGCCCCCAGGGTCATGTCCGCCGCCATCCGGCCCAGCGCGTGGTCGAGGTCGGTGGAGCGGGCGCCCAGGCTGCAACTCGACAGGTGCACGGTGCGTTCCAGCATCGGGAAGCGCCGCCGGAACGCCGCCGCGGCGCTGCTCGTGCCGCTCATAACGCGGTCTCTGCCATGGGGCCGGTGCGGGTGAGCTCGTCGCGCAGCTGCCACAGCTCCGGGAAGAACTTGTAGTTGATCAGGCTGGCCAGGACGTCCACGGGGGTCCCCTGGGTGCCCACGACCTGATGCCCGATCACCCGCGTCGCCATCTTGTAGTGCCGTACGCGCCACAGGGAGATGCGCTCGTCCCACTCGATGAGCGCCTCGGCCAGCCGGTGTTCGGGGCTGTAGAGCCCGCTCCGGTACAGCTCGGCGAGGTCGAGCCCGCGCCGCCGGACCATGGCGGCGAACGCCGCTTCGAGCCGGCGCCCGCACCCCCGGATGGCCCGCCAGCCGGGTGAGTCCGCGCCCGAGCCGTGCCCCAGCACCGTGCGGATCAGCTGGAAGTCCCAGGGCGACAGGTGCCGCATCATCTCCAGCTGGCCGGTCACCAGCTCGATGCCCAAGGACGCCCGGCCGAGCAGGCCCGTGGCGCTCTCCAGCTCCTCCGCGCCGATGCGCTCGGCGGCCTCGTCGAGGTCGGCGCAGGTGAGCTTCAGCCACAGTTCGGTGGTCTGGTGCACGACCTGGAAGAGCAGCTCGTCCCGGTGCACGACCTCGTCCGGGCCGCGTTGCAAGGACAGCAAGGTATCGGTCCGCATATACCTCGCGTAATCGGTGTCACCCTCGCCGGTGAGCACCTGCTTGGAGTAGTCCTTCATGTAGCGAACCCCAATGTCTCACTCGTCGACATTCATGGGGCGACGGTACGAGGACGTCCTATCATCCGGGTCTCAGTGAATTGCCGGTTATGCGCGGGCGTACGGAGAATCGGAGACCCGGCACAGCCGGGCCGTCAATTCTTCCGCAGGGCGAATCGACAAACAATGGACGGGAGAATCCATGTTTGCTGCCCGGAAACTGCTGGGCCTTGTCGGCGTATTGCTGATGACGGCCGCGCTCACGCTCGCGCCGGGACCGGCCGGAGCCGAGGAGGTGACGTTCACCAGCGACGGAACGCGATTGAACGGCACCGTTTTCGCTCCTCCCGGGACAGGCCACCGGCGTCCCGGCCTGGTGCTCGTCTCCGTGTCCGGCTGGCTGCCGCGCGAGGAACTGCACAAGATGGTCGCGCCCTTCGTCGAGGCGGGCGTCGTGACGTTCGTCTACGAAAAGCGGACGGCCGGATATTCGGCGACGCAGCGGTCCTATTCCCAGCTCGCCGACGACGCGCTGGCCGCGGTGCGGCTGCTGCGCGCCCGCCCGGACGTCGACCCGGATCGGGTGGGGCTGTGGGGCATCAGCGAGGGAGGCTGGGTGGCGCCGCTGGTGGCCGCGCGCTCGCCGGAGGTCGGTTTCGTGGTGCTGCTGGCGGCCAGCGGCGTGCAGCCGGCCCGGCAGACGGCCTGGCACCTCGACAACCTGCTGCGGCACGACGGCGTGTCCGGCCCGCTCGCGCTCAACGGCGTCCGGCTGGCCGAGGGTCTCGGGCAGTTCCCCGAGGCCGCCTTCGATCCCGCGCCCGCGCTGACCCGGGTGCGTCAGCCGGTGTTCGCCGTGTGGGGGGCGGACGACCACACCGTCCCGCCCGCCGAGTCGATGGCGGTCGTCCGGAACGCGTTGGAGCAGGGCGGCAACCACGACTACACGATGCGGGTCGTCTCCTCGGCCACCCATCCGCTCGCCCGCGGCACGACCTGGATCGTCCCCGAGTTCTACGACCTGGTGACGGCGTGGCTGAAGAGCCCGAAGGCGGCCGGGCGGTCCGACGCGCCGCCCTCGCAGGAACGGACCAGCCTGCCCGTCGAGCCGCACACCTGGTACGAGTCCGCCTGGGCGCAGGGCGGCGCGCTGCTGCTGATGGCGGTGCTGTTCTCCGCCTACCTGGGCGCCGGGCTCGTCGGGCGGAGGCGGCGGCGCCGGGCCGCGGCGGCATGGGGGCCTGAGGGGGCGCAGCAGGGGCCGGAGCGGGATCCGGGCATGCGCCGGACCGCCCGTCTCCTGGCGGTCTGCGGGCTGCTCGCCCCCCTCGGCCTCGTCTGCTACGTCGTCGCCCTCCTGCTCACCCAGAGCACGGGCGCCGTCGGCGGGGTGGTGGTGCCCTACCTGGCGCTCCGGGGGGTCGTCCTGCTCGCCGTCGCCGCGATGGCCTTCGTCGCGGCCGCATGGTGGCGCGCCCGGCGGCACATCACCCGGGCGGAGCGCGTACGGCTGGGCCTGCTCCTCGGCGGCGGCGCGGTGCTGCTGCCCTGGGCGGCCTACTGGGGCCTGCTGTTCGGATGACCCGTGGCGACATCGACCAGGGGACATCTGGCACACCCCGTCCACGACCCGTCGGGCACGACCTAAGACCCAGGTGATAACCCGTATGTCTAGCGTCGCAGCCGTGGCACTTCTCGGGTGGCTGAAACCGCAGCGGGCGCGATTCCGGGTCGCCGCGCTCGTCGTCGCCGCGCTCGGCGTGACCGCCCTGACCCTGCACACCCAGCGGCCCGCCGAAGTGCGCGTGGAGAGCGCCTTCGTCGAGGTTCCCGCCGGGCCCGGCGCGTCCGGGCAGGTGAGCCTGGACACCAGCCTCTACCTGCCGACGCGCACCCCCGCGCCCGCGGTCCTGCTGGCCCACGGGTTCGGCGGCGACAAGCACAGCGTGGACGCCGAGGCGTACGAACTGGCCGAGGCCGGGTTCGTCGTGCAGACCTACACGGCGCGCGGCTTCGGCCGCAGCGGCGGGCGGATCGGCCTGAACGACCCCGATCTGGAGGTCGCCGACGCGCGGCGGCTGCTCGACCGGCTGGCCCGCAGGGCCGACGTGCTCAAGGACGGCCCCGGCGACCCCAAGGTGGCGGTCTCCGGGGCGTCGTACGGCGGAGCGCTGTCCCTGCTGCTGGCCGGGCTCGACCGCCGGATCGACGCGCTCGTCCCGGTGATCACCTACAACGACCTGATGCAGGCGCTGCTGCCGAACTCGGCCGGCGCCCCGGCGGCGGCCACGCCGTCCGCGACGGCCTTCGCCGCCGGCGGCGTGTTCAAGAGCTCGTGGGCCGGCTGGCTGTATTCGATGGGCTTCGGCAGCGATTCGGGCGGCGGGGGCGGGCAGTTCGGCGACTCCCCCCAGTGCGGCCGGTTCACGCCGGAGATCTGCCGCGCCTACACCGAACTGGCCACCACGGGCACGCCGACCCCGGCGCTGGAGCGGCTGCTGCACCGGCTCTCGCCCACGTCGGTGGTGGGCCGCATCACCGCGCCGACCCTGCTGGTGCAGGGTGAGCAGGACACGCTCTTCGGGCTCGACCACGCCGACGCCACCGCCCGCCAGATCGCCCGCGCGGGCACCTCGGTGCAGATGGTGTGGTACGCGGGCGGCCACGACGGCGACCGTCCCGATGCCGCGCTCCGGGCGCGCATCGCGGACTGGCTGCGCCTGCGGCTGCTCGGCCGGGGGACCGATCCCTTCGGCCCCTTCGAATACCAGGTGCAGGGCTCGATCCGGCCGGACGGATCGGCGGCGGTGCGCACCGTGCGGGCCCGCGCCTACCCCGGCCTGCTCTCCGGCGCGACCGGAAGCTGGTCCGCCCAGCTCATCGGCGGCGAGCAGACGATCGTCAACCCGCCGGGAGGCCAGCCGGCCGCCGTGAGCGGCATCCCCGGCCTGAACGGCTACCTGTCGCGCACGCCGTGGCTCGCCTCGATGGTCGGCATGGACCTGCCCGGGCAGTCGGCGAAGTTCTCCACCGCCGCGCTGAAGGCGCCGCTGCTGGTGGCCGGCGTGCCCACCGTACGGCTGCGGGTCTCCGCCGTCGGCGCGCCGGGGGACGGCGCGCTGTTCGTCAAGCTGTACGACAAGGGCCCCGACGGGACCAGGACTCTGCCCGGAAACGGGGTCGCGGCCGTCCGGCTGCCGTCGCTGCCCGCCGACGGATCCCCGGTCGAGGTGAACGTGAGCCTGCCCGGCATCGTCCACTCCGCGGTGAGCGGGCACGAGCTGGAGCTGACCGTGGCGACCACGGACCAGACGTACCGCCCGTCGTCCGCCCCGGCGGTCTACCGGGTGGCGGTGATCGGCGCGCTGCGGGCGCCCGTCGTGCCGGGCACGGCGATGGAGACGGCCTGGCCGGTCGGCAAACTCCTCGGCATCGCCGCCGTCCTCGGTGTGGGACTGCTGCTGAGCGTGCTCGCGGGCGTGCGCCGCCGGCAGCCCGACTTCGATCCCGCGCTGGCCGGCACCCCGCTGGTCGTCGAGGGGCTGACGAAGAGCTACCCCGGCGGGGTGAAGGCGGTGGACGGACTGTCCTTCCGCGTCGGGCGCGGCCAGGTCCTCGGCCTGCTCGGGCCGAACGGCGCGGGCAAGACCACGACCCTGCGCATGCTGCTCGGGCTGGTGAAGCCCACGGCGGGCACCGTGCGGGTCTTCGGGCACCGGGTCACGTCCGGCGCTCCGGTGCTGTCGCGGATCGGGGCCTTCGTGGAGGGCGCCGGCTTCCTCCCGCACCTGTCGGGGGCCGAGAACCTGCGCCTCTACTGGGCGGCCACCGGCCGGCCGGCCGCCGAGGCCCGGCTGGACGAGGCGCTGGACATCGCCGGCCTGGGCGACGCCGTGGAGCGCAGGGTGCGCACCTACAGCCAGGGCATGCGGCAGCGGCTGGCCATCGCGCAGGCCATGCTGGGGCTGCCGGACCTGCTGGTGCTCGACGAGCCCACCAACGGTCTCGACCCTCCGCAGATCCACCACCTGCGCGGGGTGCTCCGGCGGTACGCCGCGACCGGCCGTACGGTGCTCGTCTCCTCGCATCTGCTGGCGGAGGTTGAGCAGACCGCGAACCGGGTGGTGGTCATCCACCGGGGCCGCGTGATCGCCGACGACGCCGTGGGCGCCATCACGGCGGGTTCGGGAGAGACCGGATTCGCCGTGGACCGCCCCGACGTCGCCGCCGGTCTGCTCCGCGCGGTGCCCGGCGTGTCCGACGTACGCGTCGAGGAGGGCACCGTGTACGCCAACCTCGACGGCGTCGCCCGTGGGGAGACCGTGCAGCGGCTGGTTCTCGCGGGCGTGGCCGTCGACCGGGTGGCGCCGCGGCAACGGCTGGAGGAAGCCTTCCTGCGGCTCGTCCAGGAGGAATCGTGAGGAGTGTGACCCGGTGACCGCTCCGGAACGCGAGGCGACGACCACCCGCCAGGATGTGACCACGCAGGACGCGGGCGGTCCGGTCCGCGACGTGCCGCCGTACGACGGAGGCGCGGCGACGACCGGCCAGAACACGGCCTCTCGCACCGGCCGCGACGTCGGCCAGAACTCCGACCGCGACACGGGCCGGAGCGCGGGCCAGAACCTCGGCCCGGGCCCGGGCATCGGCCACACCACCGGCCGGAGCGCGGGCGGGGACCTCGGTGCCGCCTTCAGCGTCTCCACCGGTGCTTCGGCCGGCGCTTCGATCGGCGCGGACAGCGAGGCCGGTGCGGACGTCGAGGGCGGTGCGGACGCCAGGACCGGCGCGGCGGCGGGATACCGGCCGCGGGGAACCCTCCGCGTCCTGGTCGAGCTGCGCAGACAGTGGCGCCGCAGACGCACCCAGCTCGTCTTCGCACTGATCGCGCTGCTGCCGCTCGTGCTGGTCGCGGCCTTCGAGATCGGCGGGCAGGACCCGGCGCGCAGCGCGGTGACCTACGCCGACCTCGCGGTCACGAGCGGCCCGAACTTCGTCGTCTTCACCCTCTACCTGGCGGGTTCGCTGCTGCTGCCGGTCGTGGTCGCGTTGTTCTTCGGGGACGCGGTCGCGAGCGAGGCGTCGTGGTCGAGCCTGAAATACCTGCTGGCGATCCCCGTGCCCCGGCTCCGGCTGCTGCGCCAGAAGGCCGTGACGGCAGCGCTGCTCTCCCTCCTCGCGCTCGGCCTGCTGCCCGTGGTGGCGCTGATCGCCGGCGTGATCTGGTACGGCCCGGGCGACGCGACCAGCCCGGCCGGAGACGCGGTCCCCTTCGGCCGCAGCGTGGTCATGCTGGCGGTCGCCGTGGGCTACACCGTGGTGCAGCTCGCCTGGGTGGGGGCCCTCGCGCTCTGGCTGTCGGTGACCGTCGACGCCCCGCTCGGAGCGGTCGGCGGCGCCGCGCTGGCGTCGGTGCTCTCCCAGATCCTGGACCAGATCACCGCACTGGGGTCCTTCCGCGACCTGCTGCCCACCCATCACGCCTGGGCGTGGATCGGTCTCTTCGCCACCGACGCCGACGTGACCGGCATGGCCGACGGCCTGCTGGTCTCACTGGTGTACGCGCTGGTCTTCGGCGTGCTCGCCGCCTACCGGTTCAGCCGCAAGGACATCACGACCTGACCACCAGGCGAGGCAGCGGCAGAGCCGCCTCCCGGGGCGGCGTGCGGAGCGGACGCCAGAGGCAAGCGCAAGAGGCGGCGCCACAGGCAGCGTCTGAGGCGCCTTTGAGGGCGCCTTTGAGGGCGCCTTTCGAGGGCGGCTTGAGAGGCGGGCGTCAGAAGGACGACTGGGAAACGCTTGGGGGACGCACGGGGGAACGGTCAGGCGGAGCGTCAGGCGGTGGCGCCGAGCCCTTCGCCGAACCCTTCTCCGATGCTGTCGTTGAGGCGGCGCAGCGGCGAGACGCGGGCGGCGCCCCGGCGGTGCCAGACGAGCCCGCCGCCGTCGCGCCTGTCCGGGCTGACCACGCGGACGACCCGGGCCAGCAGGATCGTGTGGTCGCCGCCGTCCAGTGCGCCGGCCGGTTCACAGCTCACGCGCAGCCGTACGTCGGTCAGCTCCGGCGCCATGCCGGGGTGGACGTCCAGGCCGCGGAACCTGTCGACGGGTGAGGCGAACCGCAGGGCCAGATCCTGCTGGCCGGGTTCGAGCACGTGCAGGCACAGCTCCCGCGCGCCGACGACGGCGTCATGGCTCAGGTTGGCCCGGTTCAGGCAGACGAGCAGCATGGGCGGAGACAGGGAGACCGAGCACACGGCGTTCACGGTCAGGCCGCACATCCGGCCGTCCGGCGCGTAGCACGTGAGCACCGTCAGCGGTGCCGCCATCTGCGCCATCGCCTCGCGGAAGGTGTCGCCGTCGACCGACGGGGCGATGTCCGGCAGGGGTGTCGTCCTCGGGTCATCCCGTCGAATGATCACCCTCCGACCGTAACGGGGCTGCCTATCATCCAGCTCTCGCCGCCCGGCGGGAGATGCCCTCCGCGCAGGTCACAGGCCCCGGCGCGAGACCCCGCCCGCGATCCGCCCGCGATCAGGCCGTCATCCGCTCGCGAGCCAGCCGGGCAGGCCGGCGCGGCACAAGGCAGGGCAGACCAGGGCTGGCAGCGGAGCGCAAGGCAGCACAGTGCATGCACCAGCGCAGGGCGCGGCGGGGCTGTGCGGTGCAGTGCAGGACGAGAACGTCACGAGAGCACGCCGAGCCTGGGCGCTGGTGCAATTGCATCGCCGGTCCGCCCGCCGCCTGCCGCGCGTGGGCCGGACGTGCCACCCGGAAGCGTCCAGTCGAGGAGATCGCGTCATGACATCGAACCCGCGGAGGCTTCCTGCGCCACCCGCTCCCTCAGAACCGGCGAACTCGGCGCCCGTCCGCCTGCGGTCACGGCGGGGGAGGGCGGCGCGCGCCGGCGCGGCCGTGGCGATGGGCGTGCTGGCGACGGTCGCCGTGCTGCCCGCCGCGGACGCCACCGCGCAGCGCAGCGGTGTCCTGGGCGGCCAGACGTCCGGGCCGGTGATCATCGCGCATCGCGGCGCCTCGGCGTACCGGCCCGAACACACCCTCGCGGGGTACGAACTGGCGGTGCGCATGGGGGCGGACTACATCGAGCCGGACCTGGTGCTGACCAAGGACGGCGTCCTGGTGGCCTCCCACTCGCCCGAGATCGGCTCGACGACGGACGTCGCGAACCACCCCGAGTTCGCCGGGCGCATGAAGACCAGGAGTCTCGACGGCTGGGAGATGACCGGCTGGTTCGCCGAGGACTTCACGCTGGCCGAGCTGAAGACCCTGCGCTGCAGGGAGGACGAGCCGTCGATCCGCCAGCACACCACCATCTACGACGGCCGCTACCAGATCCCGACGTTCCAGGAGATCATCGACCTGACCCGGCGGCTCTCGCGGGAGCTCGGCCGGGACGTGGGCATGTATCCGGAGACGAAGAACCCCACCTACTACCGCAAGCTCGGCATGCCCATCGAACCCAAGCTCGTCCGCGCGCTGGAGGCCAACGGGCTGAACACGCCGCGGGCCAAGGTGATCGTGCAGTCCTTCGAGGTGGGAAATCTCAAGGAACTCCACAAGCGGCTGCGGGTGCCGTTGATCCAGTTGCTCTACAAGGACGGCGCACCGCCCGACTTCGCCGAGTCCGGTGATCCGCGCACCTACGCCGACCTGGTCACTCCGGCCGGACTGCGGGAGATCGCCGCCTACGCCGCCGGCATCGGCCCGGACAAGGACATGGTCATCGGACGGAACCCGGACGGCACGCTGGGCCAGGCCACGAACCTGGTCAGGGACGCCCACCGCGCGGGCCTCGTGGTGCACGCGTACACGTTCCGCGCCGAGAACGACACCCTGCCGAAGAACTTCCGGTCGTCGGACCGGGACGGCGACTACGGCGACCTGTTCGGCGAGCTGAAGAGGTTCTTCGCGGCGGGCGTCGACGGGGTGTTCACCGACAACACCGACATCGGCGTCGCGGCACGCGCCGAACGCTGACCCGCCGCCCATCCCTGCCGCCCGTCCCCGCCGTACGACGCCGCGCGAACAGCGCCGTACGGATCGGGGGCGGGCCTCTCGTGACGCGCCGGGATGGCGGTAACCCGGACGGAGCCCCGCGGATCGGGGGAATCTACGGGCGGAGCGTCAGGAAAGGGGCACCGCGGCAGTGCGGCGCTTCTCGGGTCGCAGGGAGAAATGCCGGGTTCGGGGAAACGGCGTGGCGGCCCGCGGGCGACGATGAACCGGGTGGGGCGTCAGGGCGATTGTCCGCGCCGCACGCGAATGGGGGTGCCGAACACGCGGAGGGTCGCGTGGGCCGGGAGGGTCGAGGCGGTGTCCTGCCCAGATTCGCGAACAAGGCGCGTGGCGTGGGGAGAACCGCGAGGAGTGAGGGAGAGGCTTTGGGGGAATCCTGGACGGACTTCAGCCGATCACGCGTGCGCGGTGCCGTTCGAGCCGGCGAAGGCGAGATCCCGCCGCCGCGGCGCGCTCACCGTCACTTCGAGCAGCATGTGCTCTATGTCGAGTTCTCCTTCCCGCACCGTCCGGTCGGCCAGCAGGCGCAGGCTGCGGTCGCCGTCCCCGGCGCCCCGCAGGAGGGCCACCAGATCGCCGCGGGTGCTGAAATGAATGAGCGCGACGCCGTCCGGGGTGAGCCAGTTCGGCACTTCCTCGAGAAAGCGGCGGTGCGCTTGGTAACCCGCGTCGACGTACGCCCGATCGTGCATGTTGGCGTATTCGAATCCGGGCGGGGCCAGCACGTAATTTGAACTCCAGAAAACGAGGTCGAAGCGCTCGCCTTCCCCGAGTGACGTGAACAGGTCACTGCATCGGGCGTCCACCCGGTCGGCCACACCGTGGCGCGTGGCGTTCATCGCCGTGTTGCGGGCCGCCTCCGGGTTGATGTCGAGCGCCACCACGTTCGCGCACCCGGCCAGCGCGGCCGACACGGAGATCAGTCCGGTGCCCGATCCCATTTCGAGAAGGGAGCCCCAGCGGGGAACGTCCGGGTCTTCCACGAGCCCCAGGAATCCCATCGCGATCTGAGTCGAAGGAGAATAGATCGGAGCGAAAACCTCGGGCAGGAGGTCCCATTCTCGGTCGTACATGCTGAACACGCTCGGACGGTCGGTTCGCGTTCGCGAGCGCTGACTTCGTTCTAGTGAACGTAAGTAACTCTTTGCCTCCAGGGTCACGTTGTTTCTCTCCCTCCTTGTCGGCAATACGGCTTATGCTAACTTTCACCCGGTGAGGGGAGGCCGGGAAAGGTTGTGGCACAACACACTTTCCGGTCTCGGATGGTGACGGAGTCACCGCGTCGCCCGATGGCGGGAGCCCGGGAGCGGGGCGAGGCGGCGGCGCTGAACAGGAGGCAGGCAGGGGTGTTCGCCGGGGTCACGAGGCGGCCGGCGGCGGTTATGATCACCTCAACCGGACCTGGCGGTGGCGATGGAAGCGCCATCCGCCAGTCGATCCGACGCGCGGTTAAGGTCCGTGTCAACTTGACATCTAGTTGACATGTAGGACCGTAAGGACGGACATTTCGCCTATCGAGTGACCAGCCTGCACCCTCGTGCCCGGCCTCCATCACCCCCAGGAAAGGGCCCTGCTGTGACGACGAGTCAACGGGTTATACTCGCCGTTTCGTCCCCGTGTCCGCCACACGGGCTCCTCCGCCACCCCCGCACGGACGGTCGCGAGCCCCGCCAGTTTCCCGATTGCGAGGCGATGTATGGCTGACACGCTGTCCTTTCTCGAACTCCTGGCGCGGGAGGGGTCGCCGGACGAGTTCGAGATGGTCGTGGCCGTGGCGCGGAGAAACGGGGTGACCGGGGAAGGGCTCGAGGAACTGGAGCGGGCCAAGCGCCTGAGCCTCGCGGTGCACGCCCAGCTCGAACGGCACCAGCAGCGTGAGGGGACCTTCGCGACGCTCGTCGACACGGCCAGGGAGCTCGCCAAGCCGCCGGATCTCGACGTCCTGCTCAACGTGACGACGAGGCGGGCGCGGCTGCTGCTGCGCGTGGACATGGCCTACATCGGCATGCCGGACGACGACCTGAAGGAGGTGTGCATCCGCGCGGCGGACGGCCACACCTCGATGCTCAGCGTCGGACTGCGGCTGCCGAACACCGGGGGCGTCGGGCGCAAGGTGCTCACCGACAGCCTGCCGTTCTGGACCCCCGACTACCTGGTGGACCAGCGTTTCGTGCACAGCGAGCGGACCGACGAGGTCGTGCGGGCGGAGGGGCTGCACGCGATCATGGCCGCGCCGCTGGTGTACGAGAAGGCGCCGTTCGGCATCCTGTACGTCGGCGACCGGAACGTCCGCCACTTCAAGGTGGACGAGATCTCGCTGCTGAGCTCGCTGGCGAGCCTCGCCAGCGCCATGATCGAGAAAGCCCGGTGGCTGGAGGTGGCCACCGGCCGGGCGGAGTCGCTGCGCATCCGGGTGGAGGAGGCGGAGAGCCAGCTCGGCAGCCTGGCGGACCTCGCCGAGGTGCACCAGGGGCTCATGGACATGGCTCTCTCCGGAGGGAACTTCCAGACGCTGGCCGAGGAGGCCGGGCACCGCCTGCGGGCCTCGGTCCAGTTGCGGGCCGCGGACGGCGCGGTCCTGGCCACGGCGGGACGGCTGCCGGAACGCGAGGACCTCGTCCTGCTGGCCCGGATGAACGCGCACGCCGCGCGGGAGCCGTTCCACCTGGAGGGCATGTGGGCGGCGCCCGTCCTCGCCGGCGACGGACACCTCGGCACCCTCCTGGTGTTCCCCACGGAGCCGCTGGACGAATGGGCGCGGCGGCTGCTCGGCATCGTCGCGCAGGTCGCCGCGGTGCTCGTGCTGCTGGACCGCAAACCGGGCATGCTCGAGGCGGGCGACCGTGGCGAACTGCTCGACGACCTCCTCGCCAACCCCCCGCGTCCGGCCCAGCGGCTGCGCAAGCGGGCCCGGTGGCTCGGCATGGACCTCGACACCGACCACGTCGTCGTGCTGAGCCGTACGGACGGCGCCGCCAGGGGGAAGGCCGCGGTGTGGGCCGCGTCGTACGCCCACAGCATGGGCGGCCTGCACACGGTCAAGAACGGGTGCAACGTGCTGCTGCTCATGGGGTCGGACCCGGGGGAGGCCGCGCGGGCCGTGTCCGCCAAGCTGTCCCCTCTGCTGGACACTCCGGTGACGGTCGCGGCGGCGGGTCCGGTCTCCGACCCCGCGTCGGTCCGGTCCGGGTTCGCCGAGGCGCTGCGCTGTCTGGAGGCCATGACGACCCTCGGGGCCGGCGGCTCCGCGGCCTCGGTCGGCGATCTCGGCTTCCTGGGCGTCCTGCTGGCCGACAGCCCGGACATCGACGGATTCATCGCCGCGGCGATCGGGCCCGTGCTGGAGTACGACCGGCAGCGGTCGACCGAACTGGTCCAGACTCTCGGGGCGTACTTCGAGTCGGGGAGCAGTCCCACGTACGCCGCCGAGAAGCTGCACGTCCACCCCAACACCGTGTCCCGTCGTCTGGAACGCATCGGCGAGCTGCTCGGCCCCGGCTGGCAGGACACCGAGCGTTCCCTGGACATCCAGCTGGCGCTCCGGCTCGTGCGCCTACGCCACCTGCTCGGTGGGTCCATCACACCCGGCACCGGGAGGGAAGGCGGGTGAGCCGCGCGCCGCGGTCCTGTCCCGCTCGGTGAGGACCGAGACGGCGCAGGCGGCCGAGGCCAGCGTGGTGTGGCGGTGCCATCCGGAGAACGACCGGCCGGTGAAGTCCCTCATTCCCACGTCGTCGGAGACGTCGGCGAAGTCCTCGTCGACGAGCCGAAGCAGCCGGGTCAGCCTGACCAGCGTGGTGAGATCCGGCGTGTTCAGGTTGGTGAGCCACAGCTCGCCCGGCCGTGCCTCGCCGATTCCGGAGATCCCCAGGAGGAGCAGCTCGCGGTCGTGGCCGCCCGTGTCGGCGGTCCCGCCGGCCCTGCGCACCGGAACTCCTCCCGGCCGCGCGGCGCGGGGCCGTACAACCCCCGACTGTACGGCCCCGGCCGGTAAGGCCCCCGAATTCAGGGCCCCGGCATTCGAGGCCCCCGGATTCGGAACATGGGGGGCGGTGCCTCCGTCGTGGCGGTGCGGCGCCACGACGGAGGCCGTGGCCACCAGGCGGGTGTGCCGCCCGGGGTCGGTGTCCGGCATCTCGACGCGGCGCCGGGTGTGCCGCGCCGCCGACATGATCTGCCGGGCGGAGAGGGCACGCGCCCGGCCGGGAAGGCAGAGCTGCTGATCGCCGTCGATCCTGGCGAGCAGCGGGACGCCGGCGTCGCCGAGCCCCCGCGCGAGAACGTGGACGTCGAGCTCCCGCGCGTCGAGCACGACCGGCCGCACGGGCAGGTCCCACGCCGACAGGTCCAGGAAGGCGTTCACCGCGCAGCCGGACGGCGTGTCGGCGGCGGCGCCCTCGGGAATGGCGGCCCGGCTGCGCCGCCGCTTGTCGTCCAGCCACGCCTCCGGCAGGTGCAGTCTCCAGTTCACCGGGCTGCACAGCTGCTCGGACGCAAGCCACACGCCCATGGCCAGCTGGGCCGTGCCCACCTGGCCGAGACCGGGGAAGAAGCGCCGGTCCACGCCCACCGAGTGCTCGCCCGCCTTGGGGATGAGCACCGGCCGCACGACCCAGGCCTGTGGCGGGGCGACACCGATCACGTATTCGGCCAGCGCCTGCCGCACCGGCATCCAGTCCCAGGTCGAGTCGCAGACGAAGTGGTGCAGGCTCTGCTCGGTGGCCGGGCCGCCGATCACGCCGGCGATGTTCCTGATCGACTTTCGTCCGGTCGCGGTGAGAAGTCCGTACAGGTAGTCCATTCCCCTGCTGCGCTGGTCGCGGCGGCGAAGAGGCGCGAAGAGCGCCGCGCAGAGCTCGGCGGGCAGGATCTCGTCGGGCAGGATGCGGTCCGGATCTGCGCTGCGCGTGTCGCGCATGGTGGGTCACCCCGGGCGAATGGCGGGCGGACGTGTCGCCTCCACCATCGGCCGCGGGCGCGGCGCGCGCCTAGATGCGCTCGCCCTCATGTGGCCGTCCGCGGTGGTGACGCCGTCACCCCGCGCCCTTTTCGCGCCTCCAGGCCCGAGATCTTCTCGCTCCGGTCACTCGTCCGCAGTGTGGCCGGGCCACCACGGGCGGACGCCGGGCGGATGTGCGCGTGTGGCACGGTCACCCCGGTGTGTTCCGTACGGCCCGCGGCGGTGGGAGCGGGGCGGCGGCGTGGCCCGCGGTCCGGTGCCGGCCGGTCGGCGGCGGGCTTGGCGGAGACAGTCCCTGGTCACCGTGTGCGGTGGGCCCCAAAGTTGGCTGAAATGGCGATAATCTTGAGAAATCTGCCTTACCACAGACATGACGGATTTTGAGGATATCCGTTGACGACCCCCCAGGCCTCCCGGACGATCCTCCACATACCGGGAAGTTGCCGCACACCAGGACTAAGGGGGGAACACCATGATACCGCCCTAAGAGATCCGACACCTAACTTTGCCGAGTGCGCGCCTCATCCTGTTGCGCCGCCGGCGCATCCGTTGGTTCGAAGGGACGTTTCCCGTGGCGAAACTCAACGTACTCAGAGCGCAAATAGACGGCCTCGACCGGAAATTGGCGGAAATTATCGCCGAACGTCTCGGGCTGTGTGCTCAGGTGGCTCACGTGAAGTTGGCCGAGGGAATTTCCATGATGCAGCCGGACCGCGTCACCGCAGTTCGTGAAGCCTACGCCGGCCGGGCGCGGGAGCTGGGCGTGTCACCGGACCTTCTGGTCCAGGTGGCCGTTCTCCTCATCGACGAGGCCTGCCGGCTGGAGGCGGGAATCATGGGAACGTCGATCGGACCCCACACCTCTGAACATACCCGGGCAGGCGGAGCTGGAGGCGTAGCCGATGGGACCCGAGTGTAATACCGAGACAGATGAGGGCGAAGTATTCTTTCGAATACTGGGCCCTTTTCAAGTGAGTGTCGGAAATACGGTCGTCAAGCTCGCCAAGAACAGGCAGCTGACCGTTCTCGCGCTTCTGGCGACCGAGGCAAACAAGATCGTGTCGGTGGGGAGAATCATCGACGCGGTCTGGGGGGACGCTTCGCCGATCACGGCGGACAAGCAGATCCAGACCTGTGTGTGGCGGCTGCGTTCGGTCTTCGAGGCGGCCGGCGCGCCCGCGAACATCATCGAGACCACCCAGGGGGGATACCGGCTGCGCCTCGGCGAGTCGGGCCTGGACGCGTGGCTGTTCGAGCGGGCCGTGGCCCGTGGTCGGAGCAGGGTGGAAGACGGTGATCTCGGCGGTGCGGCGGAGGAGTACCGCGCGGCCCTGTCGCTGTTCCGCGGCCAGCCGCTCGCGGAACTCGACAGCGCGGTGATCGAGGCGGTCGCCACCTACTGGGCCGAGCGAAGGCTGTCGGTGCTGGAGGAGTGCCTCGACCTCGAACTCGCCATGGGCAGGCACCGCGAACTGGTGGGGGAGCTCAGGCTGCTCGTGGAGGAGCACCCGCTGCGCGAGCATCTGCGCGCCAAGCTCATGACGGCGCTGTACCTGTCCGACCGGCGCGCAGACGCGCTGGCGGTGTACCGCGCCGGCCGGACCGCGCTGGTCAACAACCTCGGCCTCGATCCCTGCGCGCGCCTGCAGGACCTGCACCGCCGGATCATCTCCGGGCACCCCGTCCCCTCGCCGTTCCCGCAGCGTGCCCGGCACGCGGCGAAGATCCCCGCGCAGCTGCCCGCCGGCGTCGGCGACTTCACCGGCAGGCTCGACCAGGTCGACTGGCTGTGCCGGGAGCTCAACCACGACCGGGCCGACCGGCCGCGGGTCATCGCCCTGGTGGGCCGCGGCGGCGTGGGCAAGACGGCGCTGGCCGTCCACGCGGCACACAAGGTGCGCGACCACTACCCGGACGGGCAGATCCACGCCAACCTGCGCGGCAGCACCGAACCCCGGCAGCCGGCCGACGTGCTCGCCGAGTTCCTGCACGCGCTGGGGGTGCCGCAGCGGAGCGTCCCGCCGGACCTGTCCGGCCGCGCGACGCTGTTCCGCAGCGTCAGCGCCGGCCGCCGCCTGCTCATCCTGCTGGACGACGTGGCGGACTACGAGCAGATCGAGCCGCTGCTGCCCGGTGACCGGGGGAGCGTGGTGCTGTGCACGAGCCAGCCCAGCATGATCCAGGCGCCCGGTGTCGCGATGCGCCGCGTCGAAGGGCTCACCACCGCCGAGGGCGTGCAACTGCTCGCCCAGCTCGTGGGGGCGGAGCGCGTCGCCCAGGAGCCGGAGAGCGCCCGGCTGGTCGTGGAGCGTTGCGGGCACCTGCCGCTGGCGATCCGCGCCGCCGGCGCCCGCCTCAACGCCCGCCCGGCCTACCGGCTCGACCGGTTCGTCGACCGCCTGTCGGACGAGGACCGCAGGATCACCGAGCTGACCTACGGTTCCCTGGACACCGGCGCGCGGCTCGTCGCCTCGGCGGAGCGGCTGCCCGACGTGGCCCGCACGCTGTGGCTGCTGCTGAGCGTCATGAACCTGTCGCACGTGTCGGCCTGGGCGGCGGCCGCGGTCGCCGACCTGTCGGAGGACGAGGCGCAGCGGCTGCTCGACGTCCTGGTCGACCACCAGATGCTCGACGTGGTGAGCGAGGACGGCCTGGGCGGTTCCCGCTACGAGTTCCATTCGCTGGTGCGGATCCGGGCCCGTGCGCTCGCGACCGCGGAGCTCGACGCGACGACCCGCGCCAAGGCCCGTGACCGGCTCCTCGACGTGTTCCTGTGGCTTGAGGAGCACGCGCGGGTGGCCCTCCGCTCACCCCGCAACGGGCTGTCGCGTCCCGCGCCGGCCTCCGTGCTGCGCATCGGCCGGACCATCATCCGCGACATCGCCCAGTACGCCGACGTGTGGCTCGCCCAGGAGCGGCCCAACCTCGCCGAACTCCGCGAGCCGCTCGTCGCCACGAGCGTGTGACGATGCCACGGCCGGCGACGACGGTACGGGCGACGACGACCCCGGCCCCCAGGGCGGCCGAGCCGCCGGGGCCGGGGAGGTTCAGCGCTCCGGCGGCGGGTCCAGTTGTCCGGCCAGCCTCCTGGGCGCCAGGTGGCGGTAGCTCTCGGCGAGCAGCTCCGCCACCTCGGACCAGTCCACGTCCTCCTCGACGACCATGCCGACGATGTCGCGGAACCAGGGCGGCCGGAAGAACGGATGGCCGAGGCCGCCCAGGGCGGCCAGTTCCTCCCCGGACGACCGGAACGTCAGCACGACCGCCGGCCCGGACGTGCCGGCCGCCCGCGCGTACGCGGGAGGCCGGCCGTCCTGGACCACGAGCACGTGGGCGAAGGTCTTCCTGCCCACCCGCCACCGCGTGCCCACCCACGCCTGCTCCTCGTACGCCTCGGGCAGGCGCAGGCAGGCCTCCCGGAGGCGGGCCACGATCTCGCCGGGAACCTCCGCCGTCAACGCCACTCCGCCTGGGCGAGGATCCCGAGCGCCTCACGCAGGACCTCCACGGCCCTGCCGTACTCGATCATGTCGATGTGCTCCCGATCGGTGTGGTCGAGGCTGGAGTCACCGGGACCGTAGACCGCCATGGGCACCTGCCAGCGGGGCTCCACGATGTTCAGGTCGGCGGTCCCGGTCTTCAGCTTGAGCTTCGGCCGCTCCCCCCGGCGCCGGATGCCGGCGCACAGCGCCCGTACGGCGGGCCCCGCGGGGTCCACCCGCACCGGCGGCGTCCGGTCGTCGACGTACAGCGTCCCGTCCCTCGCGGCGTCGGTGACGAAGCGCTCGAAGGCCGCCAGGTCGAACCCCGGCGGGGTGCGTACGGACACGGTCATCAGCGCCTGCTCGATCGTGCCGGTGATGTCGTTCAGCGTGGGGATGGGACGGTCGAAGGCCCGGTCGCCCGCCCCCACCACCTCGCAGTAGGAGTCGCAGTAGGACCGGACCCGGTCCCAGAAGAGGGCCGCGGCCTCGGTGGCCTTCTCCTCCGGGCTGGCCGTGTGCACCGCCGGCCGGCTGACGTCGTAGCGCATCATGACGCGGCCCTTGTAGCCGATGCCGACGCCGGCCCAGCCGTTGGGCTCGCCGACGACGGCCACGTCCGGCCGGAAGGTCTCGGCGAGGTGCTGCGCGCCCTTGCCGAAGGTCTCCTCCTCGACGACCCCGGCCACCACCACCTGCATGCCGCGCAGGTCCGCCGCGGCGGCGGCCGCGATCATCGTGGCGAGCGGCCCCTTGGCGTCCACGGTGCCCCGCCCGTACAGGAGGGAGCCCTCCTGCCGGACCGGGATGTCGCCGGGCACGGTGTCCATGTGACCCATCAACATGATCATAGGCGCGTCGGGGTCGCCGCGCCTGCCGATCACGTTGCCCACCTCGTCGATGTGACTGCGGAATCCCCACTCGGGCAGTTCGCGCGCGAGCAGGGCGGCCAGTTCGGCCTCCTCACCCGTCGTCGACGGCACCTCCACCATGCGGCGCAGCAGGGTCTCGGCCCTGCTCGTCGTACCGCCGCTCACGCTGCTGGTCATCGCGCTCCTTTGACGAGGGTGGTTCCTGCTCCGGCCCGTGCGGCGAGCACCGGCGAGGGACCGCGTCCGTCGCCGAGGACGACATGCGGCACGCCCGCCAGGCACGCCTCGCCCGCGGTCCGCAGTTTGACCTTCATGCGCCCGCCGGCCAGGTCGAGGTACTCGGCGAGGTCCTCGCACGGGATCTCGGCCACCAGGCTGGCGGGGTCGCCGGCGTCCCGCAGGAGCCCCGGCACGTTGGACAGGATGATGAGCCAGTCGGCCTCCAGCGCGACCGCGAGATGCGCGGCGAACCGGTCGGCGTCCACGTTGAGCAGCCCGGAGCCGCCGGACCCGGCGTCGGACTCCGGGTCGTACGCGGGCGGCGAGATCACCGGCACGTACCCCGCCGCGAGCAGGGTCCGCGGCAGGTGGGCGTCCACCGCCGAGATCCGCCCCGACAGGTCGTCGCGGACCACCCGCCGGACGCCGTCCACGACGACGTTCGCCGGAGGCGTCCGCCGGGCGGTGACCATCCCGCCGTCGGCTCCCGACAGGCCCACCGCGCGGACGCCGAGCCGGAGCAGCTCGGTCACCAGCGGGGGCTTCAGGCGGCCGAGCATGCCGAGGACGAGCACGTCGAGCGCCGCCGCGTCGGTGTACCGGCTGCGGCGCCCGCCGGGCGCGGTCAGGTACCGCCTCGGGCGGCCGAGCTCGTCCGCGAGCCGGTCGGCCTCGGCGCCGCCGCCGTGGACCACGACCACACTGTCGCCGCGGTCCACCAGCGCGCGGATGTCGGCGCACGCCCGGGACATGTCCGCGCCGAGCGATCCGCCGACCTTGATCACATACCGTTCAGATCGGGTGGAGTCCGACGAAGTCGAGTCCCGCGGTCTCCTCCCAGTCAGCGGCGATGTTGAGGCACTGGACGGCATTTCCGGCACCTCCCTTCACCAGGTTGTCCAGTGCGGCCACGACCACCAGGTGGTCGCCGCCGGGGGCGAGGGCCAGCCCGATGTCGCAGAAGTTGCTGCCGGCCAGGATCTTCGGTTCCGGCATGCGGTGCAGCGCCGAGCGTTCCCTGATCACACGGACGAACGGCTCCTCGCCGTACGCCTTGCGGTAGACGGCCCACAGTTCCCGTTCGGTGACCGTGCGGGAGGGGGTGACGTGGCAGGCGACCTGCACCCCGCGCACCGCCTCGACGGCGGTCACCGACATGTGCGCCGTGATCCCGCACGCCTGCTCGATCTCCGCGGTGTGGCGGTGCCCGTGGGGTTTGGCCATCCGCATCGCGCCGCTGCGCTCGGGATGGTGGCTGCCCTCGTCGGGCGTCCGCCCGCCGCCGCTGGATCCCGTACGGGCGTCGACGACCACCGGGCCGCCGATCAGCCCCTCGGCCGCCAGCGGGTGCAGCGCGAGGATCGCCGCGTTGGCCATGCAGCCGGCCACCGCGATGTGGGTGGCGCCGCGCAGCCCGTCCCGGTTGAGCTCGGGGATGCCGGGCTGGAAGCGGGCCAGCCAGGCGGGGTCGGGCGGCGGCCCGGGGTAGAAGCGCGCCCGCCTCTCCGGGTCGTGGATCCGGAAGTCCGCGCTGAGGTCCACGACCGTCGGCGCGAGCCCCGACCAGCGTTCGACGGAGCGCATCGACGTGCCGTGCGGGGTCGCGAGGAAGACGACGTCGCAGGGCGACAGGTCCTCCTCGCGGGTGAAGCACAGGTCGGTCTGGCCGCGCAGGTTCGGGTGGGAGACCCGCAGGGGACGCCCGGCCTGCCGTTCCGAGGTGACCTGTGCCAGTTCGATGTGCGGATGACGCAGCAGCAGCCGGACGATCTCCCCGCCGATGTAGCCGCTGCCGCCGACGACGGCGGCCCTCATGGCGCCAGCGCTCCGAGGACGTGGCCGACGACGAGGTCGGCCAGATCCACCTCGGTCGCCTGGATGAGCCCGTGGAACTCCATGGTGTGGTTCACCTCGGTGACCAGCAGTTCCCCGGTCGCGCGCTCGATCAGGTCCACCGCGAGCATGCCGCCGCCGACCGCCTGGGCCGCCCGCAGCGAGAGCTTCACCAGGTCGTCGGTGAGAGGGCACCGCTCCGTGGACGCGCCGCGGGCGGTGTTGGTGATCCAGTGGCCGGAGCGGCGGTAGACCGCGGCCACCACCTCGTCGCCGAGCACGATCACCCTGAGGTCGCGGCCCGGCTTGTCGATGTACTCCTGCACGTAGAAGACCGAGTGCACCGGCGAGCGCAGCGACTGCTTGTGCTCGATCAGCGCCTCGGCCGCGTCACGGTCGTTGACCTTGGCCAGCAGCCGGCCCCACGAGCCGACGGCCGGTTTGACCACGGCCGGGTAACCGACGCGTTCGATGGCCTCCAGGGCGGCGTCGGGAGTCAGCGCGACGACCGTCACCGGTGTCGGTATCCCGGCGCCGGCCAGCGCCAGCGAGGTGAGGATCTTGTCGCCGCACGTCTCGATCACGGCGCTCGGGTTGAAGACCGGCAGGTTGCCGGCCTCGAACAGGCGCGCCGCGTACAGGCTGCGCGTGTGGGACATGCTCCGGTTGAGCACGCCCCGGTAGCGGCCCGCCACGGGCGCGCCGAGGTCGCCGACCACCCGGCGTTCGTCGATCTGCTCGTACGGCACGCCGCGCCGTTCGAGGGCCTCGAAGATCAAGCGTTCCTCGAGGCGCGTGCGGGTGGTCAGGACGGCGAGCGGACCGTCCTGACCAGCGCTGATTGTCACGTTCTACTCCCCGAAGTCTTCCTCGATCTCCGGCGCGAGCGCGAACTCGGCGGGGTCGAGGCCGATGACCTCGAGCTCCGCCTGGCAGGCCGGGCATACGACGATCGAGGTCACCCGCAGGTCCGAGGACGTGGGTACGGCCTCGGTGCAGTCGGGACAGGTGCTCACTGCGACGGTCATGGAGACTCTCCTTGTTCGGTGCTGATGCGAACATCCGGACGACCACGCAGGACGGACTCGGCCGCGCGGACCACGTGGTCCCGCGACACGCCGCACTGCGCGAGCTGTTCCTCGTGACTGCCGGGCCGGGAGCAGAACGCGTCGCCGACGCCCACGCGCACCACCCGCGCCGGCCGGTGTTCGGCCAGGGCCTCGGCGACCGCGCCGCCCAGCCCGCCGAGCACGGAGTGGTCCTCGACGGTTACGACGCCCGCGGTCGTCTCCGCCGCCTCCACCAGGGCGGCGACGTCCAGCGGCTTGATCGTGTGCATGTTCAGCACGCACGCCTCGATCCCCGCCGCGGCGAGCCTGCGCGCCGCGTCGAGCGCGAACCGTACGGGGAGGGCCCCCGCGGCCACGATCGTCACGTCGCCGCCCGCGCGCAGCCGTTCCGCTCGGCCCACGGTGAAGTCGGCGTCGTCGGTGTAGACCGGAGGGGTCGGGTTGCGGCCGAGCCTGATGTAGACCGGTCCCGGCAGGTAGGCGGAGGCCCGGACCATGCGGACGGTCTCCGCGGGGTCCGCGGGCGTCATCACGGTCATGTTCGGCAGGCCCCGCATGATCGCGAGGTCCTGCTGGGCGTGGTGCGTGGGGCCGAGGTGGGCGGCGGACAGCCCGGAGTGGGTGCCGACGATCCGCACCGGAAGCGCGTGGTAGGCGACGTCGATCTTGACTTGTTCCAGGGCCCGCGCCGAGGCGAAGGCCGCCATCGTGTTGACGAACGGCAGGACGCCGGTGCTCGCCACGGCCGCCGCCACGGTGATCAGGTTGGCCTCGGCGATGCCCAGGTCGACGTACTGGCCCGGCAGTTCGGCCTCGAACTGCCGCTCCAGCCCGCCCATGTCGGAGTCCAGGCACCAGACACGGCCGTCCGCCCGGGCCAGCTCCAGCAGCGTGGCCCGGTAGGCGGCGCGGTCGGAGTCGGGCGCCGGCGCCCGGGCCGGGGCGCCGCGCTCGCGTGTGGTGGTCATGCCGCGGCTCGCAGCGCGGCCAGGGCCCGCTCGTACGCGTCGGGGCCGAGCTTGGCGAAGTGACTCTGCTTGCGGTGCTCCAGGTGACGCACCCCCCGGCCCTTCACGGTGTCGGCGATGAGCACGGCCGGGCCTCCCGGCGCGGGCGGGGTGCGCAGGGCCGGCACCAGTTCGGCGAAGTCGTGCCCGTCGGCGTGCGACACCTGCCAGCCGAACGCGCGCCACCGGTCGGCCAGGGGCTCCAGCCGCATCCGGTCCTCCGTCGAGCCGTTGATCTGCAGCCGGTTCCGGTCGATCACCGCGGTGAGGTTGTCCAGCCGGTAGTGCGCCGCCGACATCGCGGCCTCCCACACCGTGCCCTCCTGCAGTTCGCCATCGCCGAGCAGGACGAACACGCGGTTGGCGCGCCCGGCCCGCTTGGCCGCGAGCGCCAGGCCGACGGCGAGGGACAGGCCGTGGCCGAGCGACCCGGTGGCGAACTCCACCCCCGGGACCGCGGGGGTGGGGTGGGCCATGAGCCTGCCGTCGGGGTGGCCGTAGGTCGCCAGCTCCGAGCGCGGGAAGAAGCCGCGCTCGGCGAGCGTGGAGTACAGCGCGGCGCTGGCGTGCCCCTTGCTCAGCACGAAGTAGTCGCGCCCGGACCAGCGGGGCTCCTGCGGGCGTACCCGCAGGACCTCGAAGTACAGCGCGACGAGGATGTCCGCGGCCGACAGCGACCCCCCTATGTGGGTGCCGACGGCCCCGGCGCCGATGGCCAGCACGTGCTCCCGCACCGCCAGGGCGGTGCGGGACAACGCGGCCGGGTCGACGGCGCCCTCGGGGCTCCGCGCGACGGTCTCGACGGTCATGCGGCCGCTCCGGCGTGCGCGTGACCGACGCCCTTCACCGCCGCCCACGGCGGGGCGTACGGCGCGGACCGCGCGAAGCGGCCGATCACGTCGAGGTTCTCCCAGACCCGCTGGAAGGCGTCGGCGTACTCCTCCAGCGCCGGCCCGGCGTCCGGGTTGAGGTGCATGCGCCGCAGGCACAGGGAGTCCTCGATGACCGCGCAGGTCACCGGGTAGTCGGCCAGGTCGTAACGCTGGGGGTTGACCCCCGGCAGCGACCAGGGGTAGCCCCGGCCGTACGCGTCCTGCTCCTGGAACACCGGCTGACCGGGCAACGGGATGATCTGGTAGTGCGTCAGCGGCACGCCCTCGGCCAGCAGCGCGCGGCGCAGCGCCTGCCGGAACTGGCCGGGCGTGATGCCGTCCAGCCCCGCGGCCTCCGGGTCGAAGCGGAAGCGCAGCATGTGCCACATGTGGGTGCGGTCGTCCGGCACGGAGGGCAGGACGATGCCGGGCAGCTCGGCGAGCCGGTTCAGGAACACCGGGATGTTCTGCTCACGCCGCACCTGGTAGTCCCAGAAGCGGTCGAGCTGGGCCCGGGTGAAGGCGGCGAGGACCGCGCTGAGCTTGAGGTTCGACCCCCGCGTGGCGGAGACGTAGAGGCGCTCCTCCGTGCTCAGGTCCTCGCCCAGGATGCGCAGGCTGCGGCAGCGCTCGGCGACCCGCTCGTCGTCGGTGACGATCAGCCCGCCCTCCCCGCAGGTCGGGATGCTCTTCTCCACGTTGAGGCTGAAGCAGCCGACGTCGCCGATCGAGCCCGCCGTGCGGCCGCGGTACTTGCCTCCCTGGGCCTGGACCGCGTCCTCGATGACGTAGAGGTCGTACTTGCGCGCCAGCGCCAGGATCTCGTCCATGTCGGCCGGCAGGCCGCCGAGATGCACCGGGATGATCGCGCGCGTACGGTTGGTGATCTTCGCCTCGATCTGCGTGACGTCGATGTTGAACGACACGGGGTCGATGTCGACGAACACGGGGACGGCGAGCTGGTAGAGGGGAGCCATCGCGGTCGCGACGTAGCTCAGGGCCGGCACGATCACCTCGTCGCCGGGGCCGATGCCGAGCGCGGTCAGCGCCAGCTCCAGCGCCACCGTGCCGCTGTTGACCGACACCGCGTGACGGGTGTCGCAGAATGCGGCCCATTCGCTTTCCAGCCCGCTGATCTCGGGCTCTTCCTTCGCGCCCACGGTGAATTTTCCGTGGTCGAGCACGCGTAGTACGGCGTCCCGATCGGCCTGCGTCACCACCGGCCATTCCAGTCTGCGGTATTCCGGCCGGACCGCGGGCTTGCCGCCGAACATCGCCAGATCGGCCTTCATTTCTCTCCTTCTGCCGCACCATTTCCCTTATTCGGGCGTCAGGCGGAGACCACGCTAGGCGTTTGTTCTCTCGCCATGGTATTGAAATGGCACGCCTTTTCTCTCGCCGTGGTATTGATTCGAGCTGATATTTCTCTCGGCAATAGAAATGGCGATGCGGACGGCTTCGCCCGGCGCGGGCGGCGCAGGGGAGAATGGCATGCGGTACGCGCCGGCCGTGTGGCCGCGGCCGTCCGGATGGCGCACTTGTGGTGGTCCGGAAAGGTGATTGAAGACCTCGGCCGAGATGCGCCGGTCGACATAGAATTACGGGGGATGCCGGAATTACGCTCGACGATGGCCTGACGACTCAGGCGGGTCCAGGAGGTGCCGTGGTCCGCGAGAGCGATCGACAGTTGGCGACGGTGCTGGCGCGTCATGCGGTCGCCCACGCCGCTCCTGGCGAACTGCCGTTGTTCGAGGTCACATCGGATGCCTTCTTCGCGGCGCCCGGGCGGGCCGGGCGGGCGTTCAGGCGGAGCGAACCACTCGGCTTCGGTCTGGAGACCGCGGTCACCGTCGTCAGCACCATCGCGCTCACCGTGACCGTCGACGTGCTGAAGGAGATCACCACGCGCCATGCCGAACGACTGGTGAGCTCGTCGGCATCGCGGGTCGGTCGCGTGCTCAGGCGCAGGTTCGCACGCAGGTCGCGGCAGTCCGCCGAGCCGTTGCCGAGCCTCGATCAGGAGCAGCTCGCGGCGCTCCGCGAGCTGGCATACCGGCGGGCGCTGGAACTGCGCGCGTCCGACGAGCAGGCGGCACGGATAGCCGACGGCATCGTCTCAGCGTTGGCCGGGCCGACCAGCGACCCGTGAGGCCGGCCGCGGAGTCCGCGGCGGCGACGGAGGACGCCCGGCCCAGTCCGTTCGCCGTCCCTTCCGCCACCACCTCGCG
Source organism: Microbispora sp. H10949 (assembly GCF_014161435.1). Lineage (NCBI taxonomy): Bacteria > Bacillati > Actinomycetota > Actinomycetes > Streptosporangiales > Streptosporangiaceae > Microbispora > Microbispora sp. H10949. The sequence goes on along the minus strand of NZ_JABBWZ010000016.1, from coordinate 24,598 downwards.
ATTCGCCCTGCTCGTCGTCGCGATCTCATTGATCACATTGACGTACGGCCCGTCGACGGTTCCGGGGATGGGCGAGAGGCCGACGGGCGACTACGCGGGCGTGACCTGCTTCCGGAACCTGGTGAACGAGGCCACCCGGCGAGCCGGCACACCGGTGAACCTGTTCGACGCGGACACGTACCGGTTGCACGGGAGCTGCCCGGAAGGGGCGGCGGCGAACCCGGCACCGGGCCTTCGGGTGCTCGCGGTGTACTGGCTGGTCGTGCTGGCCATGTGGTGGGCGACACCGCTCTGGCGGCTGCGGCGCCGGCGCCTCCGCCCGCTGCCTGTCGCCGAGATGCCGGAACTCCCCGGATACCTCGCCGAGTTGCGGCGCGTCGCCGGAGTCGGCACCCGTGTCACGTTCGTGGTCGACTACCTCGACCCGCGCATCTCCGGCCTCGCCTTCGGACGACCGGGGCGGCGGCACATCTTGCTCAGTGGCGGACTGCTGGCCACGTTCGTCTCCGACAGACCGGTCTTCCGGGCGGTCGTCCTGCACGAACTCGCCCATCTCCGCAATCGTGACGTGGACCTTGGATTCATCACGATCGCGGCGTGGCGGGTCTTCCTGGTCCTGATCCTCGCTCCCGACCTGTTCTCTTTTCTGAGATTGCCGGCCGAGGCCCGGCTCCGCCCCTCATACGGCTTCGCCGCGACGTTGGCCGGGCAACTGGTCGTGCTGGCGGTCTATCTGCTGCTTGCCGGCAACGCCGTGCTGCGCAGCCGCGAGCTGCACGCGGACGCTCGCGCGGCGCAGTGGAGCGGCGGCCCCGACGACCTGGCCCGACTGTTCGCTCCGCACGCGGGCGTCCGGATCGGACGGCTACGTCACTCGCTGGGGTCGCATCCCGCGACCCGCGACCGGCTTCTGGCTCTGGCCGACACATCCGCGCTGCTGAGGATGGGTTTCGGTGAGTCGCTGACCATGGGACTGGCCATCAGCCTCGTTCAGGACATCGGCGAGACGGTGTTCGAGGGGAAAACGGCCTTCTGGGTCTTCGCCGTTCTGCTCGCGACCGGAGTCGGGCTCGGGATCTGGCGCATGGAGATCGCCGCGTACGTGCTGGGTGATCCGACGCGCGTCAACCGGGTGGGCCTGGGGCTCGGCCTCGGTCTCGCGGTGGGCGGGACAGTCTCTCCGACCTGGCCCGCGTCCGAGGATCTGCTCGGGCGATCGTCGATCGGCGCCATCCTCCCCTGGTGCGTGCTGTTGTTCCTCGGGGGCTGGCTGTTCGTCCGCTGGATGGCGGTGGTGGCTCGGGCCTGGATGCCGGTGGCCGCCGCCGCGCGCCGCCCCGCCCTCGTCGTCGTGACGACCCTGGCCGTCGCGGCGGTCCTACTGGGCATCGGGTTCGTCTACGCTCTGCCGCTGGCGTTGATCGCGGGGCAGGCACAGGCGCTTCTGTTCCCGGGGCTTCCGCAGACATCGGTGTTCTTCATCGAGGCCGTGGTCGTCCTCATCACCGCACCGGAGGCGCTCAGGATTCTCACTTTGCTGACCATCGCGGTGTATCCGCTCGTCGGAACCGTCCTCGCGCGCCGTCTCCCGTCGCGGCCCGCCCCGTCATGGCTCACGCTCGATCCGTTGCCGCCCGGCTGGCGGAGCGCCTCTCAGCTGCCGGGGGAGGGAGGAACCGCGATCAGGAGTGGTCTCGTCGTCGCGTGCTTCGCGCTCCTGCTCGCGTTCACCGGCTATTTTGTGAGCTTCCTGACGGCCCGCGATCTGGCCGTTTCCTTCATCCGTTTCTACGGCATGGAGACGTTCGACATGGCGACGATGGCGCTGACGTCAGTGATCGCCACGGCTCGCGCCAGGGACTCCTCCGTGCTCTGGGGTATCGTCGGCGCCTCTGTCGCAGGCCTGGTCGTGGTCATCGGTGAGCGCGTCCTCTTCCATACGGCGGCGGGCATCGCCACGGTCGCGTTCGGCCGTTCCGCCATGCCCGTTCTCAGCTCCGCGGTGCGGGACTCGCCGATGTACCTGAGTTGGATGCTGTCCGTATTCGCCGAGGGCATCGAGCTCGCCTCTCTGGTGGCACTGGTGACAGCGGCCGTCGACCCCCGCCGCCTCCGCCGCACCCCGGCACCCTAGGCCACCGGGGGTGGTGTGACCTGCCCAGAGATGGTCCCCGGGGCCTCCCGATTGCCATAAACATGTAAATTTGGTAGGAAATACCTGTGTCTCTGGCATCGGGGCCGGCCCCGAGCGGCCCGACGTGCCCCGACCTTCGGAGCGACCACCGTGACGTCTTCCACCTCAACATCGCTTTCTCCCGCTCCCGCGGGCGGGCCTCCCGTGGCGGGAGGGCCCGCTGACGGGGCGGCCGCCACCGCGCCGCCGTTCTGGCGGGGTCGCGGGACCCGCCGGATCGGCGTGCGGGTCCTTTCGCTCCTGGCGCTGCTCGCGCTCTGGCAGCTCGCGGCCGCCGCCGCGGGCAACCCGTCGTTCGTGCCCGCGCCCCGGGCGGTGTGGGACCAGCTCGTCCTGCTGTCCACCACCCACGACGGCGTCCGCGGCTACAGCGGTCACCTGCTCGCCGAGCACCTGGGCATCAGCCTCCGCCGCATCCTCGTCGGCTCGGCGCTCGGCGTGGCGGCGGGGCTCGTCATCGGCGTCGTCCTGGGCGCCGTGCCGTGGATCCGTCTCGTGGCCGAGCCGGTCGTGACCTTCGTACGGGCGCTGCCTCCGCTGGCCTACTTCAGCCTGCTGATCATCTGGTTCGGCATCGACGAGACGCCCAAGCTGTGGCTGCTCGCCATCGCCGCGCTCCCGCCGGTCGCCGTGGCCACCGCCGCGGCCGTCCACGGCGCCCCGACCGGCCTGGTCGAGGCGGCCAGGGCGCTGGGCGCCTCCCGGTGGAACGTGATCAGGGACGTGGTGCTGCCCAGCGCGCTACCCGAGATCTTCACCGGTGTCCGGCTGGCCGTCGGGGTCGCGTACTCCTCGGTCGTCGCGGCGGAGACGGTCAACGGCGTGCCCGGCATCGGGGGGATGGTCCGCGACGCCCAGCGTTACCTGCAGACCGACGTCGTGGTGCTCGGGCTGCTCGCCATCGGCCTGTCCGGACTGCTGATCGACGGCCTGCTGCGCGCCGCCGAGACCCGGCTCATCCCCTGGCGCGGCCGGACCTGACCACCGCGTCCACCCGAACTCCCATGAAGCCCCCCCAACCTGCAGAAGGAACCTTTCGCCATGCCACGACCACGCCCCGCGCGCCTGTCCACCATCGTCCTGGCCGCCGCGACGGCCGCAGTGACGGCCGCCGTCCTGACCGCGTGCGGCAACGGCACCGCGTCCGGCGGAGGTGGCGGCGGCGGTACGACGGAGCGCACCATCCGCATCGCCTACCAGGCGTTTCCCAGCGGGGACCTCATCGTGAAGAACAAGGGGTGGCTGGAGCAGGCGCTGCCCGGCTACACGATCAAGTGGACCAAGTTCGACTCGGGCGCCAGCATCAACACCGCCTTCGTGGCCAAGAGCGTGGACATCGCGGCCATCGGGTCGAGCCCGGTCGCCCGCGGGCTGTCCCAGCCGCTGAACATCCCCTATCAGGTGGCGTTCGTGCTCGACGTGGCGGGCGACAACGAGGCCCTGGTCGCCCGCGACGGCAGCGGCGTCTCCTCGGTGGCGGACCTGCGCGGCAAGAAGGTGGCCACGCCGTTCGCCTCGACGGCTCACTACAGCCTGCTCGCCGCCCTCGACAGGGCGGGGGTGCCGGAGTCGGCGGTGAACCTCGTCGATCTGGAGCCGCAGGACATCGTGGCGTCCTGGACGCGCGGGGACATCGACGCCGCCTACGTGTGGCTGCCGACGCTGGACGAGATCAAGAAGACCGGTAAGACGCTCGTCACCAGCCGCGAGCTGGCGACGGCGGGCAAGCCGACCCTCGACCTCGGTGTGGTGTCGACGGCGTTCGTCAAGGCGCACCCCGAAGCCGTCGACGCCTGGCGCAAGGCCGAGGCCAGGGCGCTCGACCTCATCGCGAACGACCCCGACACCGCCGCCCAGGCGGTGGGCGCGGAGCTCAACCTCGGCAAGGACGACGCCAAGGCGCAGCTCAGCCAGGGCGTGTTCCTCAAGCCGGCCGACCTGTCCTCGGCGGAGTGGCTCGGCAGGCCCGGCCAGGTCGGCGGCCTGGCCAAGAACCTGGTGAGCGCGGCGCAGTTCCTCAAGGACCAGCAGAAGATCGACTCGGTGCCCGACCTCGCCACGGTCGAGAAGGCCGTCTACACCGAAGGGCTTCCCGGTGTCCTCGCGCCCTGACCCGGCCGCCGCCCCCACTGCCGCCCCCACCGTGGCGGACGAGGACGCCGCCGTCCGCCTGCACGAGGTCGGGCACGTCTACGACGGCTCGGGAGGTCCCGTCGCCGCCCTGGGACCGATCTCCCTCACCGTCCCGTCCGGGACCTTCCTCGTGCTCGTCGGCGCCTCCGGATGCGGCAAGAGCACGCTGCTGCGCCTCGTCGCGGGCTTCGAGAAGCCCACCTCCGGCACCGTGCTCACCGGGGGCGCCGAACCCGTCCCCGGCAGAGGCGCCGGGATCGTCTTCCAGCAGCCCCGGCTGTTCCCGTGGAAGACCGTGGGCGGCAACGTCGAACTGGCCCTGCGGTACGCCGGGGTGCCCCGCGCGGAGCGCGCCCGCCGCGTGCCGGAACTGCTGGAACGGGTCGGCCTGCACGACGTGGCGGACCGCCGGATCTGGCAGATCTCGGGAGGGCAGCAGCAGCGGGTTGCGATCGCCAGGGCGCTCGCCGGCGACGACCCGCTGCTGCTGCTCGACGAGCCGTTCGCCGCCCTCGACGCGCTCACCCGCGAGCGCCTCCAGGAGGACCTGCGCCGGGTGAGCGCGCAGACCGGCCGCACGTCGGTGTTCGTCACCCACAGCGTCGAGGAGGCCGTGTTCCTCGGCAGCCGGGTCGTCGTGCTCACCCGCCGGCCGGGCCGGATCGCGCTCGACCTGGAGGTCGACCTTCCGCGCACCGGGATCGAACCCGACGAACTGCGCGCCCTGCCCGAATACGCCGCGCTCCGCGCCGAGGTCGGCCACGCCGTACGCGCCGCCGCCGCCTGAAGCACAGCCGCCACCCGAGGAGAACGAGATGACCACATCGACCGCCGTCAAGCTGGACCTGCGACCGCTCGGCCCCCACTTCGGGTCGGAGGTCGAGGGGCTGGACCTGGCACACGCCACCGACGAGGAGCTGGCCGCGGTGCGCGCCGCCCTCGTGGAACGCAAGGTGCTGTTCTTCGGCGGCCAGAGCCTGGACGAGGACGGGCAGGTGGCGCTCGGCCGCCGTCTCGGCGAGCTGACCGCCTCCCACCCGGTCGTCGGGGGAGTCGACGAGGCGCATCCCGAGATCTACGCACTCGACAGCGCCGACAACGGCTTCGCCGACGTCTGGCACACCGACGTCACGTTCATGCCCCGCCCGCCGCTCGGCTCGATCCTGCGCGCGGTGGTCCTCCCGCCCACGGGAGGCGACACCAGCTGGGCCGACAGCCAGCTCGCCTACGACTCGCTGTCCGCCCCGGTGCGGGAGCTGGCCGACCAGCTCACCGCGGTGCACGACGGCAACCGCGAGTTCGGCTACTACCTCGCCCAGCGCCGGTCCGGCAGGGGCAGTGTCTGGGACGGCGAGGTCGTCACCCGCCTCGACCCGGTGGAGCACCCGGTGGTCCGCGTCCACCCCGAGACCGGCCGCAAGGGCATCTTCGTCAACCCCGGTTTCACCTCCCACATCGTCGGCGTGTCCGAGGCGGAGAGCCGGGCCATCCTGGATCTGCTCTACGCCCACCTCACCAAGCCCGAGCACATCGTCCGGCACCGCTGGAGGCTCGGCGACGTCGCCATGTGGGACAACCGGAGCACGGCCCACTACGCCAACCGGGACTACGGCGACGCCCACCGGGTGATGCACCGGATCACCCTGCGCGGCGACCGTCCCTTCGGCCCCGGACGACGTTCCTGAGCTCAGTACATGCGCGGCGGCGCGGGGTCGGTGCGCACGTGCAGCAGATGCGGCCGGTCGTCGGCGAGCGCGGTGGCGAGGGCGCTCTTCACCTCGGCGGGCTCGGACACGTACCGGGCCGCGCAGCCCATTCCCTGGGCCAGTGCGACGAAGTCGAGCCCGCCCAGGTCGACACCGGGGATGCCCGTGCCGCCGGACGCCTCGCCGAGCAGCCGCACCGCCGCGTACCGCGTGTTGTCCAGGATCACGAAGGTCACCGGCGTCCGCTCGCGCGCCGCGGTCCACAGGGCCTGGATGCCGAACATGGCCGACCCGTCGCCGAGCACCGCGACCACCCTGCGGCCCGGCCTGGCCAGTGCGGCGCCGACCGCGGCCGGGAGCCCGTAGCCGAGCGCGCCGCTCGCGGTGGTGAGGAACCCCGTGTCGGTCGCGGTGATCGGCAGGTGGTCGTGCAGCACGCTGCGGTGGCTGGGCGTCTCCTCCACCACGATCGCGTCGGGGGGCAGCAGTTCGGCGAGCGTGGCGTAGACCTCCGCCGCGGTGATCATCCCTTCCGCCGGTCCCGCCGGCCGGGCGAGGACGGGCGGGGCCGCCCTGCCGGTCACGCGCGCCCGGCGGACCGGCGCACCGTTCGCGGCACTGCCGAGAGCCTCGTCCAGCGCCCGGAGGGCGAGCAGCGGCGTCGCCCTGATGCCGGGCCCCGTGTCCGCCCTGGCCAGCACCTGTTCGTCGTCGCTGACCACGAAGAGCGGGGGCAGCGGGACCTCGGCCTCGCCACGGTAGACGTGGTAGGTGAAGGCCGGGGCGCCGATCACCACGACCAGGTCGTGCCGGGCCAGCGCCGCGGCGGTGGCGCGCTTCTCCGCGTCGAGGAAGCCCAGGAAGAGGGGATGGTCCTCGGGGAAGGAGCACCGAGGCGAGACCGGCGCGGCCCAGACGCCCGCCCCGACGCGTTCCGCGAGGGCGACGAGGTCCGCGACCGCGCCGTCCGCGTCCACGCCGGGCCCGGCCACGATGCCCGGCCGCGCGCTGCCGTGCAGGGCCCGGGCCAGCGCCGCGAGGGCGGCGGGGTCGGGGCCGAAGCCGGGGATCGCCGGACGCGCGGCGACCGGCGCGCCCGCCTCCGCGTCCCAGTCGTCCGCCGGAACGGAGATGAAGACCGGGCCTCGCGGGGCCTGGGACGCCACGTGGTAGGCGCGGGCGATCGCCGCGGGCACGTCCTGCGCCCGGGCGGGCTCGCAACTCCACTTGACGTACGGCCGGGGGAAGGCGGTGGCGTCGGTGGCGCCGAGGAACGGGTCGCCGCGCAGCAGCGTCCTGCTCTGCTGGCCGGCCATCACGATCAGCGGGGCGTGGCCGCGCGCGGCGTTGAACACCTGCCCGAGGCCGTGGCCGAGGCCGCCCGCGCTGTGCAGGTTCACCAGCACCGGCCGCCTGGTGGCCTGGGCGTAGCCGTCGGCCATGGCGACGACCACCGATTCGTGCAGCCCGAGCACGTAGCGGAAATCGTCCGGCCAGTCGGTGAGAAACGCGACCTCGGTGGTTCCGGGATTTCCGAAAACGGTGGTCAGGCCGAGTTGCCGGAGCAGCCGGCGGGTGGCGTCCCGGACCGTCCTGTCGCTCGCGATCGAATTCACGGGAAACGCCTCCCAAAATCTCAGGAACGGGCGGAAAGCCGCATGGTGAAAAGCCGGGCGCAATATCCCCGGAGTAGCGGCGCCCGGTCGCCGAGATGTTTCTCGACACCGTGCAGCAGCGTGTCGAATCCGTCGCGGTCGCCCGTGGAGGCGAGCGTGTCGATCGTGGCGACGGCCTCGCGCAGCGCCGCCCTCGCCGCGGCGGCGTGCGGGTTGGCCACCTGGATGTCCCAGTAGACCTCGGGGTTGCCGCCGGTGATCCGGGCCAGGACGGCGAGCATGGTCAGGTGCGGGGGCGGGGCCAGGGCGAGCAGCGCCTCGGCGTCCGCGCCGCCCGCGACGACCGCCTGCCCGAAGGCCAGCACGGCGGCGTGCGTGGCCGCCTGGAGGACCGCCGTGACGCGGTCGTGCTCCCCGGCGGTCAGCTCGACGACGCGGGCTCCGGCGGCGGTGATCGAGCCGAGCAGCGCGGCGGTGCGCGGCCCGTCCGCCACGCGTACGGCGGCCACGGCGTTGTCCTGCCAGCCCAGCGCGGGCGCGAACATCGGGTTGAGCCCGCACGCCTCCGCACCCCGGGAGGCCGCCGCACGGGCGAGAGCGGGCGTGACGGCCTCCTTGACCGACAGGGTCTCGACCAGCAGCGCCCCCGGCCGTACGGCCGGCGCGCAGGCGGCGACGGCCGGGACGGCGACGTGCTCGGGCAGCGCGAAGACCACCGTGTCGGCCCGCCGCAGCACGCCGAGCAGGTCCGCCGACGGGCGGCACGCGTCCGCGACGATGACCGCCGTGCCGGGGATCTCCGCCGCCCGCACGTCCGCGCACACCACCGGGCCGTCCGGGAGCCGCAGGCGGGCGAGCAGCCCGCCCACCTCGCCCGCGCCGCCGACCACGACCGTCGTCATCGGGACTCCACCGGCTCACCGGCGCGCAGCGCGGCCACGTCGATCTTCCCGTTCCGGTTGCGCGGCAGTTCGGCGAGGACGACGTACCGGTCGGGCCGCATGTACGCGGGGAGCGTGGCCGCCGCGACCGCGCGGAGTTCGTCCTCGGTGGGCGGGGCGCCGCTCGCGGCGACGAAGGCGATCACCTGCTCCGCCCCGCCGGGTGGCGTCCGCAGGGTGACGAAGCAGCCGGTCACGGACGGATGCCCCGCCACGGCCGCCTCGATCTCCCCGAGTTCCACCCGGAAGCCCCTGATCTTCACCTGGCTGTCGGTGCGGCCGGCGATGTGCAGCTCACCGCCGGGTGACCAGAACCCGCGGTCGCCGGTGCGGTAGATCCGCCCGCCGCCCCTGGGGTCGGGCAGGAACCGCGCCGCGGTGAGGCCGGGACGCCGGTGGTAACCCCGCGCCAGGGCCGGGCCCGAGACGCAGATCTCGCCGATCACCCCCGGGGGCGCCGGCCGGAGCCCGGCGTCCAGGACCTCGACCCGGTAGTTGGGCAGCGGCCCGCCGATCGGGATCCGCCCGTCCGCGGCGTCGGCGATGCCGCAGTGGTGGGCGGTGGCCCACACCGCGCACTCGGTCGGCCCGTAGTCGTTGAGCAGCACGGCGTCCGGGCAGGTGAGCAGATGGCGCGCGACCAGCCGGGGCGGCATCGGCTCGCCGCCCACCGAGACCAGCCGCAGCCGGCTCAGGCACTCCTCCCCGGCCGCCTCCAGGACGAGCCCGTAGTGCGACGGGACGGAGTGGATGTGGGTGATCGGCACCCGCCGCAGCAGGGCGCGCAGGGCCAGCGGGTCACGCGCCTCGGTCTCGGTCGGCAGCACCGCCGTCCCGCCCCCGGTGAGCGTCCAGTAGAGGCCGCCCGCGGCGCCGTCGAAGCACAGCGGCATGGTGACCAGGTCGCACTCGGGCGGCGGGCCGCCCACGCCGCGGGCGTGCGTGGACACCACGATCGCCCGGTGGCTGACCGCCACGCCCTTCGGCACGCCGGTGGACCCGGACGTGTAGATGACGTAGGCCAGGTCGGCCGTCCGCACCGGCACATCCAGGTCGTCTCCCCGATCGGGGTCCTGGCCCGCGCCCGGCCCGTCCGGGTCCAGCAGGCGTACGCCCGGGAACCCGGCCGGGAAGCCGAGGGGGGCTTCGGCAGGGGAGTCGCCGGGGGACTCGCCCGGAGACTCCTCAAGGGACTCGCCGGGGGAGGCGGCTGCGCCATCGCCGGTCGGCCGGCCGACCGCGAGCCGCACGCCGGAGTCGGCGAGGATGCGGCGGATGCGGTCGGCGGGCTGGGACGGCTCGATCGGCACGTAGGCCGCGCCGGACTTGAGCACGGCGAGCATCGCGACGACCGACTCGGCGGCGCGGCCGGCGAAGACCGCGACGAGGTCGCCGGGGCAGGCGCCGGCCGCGCGCAGGCGCCGCCCGAGCCGGTTGGCCCGGGCGTTCAGCTCGCCGTAGGTCAGCGTGACGTCGCCGCAGACGAGCGCCGTACGCGCGGGCTCGGCCACGGCCCGGCGCTCGATCAGCGTGTGCAGGCAGACGTCCTCCACCGGCTGCGGCTCGCCGCCGGACCAGGTGGCGATCGCCGCGCGCTCGGCGGTGGTGAGCGCGGCGACGTCGCGTACCGGGCGGTCCTCGGCGATCTCCCCGAGGACCGCGAGCAGCCGGTCGGCCAGGGCGGCGACCACCTCAGGGTCGAACAGGCCGGTGTCGTGGTCGAGGCACAGCCCGCCGTCCGACCACCGCACGACCAGTTCGTGCGGCACGGACACGGCGCCGCCGGGCTCCGCCGCTTCCCGGCCCCCTCCCGCGACGGCGACGCGGGCTACCACGCCGGCCGGGAGGGACGGCGCGGCGCGGAGGTCCTCCGCCACCCGGCGGACCAGGTCGGCGGCCCGTTCGCGCTCGTCCACGAGCACGGTCAGCGCGACCGGGCGGGGGGTGACGACGGCCAGGCGCACCTCGGGCTCGCCGGTGTGGCGGGCGAGGAGGATCGCCGCGGCCGCCGCCAGGACGGCCTCCGGCGCCGCGCCTTCAGACACCCTGCCTTCAGACACCGCGCCTTCAGACACCGCGCCTTCAGACACCGCGCCTTCAGACACCGCGCCTTCAGACACCGCGCCTTCAGACACCGCGCCTTCAGACACCGCGCCTTCAGACACCGCGCCTTCAGACACCACGCCGTCCGGCAGGGTGCTCTCCGGCGTCGCGCCTGCTGTGCCCGCGCTGCCCGGCCGTGCGGTTTCCGGTGCCGCGGTTTCCGGCTGCGGGTGTTCCGGGGTCGCGCCGCCGGGGGCGGGCCACGGCCGGAACACCGTGTCGGTCGTGCCGGACGGCACGCTGCCGCAGCGGAGCCACGCCGGCAGCTCGCCGCCGTGGCGGACCCCGCCGTCGGGGTGCGGATCTCCCGGGAAGGCCGTACGGCCGGGCAGCCGGTTCACAGCAGCACGCGTTCGTGCGGCGCGGACCGGTGTGCCCGGGACTTGCGCAGGTCCCGGGTGACCAGCACCTTCTTCAGCCACCGGTCGGTGCCGTCGAACCTGGCGCGGAACGCGCTCCTGCCGTGCACGGCCCGGTAGTTGTCGACGATGAGCAGGTCACCGGGGCCGAGCGCGACCCCGCACAGGTTGGCCTCCAGCGACCCGACCAGGGCGGCCAGCGCCTCCTCGGCCTCCCCGTCGCCCGGCAGCGCGGACATGAACACCGGGTCGATGCGCAGGTACGGCGCGTCGGGGTGGCCGAACAGGACCGCGCTCGGCTCGGGCTCGTCCTGCATCCGCTGGATGCTGTGCATCGCCATGCCCATCCCCGCCGCCTCCTCGGCCCGCGCCCGCAGCCGGTTGAGGTGCTCGTTGTCGGGGCGGATGAGGAAGCGCGGCTGGGCGAGCACCGCGCGGTGCGCGGGGTCGATCCGCACCTCGTCGACGCCGGCCACGGTGGTCGGCACCGCGTCGTGGTTGCGCAACCCGAGCAGGAGCAGGTAGTCGCAACGGAGGGGGTGGAAGCCGTCCTCCGTGTGCCACTCCAGCTGCACGGTGCCGTGCCCGCTCTGCTCGCGCTCCTCGGTCGGCATCGGCACCACGTCGTGCACGAGCTTGCCGTTCTGCAGGGACGACCAGCCGAAGACGTCGCCGAGCAGGCTCGCGACCAGCACCAGGTAGACCTCGTGGGCCGTGCGCGCGGGCACGGTCGAGGGCCTCGCCTGCTCCCGCCAGTCGAGCGGGGTGGGGCCGATCTCGTCGTCGGAGACCGGCAGTCCCCGGACGACCAGCGCCGGGCTGCTCTCGAACAGGCGGAGGGAGAGCAGTTCGCCGACCAGGCGCTCCGGCAGGCGATGGGCGTACGTCGCGGCGCCGTCGAGCAGCGCCGGGGCGGTGCTCGAACCGTGGCGGGCGGCGAGGGTGCGGGTGTAGGTGTCGATCTGGGCCGCGTCGGCCGGGTCGAGGTCGATGTAACGGATGCTTCCCGTCCCGGTGCTTCCCGTTGCGGCCTCGCCGTCCGGCCGCGGCATCGTTGAGACGTCCTCCATGGTGGTCCTTTCTCGCCTCACGCCCGCTACGCCGCGGCCCGCGCGGCAACCTCTTCAGGGGCCGGGAGGTAGCCGTTCTCCACGAGGAAGCGGAAGCAGGAGTGGGCCCACTCCTCGTTGACCGGCGGGCACTCGATGCCGGACCCGTCCAGGGCCGCGGTCAGCACCCGGCACTCGTCCATAGGGTCGACCCGCTGCTGCAGGTCGGGGTCGAGGGCGGCGTGCCGCATGGACGCCACGCGCAGGATCGGGGTCAGCGGGTAGAGGATGTGGTCCTCGTCGACCGCGAGGGCCTGCCGCCTGGCCTCCTCCTCCTCGACGACGTTGAGGGCGTAGCCGAACGACCGCAGCCACTCGTAGCACTGCTGCATCGTGGTCGGTTCCCGGTTGGTGATGTTGAAGTTCCGGCCGAGGTTCTCCTCCCGCAGGGAGGTGTAGACGATCGCCTTGGCCGTGTAGTCGACGGGCACCGCGTTGATCACGTCGTTGTAGAGCGGCAGCACGCCGAGGTCCAGGAAGCCCTTGAGGTAGACGTACAGGTAGTCGGTCTCGTGGGAGGCGCCGGTCTGGGTGTGACCAGTGATCATCCACGGGCGCTGCACGGTGACCGGGACGCCGCGGTCGCGGGCGAGGGTCACGATCCGCTCGGACACCCACTTCGTACGGGGGTAACCGGTGGGGATCTTGGTGGGCCGGTCGGTGAGGTCCTGCTCGGTGAAGGGGCGCTCCGCGCCCGTGCCCATGAAGACGTCCACGCTGGAGATCAGGTGGAACGCCTTGAGCCGGGTGGTCGTCGCCAGCCGCAGCAGTTCCTCGGTGCCGAGGACGTTCGCGGCCTTCATCGCCTCGTAGGGGTAGGTGAAGTTGACGATCGCGCCGCTGTGGTAGATCGCGTCCAGCGACCCGGCCAGCTCGTCGTACGCCTCCTTCGACAGGCCGAGGGCCGGCTTCGCGAGGTCGCCGGTGACCACCCGCAGCCTGGACCGGTACGACTCGTCCCACGCCCGGTACTTGCGCAGGACCTCCTCCAGGCGGTCCCACGCCTCGTCCCGGCTCTGGCCGCGCACCAGGCAGTGCACGATCGCGTCGGTGCGCTCGATCAGCTCGACCGCGACGAAGGCGCCGAGGTAGCCGGTGGCGCCGGTGACCAGCACGTGCTCCGGCTCGAACCACCGGGCGTGCGGCAGGCCGTCGGGCCGTACGGCGGGGTCGAGCGTGACGTCGGCCTGCAGGTCGGCGAGCTGCTGCAGGTAGAGGGCGGCGTTGTCCTGCGCGCTGCGCTCGCGCTGCTGAAGCTCGACGACCCGGGCGATGCCCTCGACGGTCGGCACCCGGAAGATGTCGTCGATCGGCAGTTCGATCGTGTGCTGCCGGGACAGCTGCGCGGCGAGCCGGGCCACCAGCAGCGAGTTGCCGCCGAGGGAGAAGAAGTCGGCCGTGACGCTGAGCCGCGGCAGGCCGAGCACCGAGGCGAAGGTCTCGGCGATCTCCGCCTCCAGCGTGGTGCGCGGCTCGACGAAGTCGCCGGCGGCCACCTCCTGCGGCGTGGGCAGCGCGGCGAGGTCGATCTTGCCGTGCCGGGTCAGCGGCATGCGCTCCAGCGTGACGAAGGCGCTCGGCACCATGTAGTCGGGCACCTGCCCGAGCACGTGGTTGACCAGCGTCTCCTGGGTCAGGATGCGGCCGGACACCGGGACCACGTACGCGACCAGGCGCGGCATGCCGGGCTGGTCCTCGCGTACGGTGACCACGGCCTCGGAGACGAGGGGGTGGCGCAGCACCACGTTCTCGACCTCGGCCGGCTCGACCCGGAACCCGCGGATCTTGACCTGGGTGTCGGCCCGGCCGAGGAACTCGATGGTGCCGTCGGGCCGGTAGCGGGCCAGGTCGCCGGTCCGGTAGAGCCGGGACCCCGGGGCGAACGGGTCGGGCAGGAAGCGGTCCGCGGTCATCGCGGGGCGGTTCACGTAGCCGCGGGCCGTGCCCTCGCCGCCGATGTACAGCTCGCCCGGCACCCCCGGGGGCACCGGGTTGAGCCGCCGGTCCAGCAGGTGGATCCGCGCGCCCGGGATCGGGCGGCCGATCGGCACGCGGGGCGCGTCGGCGTCCGCCGGCGACACCGGGTGCACCGAGGCCCACACCGTGGCCTCCGTCGGGCCGTACTCGTTGAACAGCACGGCGTCCGGCGAGTGGCGGTAGTGCTCGGCGACCAGGCTCGGCGGCAGCGCCTCGCCCGCGACGACGGTCGCGCGGACCGACGGGCGCGGCTCCGGGTCGGTCTCCAGCAGCAGGGCGTACTGCGACGGCACGCCGTCGACGTGGGTGACCTGGCGGTTCCGGATGAGCCGGCCCAGCAGGCGGGGGTCGAGCACCTCCGTCTCGGTCGGCAGCACGACCGTGCCGCCGCGGCTGAGCGTCCAGTACAGGCCGCCGCCGGCCGCGTCGAAGGTGAGCGGCGCCAGCACCAGGTAGCGCTCGGGCAGGCCCGGCCCCTCGCAGGCCGTACGCGCCTCGGTGGCGTGCACGATCTGCCGGTGCTCGACCGCGACGCCCTTGGGCCGGCCGGTCGATCCGGAGGTGTAGATGATGTAGGCCAGGTTCGCGGGACCCGCCGGGACGACCGCCCGGTCCCCCGTGTGCTCGGGGTCGGTGATGGAGACGCTGACCCGGGTCCGCCCGGCCAGCGTCACGGGCAGGGCGGCCAGGGCCTCCGCGCGGCCGACGAGCAGGCCGATCCCGGCGTCGTCGGCGATGAACGTCAGCCGGTCGGCCGGGTAGGACGGGTCGAGCGGCACGTACGCCGCCCCGGCCTTGAGCACGCCGAGCAGGGCCACCACGCTGTGCGGCGACCGGTCGACGACGACGCCCACCCGCGACTCGGGTCCGGCGCCCCGGGCGACGAGTTCGGCGGCCAGCGCGTCCGCGCGGCCGTCGAGGGAGGCGTAGCTGATCTCGACGCCGCCGCCGGAGACCGCCGTACGCTCCGGGTGCGCCTGGGCCGCCCGCTCGACGAGCGCGTGCAGGGTGAGCGACCGGTCGCGCTCGGTCCGCGTGTCGTTCCACCCGGCCACGATCCGCTCGTGCTCCTCCGGGGTGAGCAGCGGGATGTCGGCCAGCGGGTGGTCGGGGCGGGCCAGCCCCTCGGTCAGCACCACCAGGACGTGGCCGAGGAACCGCTCGACCGTGCCCCGGTCGAACAGGTCGGTGTTGTACTGCGCGCGCAGGTGCAGGCCGTCGCTCCGCCGTACCGCGAACAGGTCGATGTCGTGCGGGGTCCAGGTCACCGGCAGGTCGAGGGGCCGCGCCACCGCGCCGGGCAGGACGCGGTCGTCGGTGTCCTCCTCGAAGGCGAAGGTGGTCTGGAACAGCGGCGTGCGGCTCAGGTCGCGCTGGGGCTGCGCCGCGTCCACGATCCGGTCGAACGGGAGCCGCGCGTGCGCCAGAGCCTGCGCGCGGGCGGCGGTGACGCGCCCGGTCAGCGCGCCGAGGCCGTCGCCGGCCCGCAGCTCGACCCGCAGCGGCACGATGTTCTCCAGCGGGCCGACCGTGCTGTCCTGCGCGGCGCTTCCGGTGGCGGTCCACGATCCCGCCGCCGGGACGCCGATCGCCAGGTCGTGCTGCTGCGAGTAGCGCGAGAGCACGGCGGCGTACGCGGCCAGCAGCGTCGGCCCCGGGTCCTCGCGCCAGGCGGTCAGCGCGGCGGCCAGGGAGGCGGGCACCGGGACCGTGACCGCGTCGCCGTGGATGGTCTTCAGCGGCGGGCGCGGGCGGTCGGTCGGCAGCTCCAGCGGGCTGAGGGCGGCCAGCCCGCCGCGCCAGTAGTCGACGGCCTCGCCCGCGTCGTCGCTCTCGCTCCAGGCGCGCTGGGCGTCCACGAGGGAACGGAAGTCGGCGGGCGTGCCGGCGGGCGCGGCCTCGGCGCCGCCGGACAGGGCCGCGTAGCGCGACAGCACCTCGTCGACGATCAGCCTGACCGAGCGCCGGTCGGCGACCATCTGGTGCGCGGTGAGCAGGAAGACGTGGTCGTCCGGGGCGGCGCGCAGCAGCGACGCGCGGACCAGCGGCCCCCTGCCGAGGTCGAAACGGGTCCCGGTCTCGGCCGCCGCCACCCGGGCGAGCTCACCGTCGAGGTCGCCGGGGTCGATGTCCTGGACGGGCAGCCGCAGCGTCACCGCCGCCGCGGTGGTGGCGATGGCCTGGCCGTTGACCTCGCGGAACGTGGCCCGCAGCACCTCGTGCCGCTGCACGACGGCGACGAGCGCCTGCTGCATCGCCGCCGGGTCGATCGGGCCGGACAGCCGCACCGCGGCGCTGACCTGCCAGGGTTTGGCGGAGTCCAGTTGGTGCAGCAGCCACAGGCGGCGCTGCTCGAGGAGAAGGGTGCTGGGTGTCGTCTCGACCGATCCGTCCAGGAGCTTGGCGAGCAGCGCACGCTTCTCCTCCGGGGTCATCGACTCCAATTCCGGCCGCTGGCTCATGTGTCGCACTCCTGTCGGTGGATGTGAATCGGGGGGTCAGGCGGCGTGCTCGCGCAGCGACCGGGGGCGCATGTCGACCCAGACCTTCTCGATGTGGTCCAGGCACTCCTGCTTGCGGCCCGTGACGCCGACGCCGGACCAGCCGGGCGGTACGGGCCGGTCGGCGAACCAGATGGAGTACTGCTCCTCGTCGTTGAGGACGACCTGGAAGACGGTCTCGGGGTCATCGATGCCCATGAGGGACTCCTTGGGTTGAGTGGTCGTTCGGTGGCGGCCCGGGTCATCCGAGCCGGCGGAGCAACTGGTCGATCTCGGCGTCGGACAGTTCGGCGAGCCCGCCGTACGCGGCGGACGAGGCGTCGGCGGCCGCGCGGGCACGCTCCTCCTCCACCGCCGCGACGGCCTCCGCGAGACCGGCCACGGTCGCCCTGCGGAAGAAGTCGCGCACCGGGACGAGCACGCCGAGCTGGTCCCGTACGCGGCCGATGACCTTGGCGGCGAGCACGGAGTGCCCGCCCAGGGCGAAGAAGTCGGCGTGGACGCCGAACTCCGGCACCGGCAGCACGTCCCGGAAGATGGAGATGATCGCGCGCTCCAGGCGGTTGCGCGGCGGGGTCTCGTCGATGCCCTCCCGCAGCGCCTCCCCGCACATCGCGGTGAGCGCCGCCCGGTCGACCCCGCCGTCCGGCAGCCGGGGCAGCTCGCGCAGCACGCCGAAAGCGGCGGGCGTCCCGGGCTCCTCCGATCCCGTACGGACCCGGTCGCGCGCGTTCGCCAGGGCCTCCCGCACCGTGGCCACCAGGGCCTCGCGCGACCGGGGCGAGGCGGCCGCCTGCGGGTCGGCGGGCACCAGCCAGCCGACGAGCCGCGGCCCGGCTCCGGTCTCCCCGGGCACGACGGCGGCCTCGCGCACCCCCTCGACCTCGGTCAGCCGCCGTTCGATCCGGTCCGGCCGCACGACGTGGTCGCCCAGGGTCAGGCGGCCGTCGGCGTAGCCCGCGAAGCGCAGCTCACCGGAGGGGGTGCACCGATAGCGCTCGCCGGTCGCCACCGCGCCCGAACCCGCCGTGTCCGGGCCCACGACGGCGGGACCCGACAGCCACAGCTCGCCGACGACGCCCGGGGGCACCGGCTCGCCCGTCTCGTCGAGCAGCCGCCGGATGGTCCCGGCGAGCGGCGGGCCGGACCCCTCTCCCAGGCGGGACAGGCTCACCGGGGCCGCCGACAGCGGCGTCCGCCTGCCCAGGAAGACGGTGTTCCCGGTGCGTCCGAGCGCCTCGGCCAGGTCGTCGGCGACGAAGGGGCCGACGCAGACCAGCCGGGCGTCCGGCGACGGCGCGTACCCCTCGGTCAGCAGCCGGCGCCAGACCTGCGGCGCGGCGACCACCACGGTCCCGCCTGCCGGTGTGTCCGTGAGGACCAGGCGGGCTCCGGCGCTCAGCGGCGCGAGCAGGGCGGCCAGGTCGACCGGCCCTCCGTCGTGCACGAGGACGACCTCGTCGTCCGGGCCGAGCCCCAGCCTCGCGGCAACCGCCGTCGCCGCGGCGGCCAGCGCGCGGTGGGAGAACACGACCGTGTGGCCGTCGCGATCGCCGTCGTCCACCTGCCAGGCGGGCGATCCGGCCCGTGCCGAGCCGGAGGGCACCGGGTCGAAGCGGGGGCCGGTGGTCACCAGCCAGTCGTCCGCCGTGAACGTGACGAACGCCCCGGCGCGCGGGTGGCGCGAGCCGTACGTGAGGACCGCGCCCGTCTCGAAGACGGCCAGCGCCGCGACGAGGAGCGCCGCCGACGGCAACGGCGGCGTCGCGACGACGACGCCCGGCCCGACGCCCTCGGCCCGGAGCCGTGCCGCCAGTCCGGCGGCGGCCGTACGCAGGTCGGCGTGGCTCATCTCGGCGTCGGCGGCGCGGACCGCGTGACTCTGGCTGGAGGAGCGGCCGGCGAGCACGTCGAGGATGGTGCCGTCAGGCGGCGCGGGGGCCTCCTCGCGCGACCGGCGGTCGGCGAGCGCGCGCTCCCCGGCGTCCGCGCGCGGCAGCGCGCCCCAGCGCACGCCGGGGTCGCGGCGGATCTCGGCCAGCACGGCGCGGTAGACGTCCAGCAGCAGCCGCGCCGTGCCCGGGTCGTACAGGTCGCGGTCGTAGTCGAGCCGCAGCCGCAGTCCGTCGCCGTCCGGCAGGACCGTCAGCCACAGGTCGAACTTGGCCGACGTCACGGCGAGGTCGACCGGGACCATGGTCAGCTCGGGCAGCCGCGCGAGGACACCGGGCGTGTTCTGCATGGAGAACATCACGTCGAACAGCGGGTTGCGGTCCACCACCCGCGGCAGGCGCAGCTCCTCCACCAGCCGGTCGAACGGCATCTCCTGGTGGGAGAAGGCCTCCAGGCAGGTGTTCCGTACGGCCCGCACGGCGTCGGCGAACCCGGCGCCCTCCGGCAGGCGGGTGCGCAGCACGAGCGGGTTGGCGAAGAAGCCGATGACGTCCTCGGCGTCGGGGTGGTGCCGCCCGGCCACCGGGGTGCCGACCGCGACGTCCGGCTGCCCGGTGACGCGGGCGAGGGTCACCTTGAACGCGGAGAGCAGGAGCATGAACGGGGTCGCCTCCCAGCCTCTGCCGAGGGCGTCGAGCGCCGCCGCCTCGTCGGCGGGCAGCGTCTCCTCCAGCCGGCCGGCCGCCATGCGCCGCTGCGCCTGGCGGGAGTGGTCGACGGGCAGGGGAAGCGGCTGGACGCCCGACAGCGTTCCGCACCAGTGCGCAACCAGGTCACGCAGCGGCTCGCCGGCGAGGGACTCCTCCCGCCAGGCGACGTAGTCGGCGTACTGGATGGGCAGCTCGGGAGCCGGGCCCTCGCCGCCGAGCAGGCGGCGGTAGCTCTCGGCCAGGTCGCGGTAGAAGACCTCGATCGACCAGCCGTCGCAGCAGATGTGGTGGATGACCACGATCAGGGTGTGCCGGTCGGCGGCCTCCCGCACCAGGAGCACCCGCAGCAGCGGCGGCTCGTCCAGGACGAACGGCAGGCTCGCCTGCTCCTCGGCCGCGCGCTGCACGTACTCCTCGGCGGCCTCGGGAGACAGGTGCGAGCAGTCGACCGTGGGCAGCGCCACCAGCGTCTCGACCGCGACGACCTGCCGGGGGTCGCCGTCCACCACCCCGACCCCCGCGCGGAGGCTCTCGTGCCGGGCGACCACCTGGTTCAGCGCGCGCTGGAGCAGCACCGGGTCGAGCCGGCCGGTGAGCCGCACCGCGCTGGTGACGTTGTACGCGGCGTTGGCGGCGGGGTCCCACTGACACAGGAACCACAGCTGCCGCTGGGACGGCGCGGCGGGCAGGATGATCATGTTGCCGTAGTCGCGTTCGGGGCCGCTGCCGACCGCGCCGACGTAGGACGAGCTGGTCATCGTTCGATTCCCCCGATGTCACCGGTTTCCCTGGCAGGCGTCGTCGTGGTCAGGGCCGCCTCGATGAGTCGGACGATCCGGCCCTCGTGCTCCCGGACGAAGAAGTGGCCGCCGTCGAACGTCGTCACGCGGCACTCCTCGGATGTCAGCTCCGCCCACGCGCCGCTCGCGGCGATGTCCACTTCGTCGTCGCGGCCGTGCAGGACGTGGACCGGCACCGGCAGCGGCGCGAGCGGCTGGAAGCGGTAGTTCTCGACCACCGCCAGGTCGGCACGGATCGTCGGCAGCATCAGGTCGATCAGCTCCGGATAGGCCAGCACCTCGGCGTCGAGGCCCTGGCCCTGGTAGAGCCACGCCACGAGCTCGTCGCGCGGCAGGTCGTGCGCTGGGTCGAACCGCACCAGGTGGGGCGCCTCCAGGCCCGCGACGAACAGCCCGGCGGGCAGCGGCAGGCCGGCGTCGCGGATCCGCCGGGTCAGCTCGAAGGCCACCAGCGCGCCCATGCTGTGGCCGAAGAACGCGTAGCGCCGATCGGTCAGCGGGGTGACCGCGGTGAGCAGGGCGTCGGTCAGCCGGTCGATGTCCGGGATCGCCGGTTCGCTGAGGCGCACCTCCCGGCCCGGCAGGCACGCGGCGGTGACGCGCAGGCTCCGGGTGTGGCGCTGCCACCCCCGGAACACCGACCCGCTGCCGCCGGCGTACGGAAAGCACACGAGCTCGCACGCCGGATCCGGCACATCGGCGAACGAGGCCAACCAGCATGATCTCATGCGGGCCATGCACACCTCCGTGGGAATATCGGAACCCGCCGCGGGTAATTCGCGAATTCATCGCACAGCTTTGCCGTGGGGTCCGTCAAGAATTCGTTCGGAAACTGAGAGAACGCCGGTAGACGCCTGAGAACCGGGCGAGAGCGGGCCTTCTTACATTCTGATCGCCGCCTCGTCGGTAATGCCGCGCCGGGCTTCGCCCGCCGTAGTCACCACGCGAAGGAGCCCCAGCGATGCCAACTCCGGCCGATCGCACGCTCGCCCACGTCCTGGCCGACCACGTCGCGGCGCAGCCCGGCCAGGTGGCGTACGAGTACCTGCACGAGGACGGCCGCATCGACTCGATCACCTACGGCGAGCTGTGGCGGCGGGCCTGCGGCCTGGCCGGGCAGCTGCCCAAGGACGGGCCGGCGCTGCTGCTGTACCCGCCCGGCCTGGACCTCGTGGCCGCCGTCTGGGCCTGCTTCCTGGCCGGGGTGCCCGCGGTGCCGACGTACCCGCCGCTGATGGGGGCCGCCGACCGGATCGCGCAGCGCTTCGCCCGGATCCTCGCCGACTCCGGCGCGACGTCGCTGCTGGCCGACCCGGCGATCCTGGCGCTCATCCCCGTGGGCGACGTGCCGCTGCCGCCGGTGATCTCCGAGGCGGGCGAGCCGGTGGAGCCGAAGGTCCTGCCGCGGCGGCACGACGTGGCGCTGGTGCAGTACACCTCCGGCAGCACCGGGCAGCCGAAGGGCGTCGTCCTCGACCACGCCAATCTCATCGCGAATATCCGGGCGATCAGCGACGTATTTCGCGTCGATCGGGACATCCGGGTTATCTCATGGCTTCCGCCGTACCACGACATGGGTCTGATCGGTTGCATTCTGACGCCCGGGTACGGCGGATTTCCGGTCCGGCTGATGTCGCCCGTGCATTTCCTCCGGCAACCGCTCGACTGGTTGCGGCAGATCTCGGAAATGGGTGTCACGCACACCGGCGGGCCGAATTTCGCCTACGACCTGTGCGTGCGCCGTGCCCGCGGCGCGGACCTGTCCGGGCTGGACCTCAGCCAGTGGCGGCTGGCGTTCAACGGCGCGGAGCCGATCCGCCCGGGCACGCTCCGGGCCTTCGCCGAGCGCTTCGCCGGCAACGGGTTCCGGCCGGAGGCGTTCCTGCCCTGCTACGGCCTGGCGGAGGCCACCCTGATCGTCACCGGGCGGCACTTCTCGCCGGAGGACGGCGTCGCCGAGGACGGACGGGTGGACTGCGGCCCGGCCGTCGACGGGCACTCCGTGGTGGTCGTGGACGACGGCACCCCGGCGGCGGACGGGGAGAACGGCGAGATCTGGGTCCGGGGGCCGAGCGTCTGCCGCGGCTACTGGAACGACTCCGACGACCGTTCGTTCGGCGAACTCGACGGCGAGCGCTACCTGCGCACCGGCGACCTGGGCTACCTGCGCGACGGGCACCTGTTCGTCACCGGCCGGTCCAAGGACGTGCTCATCCAGAGCGGCGTGAACTTCCACGCCCACGACCTGGAGTCAGCGGCGGTCGACGGGCATCCCGCGTTGCGGCCGACGGCGGCGGCGTTCATGGTGGAGCGCGCCGGGGGCGAGGAGATCGTGCTGGCCGTCGAGCTCGCCAGGGCCGGCGCGGACGTCGACCGGGCCGAGATCGCCGCTGACCTCAAAACCAGGGTGCTGGCCGCCACCGGTGCCCGGGTGGACATCGTCGTGGTCTGCCCGCCCGGCGCCATCCCCCGTACGACCAGCGGCAAGGTCCAGCGCTCGTTGGCCCGCACCCGCTATGCGGCCGGTGAACTCAGGGGAGAGGTGATCGGCGACCGCGCGGTGCCCGTGGAGCGGTTCCTCGCCGGCGTCTTCGCGGCGGTGTGCGAGGTGGGCGAGTGCGCGCCGACGCAGAACCTGAGCAGCATCGGCGGCGACTCCGTCCGCGTCGCCGAGATCGCGGCGATCCTGGAGGACGCGCTCGCGCTGCCCGTGCCGATCGAGGTCGTGCTGGCGGCCCAGTCGCCCCGCGCGGTCACGGCCCGGCTCATGGCCGACTGGAGCGAGCGGGGCGTCTCCGGCGCCCAGGTCGCGGCCCGCATCGCGGCGCTGACCGCCGAGGCCGGTGAGTCGCGGTGAGCGAACACGCGGGCCGGGACCTGGTCAGGCGCTGGCGGGACCGGGCGTCCGCGGCCCCGTCCGCCGCTGCCGCCGACGCCGGGGAACCGGCCGTCAGCCCCGCGCAGACGGGGCTGCTGCTCTTCGAGCAGCTTCACCCGGGCACCGCGGTGAACATCCTGTCGTTCGTGGCGTCCGTGGCCGGGCCGGTGAACCGCGGCCGCCTGCGGTCGGCGCTCGCCCGGATGGCCGAGCGCCACCCGCTGCTGCGTGCCCGGTTCCCGCGCGAGGAGCCGCCGAGGTGCGTCGTCGCCCCTGTCGAGCCCGCCGTCGGGTCTGCCGTCGACCCTGCCGCCGATTCCGTCACCGGGCCGTACGCCGTGCCGGAGCCCGAGTTCGCCGACCTCGCACACCTGCCGGAAGGCGATCGGCGCGAGGCGGCGCTGGCCCGCGCCGAGGACTTCGCCGCCCGGCCCATGGACCCGGCCGCCGGCCCGCTGTGGCGGGTCGCCGTCTGGTCGCTCGGCCCCGATGAGACGCTCCTGCAGGTCGTGGCCCACCATCTCATCTGCGACGGCTGGTCGCTGGGCGTCTTCCTCGCCGAACTCACCACCCTCTACTCCGATGGAGCCCTGCCCGGTGCGGCCTCCCCGCCCACCGGGGGCACGCCGGTCACCGAGGCGGACCTCGCCTACTGGCGTGAGCGGCTGGGCGACGCTCCTCCGCTCGACCTCCCGGCCGACCTGCCGCGACCCGTCAGGCCGCGCTTCCGCTCGGCCGCGGTCCCGGTGTCGCTGGACGCGGCCGCCGTACGGCACGCCCTGGAGGTCGCCGAGCGCGAGCGGGTCACCCCGTTCATGATGCTGCTCGCCGCCCTGCACCTGACGCTGGCGAGGACGACCGGGGAGCCCGACGTGACGATCGGGGCGCCGATCGCGACCGTCGAGCGGCACCGCGCACCGGGAGCCATCGCCCCGCTGGTCAACATGCTCGCGCTGCGCACCGACAGCGCCGCCGCCGCGACCGGCCGCGATCTCCTGACCGCCGTACGCGACACCTGCCTCGGCGCGTACGCGCACGCGCACGTCCCCCTGGAGACGGTCGCCGCGGCGGCGGGGACCGGCGGAGACCGGCTGTTCCGGGTGATGTGCGTCCTCCAGGACGGCCTGCCCGAGTTCCACCTGGACGGACGGCCCGTACGGCCGCTGACGATGGCGCCCGCCGCGATCCAGTACGACGTCGAGGTGTACCTGTGGCTGACGGGCGACCGCGTCACCGGGTTCCTCGGCTACGACGCCGACCTGTTCGACGCCGAGACCGCCCGGCTCCTCGCCGGCCGCTTCGGCGTGGCGCTGCGCGTGCTCACCGAAGGCCTGGACGGGCCTCTCGCGGAACTCGACGTGCTGGACGAGGCCGAGAAGTCGGTCCTCGGTGTGTTGGGTGACGGTGGTCCGCTGACCGGTCCGGCTGTCGGGGCTGGTGGGTGTGTGCATGGGTTGGTCGAGGCGGTGGTGGATCGGTGTCCGGATGCGGTGGCGGTGCGGGCTGTTGACGGGGTGGTGCGGTATCGGGAGTTGGATGAGCGGGCTGAGCGGTTGGCTCGTCATCTGGTGGGGTTGGGTGCGGGGGCTGGGGTGTTGGTGGGGGTGTGCCTGCCGCGGACCAGTGATCTGATCGTGGCGTTGCTGGCGGTGTTGAAGACCGGTGCGGCCTATGTGCC
>NZ_JABBWZ010000015.1:0-167541 GCF_014161435.1 Microbispora sp. H10949 | reverse complement strand
ATGGGGTTACGGCGGTTATAGCGGTGGGGAAACACCCGGTTACATTCCGAACCCGGAAGTTAAGCCTACCAGCGCCGATGGTACTGCACCGGGGACGGTGTGGGAGAGTAGGACGCCGCCGGACAATCTTTTGAGGGGGGCCATCCCGTTTGGGATGACCCCCCTTTTTTTGTGCCCAAATACCGGCCGTCACGGTGTGTCCGGTGTGACCGCGGCCTTCAGCAGAGGTTCGACGCGGTAGGGGATCTGGGTCGACAGGGCGATCGTCGTGTCCGACCGCCGGCCGACCTCGCCGGCGCCTGCCGGTGCTCTGAGGGCCTTGCGGTGACGGGCCGGTGGGTGAGTGAGGGCCGGATGTGGGGCTAAGACGGGAAGTTCGGGCCCTCCGGGAACCTATGGGCGTCTGTGTGCCTCTAACTTCTCGTGTGGCAACGTCATCGGCTCCGGTACCGAACCCAGGATCACCAGCGGCCTTCCGACCGGCCCTGGGCTGCGCGTTCGGCTGTATGGAGGCCGCGACCGCTATCGCAAATATTTTCGAATTTCGAATTCCCGGCCTCCGGGCGGGGCATCCGCCACGCAATTCGATCATCTTGGCCGGCGGTTCGATTCGTGCTCCCGGCACCCGCCGGCGGCGGCTCTACCAGCAAGATCTTATTTCCGGAACCCTTCATCGGCGGCGTACGTTGTGATCTACTGAGGGAACGATGTCCTTCCTGATGACCGGGAAAAATGTTTGCGAAGTGTTCCGTGGGGTAGGCGGGTTCGAGAGTTACCCTGGAAGGGCTGAAACAGAATTGACGACGAAGACATACGCACTCGGCCGCTACATTATCCAACCAACAACCCTTAAACGGCCGGGCGTGTCGGTGGGGGTTCGCTGAATCGTCGATTACGGTCCCGTGTGTAGGGACAAGCCCGGAAAAGGACAAGCCGGAAAAGGACGAGCCGATGGGGGCTGTGCGCAAGGTGGCAAGCTACCTTGGCCTGGGTGGGGCAGAGCAGTACGACGAGGCCTACACCGACGAGGACGAGTACGAGGACGACTGGATGCCGGCGGCCGAGCGCGCCGCCAAGCGTTGGCAGCCCAATGCCGACCCTGCCCACATCGTCATGGTCCGCCCGCACAAGTACGACGACGCCCTGACGATCGGCCGGCACTTCCGCGAGGGCCACACGGTGGTGATGGACGTGGCGGGCATGTCGACCGCGGAGGCCACCCGCATGGTCGACTTCGCCGCGGGCCTCGCCTACGGCTGTGAGGGCCGCATCGAGCGGATCGCGGACAAGGTGTTCCTGATCACCCCCGCGAACGTGGAGGTCTCCAGCGCCTGAACCGGCGCCCCACACGCGCCTGACAGACTGACGGGCCCTCTCCCATACAGCGGGAGAGGGCCCGTGGTTCGTACGGCGAAGCGGCGTCAGGCGGCCCGTGGGCCCCGGCGCAGGAGAGTGGTGATCTCGCTGAGGTCGCGGGCGGCGACGGAGGCCCGCTCCTCGGACTCCCTGGCGTATTCGTGCAGGGCCCAGACGGCCTTGTCGGCGAGATCGCCGAGCTTCCCGGCCCGCGACTGGACGTACCGCACGTCCGAGTGCTCCTGGATGCGGTGCCGCCACAGCAGATGACCGCCCACCGCGGCGATCACCAGGCCGCCGAGGGCCAGCGGCGGGTTGACCACGAAACCCCAGGCGAAGACGGCGGCGGCGAGGACCAGGAGCAGGTACGCCGGCCAGGGCCGGGCACGCTTGGGCACGCACTCGGTGACGAGGCGTTGCTCGGCCGCCGCCATCGACTCCTGGTCGGGGCCCTCGGGCCGGAGCCGTACCGCATAGCCGAGGATCGGCACGTCCAGGGCGTCCGGCGGGGGCTCGCGCACCACGTCGACAAGCGCCTCGGCGGCGGCCCGGACGGCGGGCGCCGCGACATGCAGGGCGAGCGCGGCCAGATGCGGATCGGCGTCGGGGCGCAGGTCCTGCAGCAGATGGCCGGTGAGCGAGCTCAGCGGCCCGTCCGGGCCGCCCTGCCCGACCAGCGTGCGGAGCACGGCCAGCGGCTCGTCGTCGGCCCACACGGTGCCGCGTACGACCTTGGTGACCTCGCCCGGCTGCCGGGTGGAGGTGATCGCGTCGCAGCGCTCACGGAGGCGCTGCAGCGTCACCGACGCCTGCAGGGACCGCTCGATCTCGGCGACCTTCGCCAGTTCGGGGAACGGCTCCAGGGAGGGGGGCACCGACGTCTCCGGCGATCCGGGCACGATGGCCTTCAGCCAGCGGTCGTCGGTGGCCGGCACGTCGACCGCGTCCAGCTTGCGCAGCACGAAGATCTTGCCGACCGGCCCGTACGCCCCCCGCGCCGCGGCCAGCCACAGGGCCCGCTGGCCGGGGGCCACCGGGTGGTCCTCGGAGAGGTCGCCGAAGGCGGTGCCGAGCCAGGACGCGTGGATGCGGTCGCCCTGGCCGCAGACGGCGAGGGCGAGGCACAGGAACAGGGCGGTGCGCCGTTCGTCCAGCTGGGAGGCGAGGGCCAGCGGCTCCAGCGCGTCCGCGCCCGACAGGATCAGCACGAGGGTCTCGACCGCCGGCGCGAGCCAGTATCCCGGCACGTCCGTGACGCCCGGCGGCAGCTCGGGCGTGGTGCCGTCGGCCGCCAGGCTGACGAGCAGCGCTTCGGCGTAGCGGTGCAACTCCGTGGCGTCGGCCACGTTTCCGGGGTCCGGACTCGTGGTCAGGTCCATGCTCACGCGGATCGCTCCCCGAGGGATCGGCTGGCACTCCCTTGCCCGCGCCAGACTAGACGCTCGGCGCGCTGACGAGGGGTTAGGCACGCCGGAGCGGGTTCGGGCACGCCGCTCACATCCGCTCGGGCACTTCGATGCCGAGCAGGTCGAGGCCCCGCAGCAGCACGCGCAGCGTGAGCGCCGACAGGGCCAGGCGCGACTGCCGTACGGACTCCTCCTCGGCCTTGAGGACCGGGCAGCCCTCGTAGAACGAGGTGAACGCCTGCGCGAGGTCGAACAGGTAGTTGCAGAGCCGGTGCGGCTCGGACAGCTCGGCGACGGCGGCGACCACCGTGCCGAAGCCGAGCAGTTGCAGCGCCAGCGCCCGCTCGGCCGGGTGACCGAGCACGATCGGGCCGGTGACCGACTCCGGGTCGATCCCGCCATTGCGGAAGATCGACCGGATGCGGGCCGTGGCGTACTGGAGGTACGGCCCCGTGTTGCCGGTCAGCGCGAGCATGCGGTCGAAGTCGAAGACGTACTCGCTGTCGTGGCTGACCGACAGGTCGGCGTACTTGACGGCGCCCATGCCGACCTGGCGGGCGATCTGCCGCCGGGCCTCCGGCTCGTACCCGCGTTCGGCGATGACCGCCTCGGCCCGGACGACCGCCTCCTCGAGCAGCTCGGTGAGCTTGACCGACTCACCGCTGCGGGTCTTGAACATCTTGCCGTCGCTGCCGAGCACACTGCCGATCTGGACGTGCTCCGCCTTCACCTCGTCGTGCAGCCAGCCGGCCATCCGGGCCGCCGCGAAGACCATCTGGAAGTGCAGCGACTGGGTCGCGCCCACGACGTACAGGACCCGGTCGGCCTTGAGGTCGCGGACCCGGTAGCGGATCGCGGCGAGGTCGGTCGTGGCGTAGCCGTACCCGCCGTCGCTCTTGCGGACGATGAGCGGCAGCGGCTGGTCGTCGCGGCCGGTGAAGCCGGGCGGGAAGACGCACAGCGCGCCCTCGCTCATCTCGGCCACGCCCATGCGCTCAAGCTCGTCGCAGACGTCGGCGAGCATGGGGTTGTACTTGCTCTCGCCCGCGATGTCGTCGTCGGTGAGCGTGACGCCGAGCGCGCGGTACACCTTGTTGAAGTAACGCTTGGTGTACTCGATGAACTCGTGCCACAGGCGCAGGGTCGGCGGGTCGCCGCCCTGCAGCAGCGGCACCCTGCGGCGGGAGCGCTCCTCGAACGCCTTGTCGGTGTCGAACTTGTGCCGCGCCTCCTGGTAGAAGGCGTTGCCGTCACCGGCGGCCAGGCGGCCGAGCGCCTGCTCCTCGCCGATGTCGAGGAGGTGCTCGATGAGCATGCCGAACGGCGTGCCCCAGTCGCCGAGATGGTTCTGCCGGATCACCTGGTTGCCGACGTGCTCGTGCGTACGCGCGAGCGTGTCGCCGACGATCGTGGTGCGCAGGTGACCGACGTGCATCTCCTTGGCGGCGTTCGGCGCCGAGTAGTCGACGACCACGGTCTGCGGAGCCGGCTGCGGCACGCCGAGGCGGTCGTCCAGCAGCCGCTGGCCGGCCTGCTCGGCGATCCAGCCGTCGCGCAGCGTCAGGTTGAGGAACCCGGGCCCGCTGACCTCGACGCTCACGTCGGAGGTGTCGAGGTGGCCCGCGATGGCCTGGGCGACCTCCCGCGGCGCACGTCGGAGCCGCTTGGCCAGGCTGAGCGCGACGTTCGCCTGGTAGTCGGCGAACTGTGAGGGCCTGATCAGCGGATCTTCGGTGGCGTACTCCGGACCGAAGGCGGAGCCCAGCGCCTGCTGGACCCGCTCGGTGAGCACGAGCTGCGGGTCGGTCATGCGTCAAGCTTATCGGCGCGCGACTTCGGCCCGCCTGCCGAAATCGGCGGCCGTCCCGCCGTCCGTCCGGCGGTCGTCCGCATGGTCAGCGGCGGCGGTGCGACCGGTTGCCCGCGGCGATCCGCTCGCCGATCCTGGCGACGACGCCCTGGGCCGACAGGCGGGCCGCGAGCTCGCAGGCGGCGGCGACCCCGCGGGCCCGCGACGAGCCGTGGGCGATCACCACCGTGCCGTTCAGCCCGAGCAGCACGGCCCCGCCGTGCGCCTCGGGGTCGAGCCGGCCGGCCAGCTCGCGTAGCCGGGCCCGCTGCAGCATCCCGCCGAGCCGGGCCAGGCGGCTGTCCGCGATCGCCTCCCTGAACTGGTCGAAGGTGTACCGCACGGTGCCCTCCACCGTCTTCAGCGCGACGTTGCCGGTGAACCCGTCGGTGACGACGACGTCGGCCTTCCCGGTGAGCAGGTCGTGTCCCTCCACGTTGCCGACGAAGTCGATGCCGGGGGTGGCGACGAGCAGTTCGTGCGCGCGTTTGGCGAGCTTGTTGCCCTTCTCGGCCTCGGCTCCGATCGTGAGCAGGCCGACGCGCGGACGCCGCGTGGCGAGCACGGCCTCCGCGTACGCCACCCCGAGTTGGGCGAACTGCACCAGCATCTCGGGCTTGGCGTCCGCCGTGGCCCCCGCGTCGAGCAGCACGGTGGGCTGGGGAAGCGTCGGCAGGCCGACCGCGATGGCGGGCCGTACGACGCCCTGCTGGGCCCGCAGGCGCAGCCGTCCCGTGGCGACGACGCCGGCGGTCGACCCGGCGGACACCACCGCGCAGGCGTCGCCGCGCCGGACGAGATGGCACGCGACGGCGATGCTGGACCGCGGGCGCCGCAGGCTCGCCAGCGCGCCCTCGTTCATCGCCAGGGCCTCCTCGGCGCGGACGATGGGGATCTCGGTGACCGCGTCGTGCCCGGCCAGCTCCTGGTGGAGCACCCGGGGATGGCCGACGAGCACGACGGGCACGCCGCGTTCGCGCACCGCCCGCACGGCTCCCGCGACGATCTCGCCGGGCGCGTGGTCGCCGCCCATGGCGTCCAGGGCCACGGGCAGCGTACGGCCGGTGGGTTGCATGGCCGAATCGTAGGCCGTCAGCGGCGCGTCCCCCGGTACACCACGATCTTGCCGAAGCGCGCGTTGCCGGTGAGCCGGATCAGCGGGCCGTTCTCGGCGCCGTCCCCGCCGCTGATCGCGCGCTTGGAGAACACGGTGCCGCCCTGGTCGATCACCCTGGCATCCGGGGGGACGGTGATGATGATCTTCCCGCAGAACGAGTTCACCTCAAGCGTCACCTCCCGGCCGGGCAGGACCGCCTCGTCGAGGTCGACGATCAGCGCTCCGAAGACGGCGCTGAGCTCGGTGTGCCGCCCGGCGATCCAACGTCCGCGCCGTATGATCTTGCTGAACACCGCCGAGATCCGGAGCCGGTCCGTGGGGAGCGCGGACGTCTGGCCGGACACGTCCGGCAGATCCCTGATCAGTGGCACGAGTTCGCCCAGCGTCACGGCGTGGTAGACGGAGTCGAGCCTGTCGGCGTGTTCGAGGCTCGTCAGGCGGCCGGTGGCCAGCGCCTCGCCGAGCACGGCCGCGATCCTGTCGCGGTCGGCGTCGGAGGCGCGCTGCGCGGGATCGTCGCCCGCGTACGGGGTGAGGTAGGTCACCCCGACAGCCTAACTCCTAACGCGATATGTCGCGATAGCGCCAGTCGGGAGCAGGGAGTCCCAGGGGCCGCGGGCCGGCGCCCGCCGGGTGCGCGTCACGGGCGCCACGCGCGCGTCGCCAAAAGCGAGCGGAAAAATTCACCGCCGCGACCGGGCGCGGTGTTTACCGTAGCTTTCTGCTGCGCGGGGATTGGGGCGACCGTGAAGTGGTCGTCCGATGCTCGATATCCCGATTTTTCTGGCGCGTCGTCCTGCCTGGATCCCCCACCTCGATGGGCCTTCCGGCGCGAACCGCGGTGATAGAAATGCCGACGTCTTTGTCGGCGTGCCCGCCGACGCACGGGGGTTCTTGGGTTCGTCATTCCCACTCTCGTGAAAAGGAATATGAACCGGGGGCAAGTCAAATGAAACGACTGGTTAGGACAGCCGTCGTCGCCGTCGCAATCGGCGTCGCCGGCATGCTCGCCGCGCCCGCGCAGGCCGAGGGGTGCGCGGTCAAGTGCACGAACACCCGGGTCGCGGCGGTGGCGAGCCTGCTGGCCGACCTGCGGGCCGGCGTGGTCGCCGACGCGGTGGCCGGCACGACGAGCGGGGCGGCGAGCGGCACGAGCGCCGCGGCGAGCGGCGCCGTCGCGCAGGCCGACGCCGCCGCCCAGGTGGCGGTGAACGTGACCGCCGCGCTCCGGGCCGACCTCGTCGCCGTCGCGGACCTCGCAGGCACGACCACGGCCGCTCTCACCGCGACCGCGAACGCGCAGATCAACGCCGCGGCCGTCATCGCGGCCGACATCGCCGCCGACATCACGGCGGACGCCACAGTCGATGCCACTGTCGACGCCGCGGCCGCCGCTGCCGCGGACGCGACGATCACCGTCGACGCGGCCGTGATCGCCACCCTGGAGGCGCATCTGCGCGCCGCCCTGCAGGCGGTCGTCGACGCCAGGGCCACCGTGGAGGCGGCCGTGCGCGCCAAGGCGAAGGCCGTCGCGGCTCTCACCGCCCAGGTCGGCCGGCCGGTCGTCACGACCTCCGGCCGGGCCGCCGACGCCGTGGATGCCTCGGCGGCGGCCGTCGCCGCCGCGGGCGCCGACGTCAGCGCCGCGCTCGACGTCACCGCCAGGCTCAAGGCGCTGCTCAACCTGAACGGCGCCGCCGCGGCGACCGCCGGCAGCGCGGGCGGCCTGCTGACGCTGGTTCCGTGCGCCGACACGAGCAGCACCCGTACGGTGACCGCCGACGTCGCGGCCCGCGTGAACGCGGACGTCCGCGCGGTCGCCGGGGTCGCCGCGACCACCACGAGCGTGCCGGCGCGGGGAGCCGGTGCGGCCACCGCCGCGACGTCCCGGTTGGCCTCCTCCGCGGCTGTCACCGCCGACGCGGCCCTGTCGGGCGCCGTGTCGTCCGCACCGGGCCTGGTGTCCGGCGCAGTCCCGACGGGGCGGGTGCGCGGGTACGGCAACTGACCCAGGAATCGAACATTCCGGCTTCGGCCACGACGAACGGCCGGCACCTCGTGAGGGTGCCGGCCGTTCGCGTCCCGGCGAGGGGTGCTAGTTGGGCGACTCGGAGGAGGCGCGCAGGTAGGTGCGCCTGGCGATCTGGGCCTGCAGGCGGGCCATCTGCCAGTGCAGATCGATGAGCTGCTCGGCGATCAGCCCGACGGGCAGCTCCGAGGGGTCTTCGGCGGCGAGACTGTCGATCGCCGACGCGAGGTCGCTCATCCCGGCCCTCCGCTATGTCGAATCTCCGTTCGAATCATAGTGGAACGCCGGGCCCTGTGGCATCAGGTTTCGTACACCGGTGCGATAAGGCCGCGGGCGAGCGTGTTGGCCGTGACGTTGAAGCCGACCACGGCGGGCGGCGCGTCGGTGTCCAGGCCGAGGGACTCCACGCCCAGCGCGTGCACGGCGAAGAGGTAGCGGTGCGGGTGTCCGGGCGGGGGCGCCGCGCCGCCGTACTCCTTCGTGCTGAAGTCGTTGCGGGCGTGCCTGGCCCCCTCGGGCAGTCCCTTGAAGTCGGGGCCGTTGCCCGCGCCCGCCGGCAGCTCGGTGACGGAGGCCGGGATGTCGAACAGCACCCAGTGCCAGAAGCCGCTGCCCGTGGGGGCGTCCGGGTCGTAGCAGGTGACGGCGTAGCTCCGGGTGCCCTCGGGGGCGCCCGACCAGCGCAGGTGCGGGGAGACGTTCTGCCCGCCCATGCCCCAGTCGTCGAACACGTGGGCCTCGGGGAGCCTCTCGCCGTCCCGCACGTCGTCGCTCTCGACGGTCAGCGCGGGCACCTCGGGCAGGTGGTCGTACGGGATCGGTGGCGGCGTCGGCACGTTCACCCCTCCGTTTCTCTCAGGCTTTGTTGTACGCCTCCAGGACTTCCTGGGGGTCGCCCTGCATTCTGATCTTCCCCTTGTGCAGCCATATCACGCGGTTGCACGTCTCCTCGATCACGTCGAGGTTGTGGGCGACCAGGAAGACGGTGCCGGCGGACTGGCGCATCTGCTTGATGCGGTCCTGGCTCTTGCGCTTGAACTCGCGGTCACCGGTCGCGAGCGCCTCGTCGATCAGCAGCACGTCGTGCGTCTTGGCCGACGAGATGGCGAAGCGGAGCCGGGCGCCCATGCCGGACGAGTAGGTCGACATGGGGAACTGGACGAACTCCCCGATCCCGGAGAAGTCCACGATCTCGTCGTACTTCTCGCGTACCTCGGCGGGCGTCATCCCCATGGCGTAACAGCCGAGGATGATGTTGCGCTCGCCGGTCAGCTCCTTCATGAGGGCCGCGTTGACGCCGAGGAGGGAGGGCTGGCCGTTCGTGTAGACGGCGCCCTTGTGCGGGGGCAGGAGACCGGCGATCGCGCGCAGCAGGGTCGACTTTCCCGAGCCGTTGCGGCCGATGATGCCGATGGCGTCGCCGTGGTGGGCCACGAAGCTCACGCCCTTGACGGCGTGGACCTCCTTCATCTGCGGCCGTCCCTGGCGCCGGAGAAGGCGCATGAGCGCGTTGGCCGCGTTGCCCTTCTCGGCGTCGCCGGCCGAGCCGTACACCTTGTAGACGATGTGGAGGTCGTCGACGATGACGGTCGGCGTCCCGGTCGTGGAGTCGGGCGACTCGGGGTCCCGGGTCTCGGAGGGGGTCTGCGTCTTGGGGTCTTGGGGCGCCACCTGGGACAGCTCCTGCTCCTTGGTCAGCTCAGCCACGGCCGTACCTCTCCTCGGCCCGCCAGAAGTACCAGAAGCCGACGATCACCGCGAACACTGCCCAGAATACGCAAGTCACCCACGCCCAGCGCTCCGGGAAACGCTGGTAGATCAGCAGGTCGCGCATGAACTCGATGTAGGCGGCCGCCGGGTTGAACTCCAGCGCCCAGCGGAGGAAGTCGGGGAGCTCCCGGGTCTTGTCGTCGATCGCGTAGAAGACGCCGGAGGCGTACAGCCAGGTGCGGGTGATGAAGGGCAGGAGCTGGTTCATGTCCCGCATGAACGCGCCGACGCGGGCCATGAACAGGCCGATGCCGATGTTGAACACGGTCTGCATCGCCAGCGTGACCGGGACCAGCAGCCAGAGCCAGGTGATCGGCTCCCCCGTGACGAGCACCAGCAGGAGCAGCACGCCCATCGAGTAGCCGAGCTGCTGCAGTTCCTGCATGGTGTACGCGAGCGGGAGCGAGGCGCGGGGGAAGTGCAGCGCGCGGATCAGGGACAGGTTCGACGAGATCGACTTGGCCCCGCTGATCACCGTGCGCTGGGTGAAGGTGAACACCATGACCCCGGTGATGAGGAACGCGGGGTAGTTGACGATCGACTTGCTCTGCCCGAGGATCACGCCGAACATCAGCCAGTAGACCGCGGCGTTGAGCAGCGGCGTCAGCACCTGCCAGAGCTGGCCGAGCATCGACTCGGAGTACTTCGAGACGTTGCGCGACGTGGCGTACGTGAGGATGAAGTGCCGCCGGTCCCACAGTTGGCGCAGGTAGGCGGGCATGCTGGGGCGTGCGATGGCGCGTCGCAGTCCGTGACGCTCCGCGAGCGCGGCCAGCGACTCCGGGGCTCGGCCGCCACCCTGGGCCTCCGCGACCGCGGATTCCGGCTGGCTCATGGCAGTGACTCTATTGGATGGAGGTCGGTGGGACGGCTGTCGCACCGGACGTGGCTGCGACTGGTCAACGGTAGCCCAGGACATCGTGATAAGGGGACCGGGGAGGGGGTGCCACCGACTCCGCCGGTCAAGGGCTCGCACTCTCACGGTGAATGTACGCTAAAGGGGGTTTTAGTGCCTATCTGGGCGTTTAGGGTTGGCACGCGGGACTGCGTGTGTGACGCCCGACTCGCGCACGTGTGACCGAACTGCAACGTGCCGGAGATACCTCTGGTGCGAGAGGTGAGGGATGCTCCGGACGACTGGCAGGACGTCAGCTGGTTTGACGGTGCCCGCAAACCCGGGGTCGCACCAGCGTGAACGCCCATCCTAGAGGGAGGACCAAGATCCGCTATGCGTGTGACTAGGGGCGTAAGGATTACCGCCGGAGCAGCGCTGCTGGCGCTCGCCGTGGCCGCCTGTGGCGGTGGTGGAGGGTCCGACAACTCAGGCTCCGGCTCCGGTTCCGCCGCGCAGCCGGTCCGCATCGAGATCGCCGAGCCGCAGAACGACCTGATTCCGGGCAACACCGGCGAGACCAGCGGCGCCGAGGTGCTGAACGCGCTGTTCATCGGTCTCGTCGACTACGACGACCAGAAGAAGCCGGTCAACCGGATCGCGGAGTCCATCGACTCGACCGACCAGACCACCTGGACGATCAAGCTCAAGGACGGCTACACCTGGCACGACGGCACGCCGGTCACCGCCCAGAACTTCGTGGACTCCTGGAACTACACGGCCTACGGGCCGAACCAGCAGCAGTCCAACTACTTCTTCTCGGTGTTCAAGGGCTACGACGCCATGAACCCGCAGGACCCGGACGGCGAGGAGGGCCCGAAGAAGGCCGCCGAGCCCACCGCGACGACGCTGTCGGGCCTCAAGGCGGTGGACGACAAGACCATCTCGGTCGAGCTCACCCACCCCTACTCGGGCTTCCCGACCATGCTGGGCTACACCGCCTTCTACCCCCTGCCGAAGGCCGCCTTCGAGTCCGAGGGCAAGCTGAAGGCCGACTACGGCTCGAACCCGATCGGTGACGGCCCCTTCAAGATGAGCAAGCCGTACAAGCGCGGGACCGACCAGACGGTCGAGATGGCCCGCTTCGACGGCTTCAAGGAGGGCAAGGCCAAGGTCGACGCGCTCCAGTACAAGATTTACACCGACCTGAACACCGCGTACAACGACCTGCGGGCCGGCAACCTGGACATCATGGACCAGCTGCCGCCGGAGCAGATCGGCGGCGCCAAGGCCGAGTTCGGCGACCGCTACATCGAGCAGCCCTCCTCCGGCATCGGCTGGCTCGGATTCAACATCAAGAGCGGTGACGCGTACGCCAAGAGCCGCGAGCTGCGCACCGCGATCTCGATGTCGATCGACCGGGCGACCATCACCGACAAGGTCTTCTCCGGCACCCGCGTCCCCGCCGACGACAACATCAGCCCGGTCGTCGCCGGTTACCGCAAGGGCGCCTGCGGCGAGGCGTGCACCTTCGACCCCGCGAAGGCCAAGTCGCTCTGGGACTCCAACGGCGGCAAGGACGTCAAGTCCATCGACCTGAGCTACAACGCCGACGGCGCCCACAAGGAGTGGATGGAGGCGGTCGCCAACAACATCCGCACCAACCTCCAGGTCGAGGTCAGCGTCAAGCCGTACGAGAAGTTCGCCGACATCCTCAACGACCTGGGCGACGGCAAGGTCAAGGGCGCCTTCCGGATGGCGTGGATCATGGACTACCCGTCCCCGGAGAACTACCTCCGCCCGATCTTCGGGACCGGCGGCAGCTCCAACTACGTCCAGTACTCCAACAAGGAGTTCGACGAGCTGCTCAACAAGGGTGACTCCGCCGCGTCCCTCGACGAGGGCGTGAAGTTCTACCAGCAGGCCGACGACCTGGCGCTGAAGGAGATGGCGTACGTGCCGATCTACTTCTACACCACGAACGGCGCGTTCTCCTCGAACGTGAAGAACGTCAAGATCGACCCGTTCGAGCGCATCGACGTCTTCAACGTCGAGCGGGCCTGACCGAAGAGCTATTCGGGGGGCGGTCCTTGATCTGCCCCCCGGTAGTCGACCATCCTCAGGGGCAGTCCATGACAGACAGAATGGGCTGCCCCTGTTCATGACCGGGAGACCTCATGGGTCGCTACGTGATCAGACGCCTACTGCAGGCGATCCCTGTACTGGTGGGGACCACGTTCCTGCTCTTCGCCACCGTCTACGCGCTGCCGGGTGATCCCATCGCGGCCCTGGGCGGGGACCGGCGTCTCGACCCCCAGCTTGTGGCGCGCATGCGCGAGCAGTTCCACCTGAACGATCCGCTGCTCGTCCAGTATTGGTACTACATCCGCGACATCGTGTCCGGTGATTTTGGCACCACCTTCCGCGGGGTGCCGGTGTCCTCGCTGTTCCAGGGCAAGTTCCAGGTGACCTTCCAGCTCTCGATCACCGCCCTCGTGTTCGAGGCGGTCATCGGCGTGGGGCTGGGCCTGTGGGCGGCGCTCCGCCGGGGCAGGTGGCAGGACCAGGCGGTGCTCGCCTTCACCCTGCTGCTGGTCTCGATCCCGACGCTGGTGAGCGGGTTCGTCCTGCAGCTCGTGCTCGGCGTGAAGCTGAAGCAGAACACCGGGATCGACTTCTTCCCCGTCGCCGGGATCCAGGACGGCATGCGGAGCTACATCGTGCCCGGCCTGGTGCTGGCCGGGCTCTCGATCGCCTATCTCACCCGGCTCACCCGGACGAGCCTCATGGAGACGCTCCGCGCCGACTACATCCGCACCGCCGTCGCCAAGGGCCTGCCACGACGACGGGTGCTCGGCCGGCACGCGCTGCGCAACTCGCTCATCCCGCTGATCACCTATCTGGGCGCCGACCTGGG
Source organism: Microbispora sp. H10949 (assembly GCF_014161435.1). Lineage (NCBI taxonomy): Bacteria > Bacillati > Actinomycetota > Actinomycetes > Streptosporangiales > Streptosporangiaceae > Microbispora > Microbispora sp. H10949. The sequence continues at coordinate 154,265 of NZ_JABBWZ010000015.1, read as the reverse complement.
CACGCTGATGGGCGGGGCGATCATCACCGAAACGATCTTCAACCTGCCCGGCATCGGCCAGCAGCTCTTCCAGTCCGTCTACCTGCGTGAGAACGCGGTGGTGGTCGGTATCGTGACCGTACTGGTCCTGGTCTACGTCCTGGCCAATCTGATCGTCGACCTGCTGTACGCCGTCCTCGACCCCCGGATCCGCTATGAGTAACGCGACTGTGGCCGAATCGGCCAAGGACAAGGACGCCAAGCCGGAGAAGGCCCGCAGGCCGGCCAGTCTGTGGTCGGACGCCTGGCACGACCTCCGCCGGAACAAGGTCTTCATCCTGGGATCGATCCTCGTGCTGATCCTGATCCTGATGGCGGCCTTCCCGTCGCTGTTCTCGTCCGTCAACGCCTACGACCCCTCCACCTGCGACCTGAGCAACGCGCGGGAGGGCATCACCTCCAAGCACTGGTTCGGCACCGACAACCTCGGCTGCGACACCTACTCCAGGGTCATCTACGGCGCCCGGGTCTCGGTCATCGTCGGCATCGCCACCTCGCTGATCAGCGCCATCGTCGGAGGCGGGCTCGGCCTGCTGGCGGGCTACTACAGCCGCTGGGTCGACGTGCTGCTGTCGCGGATCGCCGAGATCTTCTTCGCGATCCCCTCGGTGCTCGGCGCGCTGCTGTTCCTGTCGGTGGCCGGCCGGGAGAACGCCGGAGCCTGGATCGTGGTCCTCTCGCTCGCCGTGCTGGCCTGGCCGCTGATCCTGCGGATCATGCGGGCCGCGGTCATCTCGGCCAAGAACCAGGACTACGTCACCGCGGCCCGGGCGCTGGGCGCCGGGCCCGGCCGGATCATGGTGCGGCACATCCTGCCCAACGCGATCGCCCCGGTGATCGTGACGGCCACCCTCAACCTGGGTGTCTTCATCGCCGCCGAGGCCGGCCTGTCCTTCCTGGGAGTGGGCGTCCAGCCGCCGGCGATCTCGTGGGGCCTGATGATCGGCGACGCCCGGCGCCGGTTTCTGGAGGCGCCGGAACCGCTCATCTTCCCCGCGCTCTTCCTGAGCATCACCGTGCTGGCGTTCGTCATGCTGGGCGACGCCGTCCGCGACGCGCTCGACCCGAAGCTTCGATAAGAGGGGCGGCAAGTGAAGAACCCATCTGTCGACACGCATCTGCTCCCGGCGGAACGCGCGGGCGACGAACCCCTGCTCGCCGTGGACAACCTGCACGTCGAGTTCCAGACCCGCCAGGGCGTCGTACGGGCCGTGAACGGCGTCTCCTACTCGGTCAACGCCGGAGAGACGCTCGCGGTGCTCGGGGAGTCGGGCTCCGGCAAGTCGGTCACCGCGCAGGCGATCATGGGCATCCTCGACATGCCGCCGGCGCGCATCCCCAAGGGGGAGGTCCGGTTCCACGGCACCGACCTGCTCACGATGCGGGACGAGGACCACAGCCAGATCCGCGGCCGCCGGATCGCGATGATCTTCCAGGACGCGCTGTCCGCGCTCAACCCGGTGTTCACCGTGGGCTGGCAGATCGGGGAGATGTTCCGCGTCCACCAGGGCATGTCCAAGCGGGACGCCCGCAGGAAGGCCGTGGAGCTCATGGACCGGGTCAGGATCCCGGGCGCCAAGTCCAGGGTCGACGACTTCCCGCACCAGTTCTCCGGCGGCATGCGCCAGCGCATCATGATCGCGATGGCGATCGCGCTGGACCCGGAGATCCTGATCGCGGACGAGCCCACCACCGCCCTGGACGTGACCGTGCAGGCGCAGATCATGGGACTGCTGGCGGAGTTGCAGCAGGAAAGCGACATGGGCCTGATCCTGATCACCCATGACCTCGGCGTCGTCGCCGACGTGGCCGACAAGATCGCGGTCATGTACGGCGGGCGCATCGTCGAGCACGCCTCGGTCTTCGACGGGTACCGCGCTCCCGCCCACCCCTACACCAAGGGCCTGCTGGAGTCGATCCCCCGGGTGGACCTCAAGGGCCAGGAGTTGTACGCGATCAAGGGCATGCCGCCGAACCTGCTCGACATGCCCACCGGCTGCGCCTTCCACCCGCGGTGCCCGTATCGCAAGGAGAACTGCGTGACCGACGTCCCACCGCTGTACACGGTCAGCGACACCCGCGGCAGCGCCTGCCACTACTGGAGGGAGGTTCTCGATGACGGCTCCCGCTGAGCCCATCCTCGAAGTCCGCGACCTGGTGAAGCACTTCCCGCTGAACTACGGCGTGGTCTTCAAGCGGCAGGTCGGCGCGATCAAGGCGGTGGACGGGGTCTCCTTCGACCTGCGCAAGGGCGAGACGCTCGGGGTCGTGGGCGAGTCGGGCTGCGGCAAGTCCACGCTGGCCAAGCTGCTGATGGCGCTGGAGCGGCCCACGTCGGGCTCGGTCCGGATCAACGGCAGGGACATCACCACCGCCAGGGGCGCCGAGCTCAAGCGGATGCGCCGCAACATCCAGATGGTGATGCAGGACCCGTACACCTCGCTGAACCCCCGGATGACGGTCGGCGACATCGTCGGCGAGCCGTTCGAGATCCACTCGGACGTCGCGCCGAAGGGCGGCCGGCGGCAGCGGGTGCAGGAGCTGCTGGAGGTCGTGGGCCTCAACCCCGACCACATCAACCGCTACCCGCACCAGTTCTCCGGCGGCCAGCGTCAGCGCATCGGCATCGCGCGCGGCCTCGCGCTCCAGCCGGAGATCATCATCTGTGATGAGCCGGTCTCCGCCCTCGACGTGTCGATCCAGGCGCAGGTGATGAACCTGCTGGAGCGGCTGCAGAACGAGTTCAACCTCGCCTACATCTTCATCGCGCACGACCTGTCGGTGGTCCGCCACATCTCCGACCGGATCGCGGTGATGTACCTCGGCAAGATCGTCGAGCTCGGGAACGACGCCGAGATCTACGACAGCCCGACCCATCCGTACACGCAGGCGCTGCTGTCGGCGGTGCCGGTGCCCGACCCGGAGGGCCGGGAGACCCGCCAGCGCATCATCCTGCAGGGCGACCCGCCCTCGCCGGCCAACCCGCCGTCGGGCTGCCACTTCCGCACCCGCTGCTGGAAGGCGCAGGACATCTGCGCCGAGCAGGAGCCCGCGCTGGAGGCCCGCCCGGGCAGCGCGCATCCCAGCGCCTGCCACTTCGCGGAGGCCCGCGACGTGGTCAACGCCGAGTAGGAGACCCGCCGCCGGGTCAGCGCCCGGGCGACAGCCGTACGTGCGCGCCCGGGGGCAGGCCCAGGCGGTCGGCGGCGTCCCCGGCGTTGATCGCCATCGCGACCAGGCCGGCGGAGTCGGCGAACGCCACGAGGTCGCCCGGCGGCACGGCGGTGAAGGTCTCCCGGTACGGCACCGCGACCTGGCGACGGCCCAGCCACACGGCCAGGGTGTCGCCGAGCCGTACGCCGATCTCGGCCAGGTCGGTCGCGGTGATCGAGAACTGGACGTTGCCGTGCCGGTCCACCGACAGCACCTCGCCCTCCGCCGCGCCGTCCCGCAGGCGGCAGGTCGGGGCGGGCAGGGTCACCAGGCGGTCCACCGGCATCGGCGGTCCCACGTCGGCCACCGCCCGGCCGGCGCACAGGTGCGCCGCCACCGGGGCGAACAGGTCGCGTCCCTGGAAGGTCGGTGAGACGTTGGCCAGGAACAGCTCCCTGTTGGTGATCTCGTAGGCCGCGTCGGCGCCGCCGGCGGCCCGGACGGCCCACGACAGGACGCCGTTGTCCGGGCCGACGAACACCCGCCCGCCCGCCTCGACCGCGACCGGGCGGCGGTTGCCGCCGACGGAGGGATCGACGACGGCGAGGTGGACGCCGGCCGGCAGATAGGGCAGGGTCTGCGCCAGGATGGCCGCGCCGCGCCGCACGTCCCCGGCGGGAACGAGGTGACCCACGTCGATGATCCGAGCCTGCGGTGCGATGCCCGCGATCACGCCGTGGCACGCGGCGACGAACCCGTCCTCCAGCCCGTAGTCGGTAAGAAGCGTGATTACAGAGCTCACACCACGTGACACTACGTCGGCCGCTCTCCTCTGCACACCCCGGGTCGTCCAACGTCGTGCGTCCCTTTACCATGAGGGACGGGCTCGCGGCCGATCGAGGAGGAGCGGATGGACACCGAACCGACCGGCGGCGACGGGCTCGACCTCTCCGACCGCGACCGCGAGATGCTCGCGTTCGAGCGTCAGTGGTGGCGGTACGCGGGCGCCAAGGAGCAGGCGATCAGGGAGGCCTTCGGCGTCTCCGCCACCCGGTACTACCAGTTACTCGGGGAGCTGATCGACCGGCCGGAGGCGCTGGAGCACGACCCCATGCTGGTCAAGCGACTGCGCCGGATGAGGGCCGGCCGGCGGCGTGACCGCTCCGCCCGCAGGTTCGGCATGCACCCCTGAGACACCCGCTCACCGTCCCCGCACGGCGCGCCGAAGCGTCCCGACCACTTCTCCGGAACGAGGCCATGACACTGCCCGCGCACCCAGGACTCGACGCGATCGTCGCCGACCCGGCAGGCGCCGTGATCGGGCTCGACTACGACGGCACGCTCTCCCCGATCGTCCCCGACCCCGCCGCCGCCCGCGTGCACCCCGCGGTGCCGGGCGTGCTGGCCGCGCTCGCCCCGCTCGTACGCGCCGTGGTCGTCGTCACCGGCCGGCCGCCCCTGACGGCCATCGGCCTGGGGGAGGTCCCCGGCGGGCCGTCGCTCGGGGACGTGCCCGGCCTGGTGATCCTCGGTCACTACGGCCTCGAACGCTGGGAGGACGGCCGCGTGACCGCCCCGCCACCGCCGCCGGGGCTCGACCTCGTACGGACCCGGCTGCCCGATCTCGTGGCCGGGCTGCCGGGCGCGTGGATCGAGGACAAGGGCCACGCCGTCGCCGTGCACACCCGGCGGTGCGCCGACCCCGCCGCGGCCCTGGAGGAGTTGCGCGGACCGGTCGCGGCGCTGGCCGGGGAGGCCGGGCTCGCGGTCGAGCCGGGCCGCATGGTGCTGGAACTGCGGCCCGGCGGCATGGACAAGGGCCGGGCGCTGTCGGCCTTCCTCGCCGAGCGCGGCGCACGCTCGGTCATGTTCGCCGGCGACGACCTCGGCGACCTCGCGGCCTTCGCCGCGGTCGAGGAGGCCGGCCTGCCCGGCGTACGGGTGTGCAGCGGGTCCGCCGAGGTGACCGAGCTGGCGGAACGCGCCGACCTGGTGGTGGACGGCCCCGACGGCGTGGTGGCCCTCCTCGGCGACCTGGTGGAATCGCTTGGCAAGCGGTCTGCAAGCGGGCAGGTCTAACGTTCCGGACATGAACCGGAAGACCATCCCGGCCGGGCTCGCCGTGCTGACCGCCGCCCTCGCGGCCGCCACCCTGGTGGCTCCCGCGGCGGCGTCCGCGAGCGACCTCGGCGGCACCAGGCAGGTACACCTGCGCAAGGGCCTCACGCTCACCATCCCCGCCTCGTGGCGGGTCGACGCCGTCCGCACGGACTGGACCCGCGTCATCACCGGCTCGTGCCCCACGCGCGGCACCGCGGACTACGGCTTCCGCGACTCGGGGTGCCACAGCTTCTGGGTCCTGGGTCCCAAGGCCATCAAGATCGGCCATGAGCTGTTCAACGCGTACACGCCGGACGGGCCGTTCTATCCGGCCACCGACGTCGGGCCCTGCCCGGTGCGGAAGAACCTCTACATCGGCCAGACCAAGCTCGTCGCGAAGGGGCTGCGCCAGGTCGGGCCGGGGCACAAGGCCTACTACCGCGACTGGGCGGGGCCGTGCGTGACGATGACGAAGTTCAAGGTCAAGGCCCACTTCCACCAGCGGGAGTGGTTCCTGCCCACGTCGAAGATCCTGATCGTCGACCAGTGGAACACCCCCGGCCTGGACGGGACCCTCAGGAAGGCCACCTGGCACTGACCTCTCGCCGGCATCGCCCCGCAAGTCGTCTCCAAGTGGCCTGGCCTACCGTAGGAGACATGATCGGAAAGACCATTGCGACCGCGGCGGCCGGGCTGGCCGTGCTGACGGCCACCCTGGCGGCTCCTTCCGCGGCGTCCGCGAGCGGCACCAAGCAGGTCCACCTGCGCAAGGGCCTGACCCTCACCATCCCCGCGTCGTGGAAGGCGGTCCAGGCCGGCACGGACTGGACCCGCGTCGTCACCGGCTCGTGCCCCAGTCTCGGCACCATGGACTTCGGTTTCCGTGACGCGGGGTGCCACGGCTTCTGGGTGCTGGGCCCGAAGGCCCTCAAGATCGGCAACCACACGTTCCAGTCCTACAACCCCAGGTACGGGTTCGATCCCGCGACCGACGTCTCGGTCTGCCCGAGGACCGTCCGCCTGTACAAGGGCACCATGAAGCTCGCCGGCAAGGGGCTGCGGAAGGTCGGGGCGGGTCACCGAGCGGACTACCACGCGTGGGCGGGGACCTGCGTCGACAAGAAGTTCAGGGTGAAGATGCGCTACAGCCAGCGCGAGTGGTATCTGCCCACGTCGAAGATCCTGATCGTCGACCAGTGGAACACCCCGGGCCTGGACGGGATCCTCAAGAAGGCCACCTGGAACTGAGCGCCGCCGCCGTCGCCGGTGCGTCTCAGCGCAGCGCGGCGATCTGGTCGTCGAACCAGCGCCGCGGCGGCAGCGCGGTGGCCGCCTCCCGCAGCCGCAGGCCGCGGTCGAGGCGCTCCTCCTCCGGCAGCGTCAGCGCCTCGTGCAGCGCCGCCGCCGTGGCGGTGACGTCGAACGGGTTGACCAGCAGGGAGTCGGCGCCGAGCTCGGCCGCCGCGCCCGCCTCGCGGGACAGCACGAGCGCGCACCGGGGCGACAGGATCGGGCCCTCCTTGGCCACCAGGTTCATGCCGTCCCTGACGGGGTTGACGAGCAGCACGTCGGCCAGCCGGTACGCCGCGAGCGAGCGCGGGTAGTCGTCGTTGACGTTGAGGATCAGCGGGTCCCAGTCCTCGGTGGCGTACTCGTCCTCGATCTCCTTGGCGCACCGCTGCACGGCCGCTGTGTACTCGCGGTACTCCGGCAGGTCGTGCCGGGAGGGGTAGGCGAACGCCAAATGGACCACCCGTCCGTGCCACTCGGGATGGCCCTCCAGGAACTCCTGGTAGGCCCGCAGGCCGCGGACGATGTTCTTGGACAGCTCCGTGCGGTCGATCCGCACGATCAGCCTGCGGTCGCCGACGTGGTCCCTGATCGCCGCCATGTGCGACTCGACGTCCGGTTCGGCCGCCCGCGCCCGCAGCGCGTCGCCGTCCACCCCGAGCGGGTGCACGCCGATCCGGGTGGTCCTGCCGCCCCAGGTCACCGTACGGGCCGCGTGGTCCACCCGCGCCCCGAGCAGGGCGGCGCAGCAGTCCATGAAGGCGCGCGCCCAGCGGGCGGTGAGGAAGCCGGCGTGGTCGGCGCCGAGGATGCCCGACAGCACCTCCGCCGCGACGTCCTCGGGCAGCAGCGCGAAGTACTCCGGCGGGGCCCAGGGCGTGTGCGAGAAGTGGCCGATGCGCAGGTCGGGCCGCTCGACCCGGAGCATCGCGGGGGTGAGCGTCAGGTGGTAGTCCTGCACCATCACGCGGGCCCGGTGCGTGGCCTCCTCCGCCAGCGCGAGCGCGAACGCGCCGTTGTAGGTGCGGTACGACTCCCACTCACGCGCGAACCGGGTGCCGAACTCGGGGGAGAAGGGCGTGTTGTAGAGCAGGTGGTTGACGAACCACAGGGTCGAGTTCGCCACCGCGTTGTAGGCCCGGTGGAAGACCGCGGGCGGGATGTCCAGCATGCGGATGGGCCCCGTCTCGAACGCCCGGTCGAGCCGGCCCCCCGGCGCCTGCCGCACCGCCCCGCGGTCGCCGTCCGACAGCGCCGCGCAGACCCACAGCACGTCGGTGTCCCTGACCACGTCCGACAGCCCGGACACGAGCCCGCCGCCGCCCCTGCGCATGGTCAGGCCGCCGTCCTCCGACAGGGTGAAGGACACCGGGCCCCGGTTGGACGCGATCAGGACGGAGCTGCTCATTGGGGTTTCCCCTCGATCAGAGCGGGCGCGCATGCCGGAAGATTAATAAAAGCGGACCTCCATCAATAGGATGTCAACCGATCGCGGGAGGGCTGGAACGGGATGGCACTGGACGACGTCACCGAGGAGCTGGCCGGATCGGCCGCCCGGGGAGATCACCGCGCCCTCGGTGAGCTGCTGCGGCGCATCGAGCCCGACGTGCTGCGGCACTGCGAGCGGCTACTACCGTACCGGCAGGACGCGGAGGAGGCGGCGCAGGACACGCTGCTCGCCGTGGCCCGCAACATCGCCCGGTTCGAGGGCCGGGCCAAGTTCAGCACCTGGCTGCACATCGTGACCGTGAACTGCGCCAGGACGACCTACCGGTCGCTCAAGCGGCGCTCGTCCGAGCAGGCGGAGGAGCTGCCCGAGCAGCGGCCGGACCCGCGGCGGGTGAGCGTCATCGCGGGGTCGCGGCTCGACCTGCTCGACGCGATGGAGGCGCTGGAGGCCGAGCGGCCCGACCTCGCCCAGGCGCTCGTGCTGCGCGACATCTGCCAGCTCGACTACTCCCAGGTCGCCGACCAGCTCGGCATTCCCCTCGGCACCGTCAAGTCCCGGATACACCAGGCGCGCAAGTACGTGCAGAGCGCGCTCGGCGAGGCCTACGGCTGATACAAACCGTCTCGCCATCCGAGACGGCGGAACGGACACAGGGGACGCCGGGGTACAGTGCTGGAGGACCTTTTTCGAAGGTCCCACAACTGAAGATGCTCATCCAGAGGGGTGGAGGGACCGGCCCTGCGAAGCCCCGGCAACCTCCCCGGTGTCGAACTCGTGCCCACGAGGCCCGGCCGGGACAGGTGCCAATTCCGGCTCGCGGCCAGGGCGGTCGCGAGCGAAGATGAGGGAAAGGCCTCGCTTCATGGCGCACATCAGCACCGCGACCCCCACCACCGCCACCGACTTCGGCCCCGCCACCGGTCTGTCCTGCCGCGAGTGCGGCGCCCACTACGACCTCGGCCCGGTCTTCGCCTGTACGGAGTGTTTCGGCCCACTCGAGGTGGCGTACGACTTCGGAGAGGTCCGCCGGGAGGACATCGCGGCGGGCCCGGCGAACATCTGGCGGTACCGCTCCCTGCTTCCCGTCCCCGCCGGGGTGGCGGACAAGCCCAACCTGCAGCCCGGCTGGACCAAGCTCGTGCGGGCCGACCGGCTGGCGGCCGAGCTGGGGCTGCGGTCGCTGCACGTCAAGGACGACTCCGGCAACCCGACCCACTCCTTCAAGGACCGGGTCGTCGCGATCGCGCTGGAGGCCGCGCGCACCTTCGGCTTCCACACCCTCTCGTGCTCGTCCACCGGCAACCTCGCCGGCGCGGTGGGCGCCGCGGCGGCCAGGGCCGGGCTGGACTCCTGCGTCTTCATCCCCGCCGACCTGGAGCCGGCCAAGGTCACCATGGCCGCCGTGTACGGCGGCCGCCTGGTCGCCATCGACGGCACCTACGACGAGGTGAACCGCTTCTGCTCCGAGCTCATCGGCGACGAGCTGGGCGAGAAGTGGGGCTTCGTCAACGTCAACCTCCGGCCCTTCTACGCCGAGGGCTCCAAGACGCTGGCGTACGAGATCGCCGAGCAGCTCGGCTGGCGGCTGCCCGAGCAGATCGTCGTCCCGGTGGCCTCCGGCTCGCAGCTCACGAAGATCGACAAGGGCTTCCGCGAGCTGATCAAGCTCGGCCTGGTCGAGGAGCGGCCGTACCGGATCTTCGGCGCGCAGGCCGAGGGCTGCTCGCCGGTCTCCCGCGCGTTCAAGGCCGGGCAGGACGTGGTGCAGCCGGTCAAGCCGGACACCATCGCCAAGTCGCTGGCCATCGGCAACCCGGCGGACGGGCCGTACGTGCTCGACATCGCCCGCCGTACGGGCGGCGCGGTGGAGGACGTGAACGACGGCGAGGTGGTCGAGGCGATCCGCCTGCTGGCCCGGACCGAGGGCATCTTCGCCGAGACCGCGGGCGGCGTCACGGTCGGCGTGCTGCGCAAGCTCGTGCGCGAGGGCCGCCTCGACCCCGAGGCCGAAACCGTAGTGCTGAACACCGGCGACGGTCTCAAGACACTTGACGCGGTGGCCGAGCAGGCCCGTCCAACCGCGGTCATCCGTCCCTCCCTCGACGCCTTCCGTGCGGCATTCGCCAACTGAAAGCGTTATCACAGGCCCATCGGCAGCAACGAAAGCGAGTGAACAATGAGCGTTTCCGTGCGGATTCCGACGATTCTGCGGACGTACACCGACGGCGTCGCGGAGGTAAGCGGGGAGGGGGGAACGCTCCGTGAGGTCCTGCAGAAGCTGGATGCGGACTATCCGGGCATCGGAGGTCGAATCCTGGATGAGACGGGCAAGATCCGGCGTTTTGTCAACGTCTATGTCGGAGAAGAGGACGTCCGTTTCGCCGATGGGCTGGACACCGCCACGCCGGACGGGGTACAGATTTCGGTCATCCCCGCCGTCGCCGGGGGCTGAGCCGCGACACCGCCGCCGGGCACCTGACATGCACTTCTCTCGCCGGGGAAGTGAGATGTCGCCAGAGCGAATGGTGAAGCTCTCAACCTTTCGGTAGAAAAGTGAATAATCGTCTGTACCGCTTTGAGCGAACGCGCCGTAGTAGTTTGCGGATTGACTCTGTTGTTCTACGCCTTGACACGGGTATGGTCGAAGACGATCGACAAAACCGGGGGCTTCTTGGGTGTGGTCCCCAGCCCAGCAAGAGGAGTCGGAAGTGGCGCAGGGCACCGTCAAATGGTTTAACGCGGACAAGGGCTACGGCTTCATCGCGGTAGACGGTGGGAAGGACGTGTTCGTCCATTACTCGGCAATCATGATGGACGGCTACAAGGCCCTCGAGCAGGGTCAGCGGGTTGAGTTCGACATCACGCAGGGGCAGAAGGGCCCGCAGGCGGAGGCCGTACGGGCCGTCTGATCCCGTCAAGCGACCATTGGAGGCCCGGTCCGCGTTCCGCGGGCCGGGCCTTCGGCTCGTCCGGGCTCGTCCGGGTGTTCGGGAACCTCGTCCAAGCTGGTCAGAGTGGCTTCCGCTTGCACTCTCGGGGGTAGAGTGCTAAATACTTGTTTGGCACTCTGAGGTCGAGAGTGACAACAACCGGGATCGGGGCGATGGGGCTCGCGCAGGGATAGCGGGTCCACGCCGTCGCGGGCGTCGGCTCGGTCCGTTGAAGACACCCTGCTACTGGGAGGTCTAGCCTAATGGCAGCCAAGATGATCGCGTTTGACGAGGACGCCCGGCGCGGTCTCGAGCGCGGTATGAACCAGCTCGCCGACGCCGTGAAGGTGACCCTCGGCCCCAAGGGCCGCAACGTCGTGCTGGAGAAGAAGTGGGGCGCCCCCACGATCACCAACGACGGTGTCTCCATCGCCAAGGAGATCGAGCTCGAGGACCCGTGGGAGAAGATCGGCGCCGAGCTGGTCAAGGAAGTCGCGAAGAAGACCGACGACGTCGCCGGTGACGGCACGACGACGGCCACCGTGCTCGCCCAGGCGCTGGTCCGCGAGGGTCTGCGCAACGTCGCCGCCGGCGCCAACCCGATGTCGCTGAAGAAGGGCATCGAGGCCGCCGTCGAGCGCGTCAGCGAGGAGCTGTCGAAGCTCGCCAAGGACGTGGAGACCAAGGAGCAGATCGCCTCCACGGCCTCCATCTCCGCCGCCGACCCGGAGATCGGCGCGCTCATCGCCGAGGCGATGGACAAGGTGGGCAAGGAAGGCGTCATCACCGTCGAGGAGAGCAACACCTTCGGTCTGGAGCTGGAGCTCACCGAGGGCATGCGCTTCGACAAGGGCTACGTGTCCGGCTACTTCGTGACCGACCCCGAGCGTATGGAGGCGGTCTTCGAGGACGCCTACATCCTCATCGCCAACCAGAAGATCTCGGCGAACAAGGACCTGCTCCCGCTGCTCGACAAGGTCGTGCAGTCCGGCAAGCCGCTGGTCCTCCTCGCCGAGGACGTCGAGGGCGAGGCCCTGGCGACCCTGGTCGTCAACAAGATCCGTGGCCTGTTCAAGTCCGTGGCCGTCAAGGCCCCCGGCTTCGGCGACCGCCGCAAGGCCATGCTGCAGGACATCGCGATCCTGACCGGCGGCCAGGTCATCTCCGAGGAGGTCGGTCTCAAGCTGGAGAACGCCACCCTCGACCTGCTCGGCCGCGCTCGCAAGATCGTCGTCACCAAGGACGAGACCACGATCGTCGACGGCGCCGGTGACGCCGAGCAGATCTCCGGCCGCGTGAACGAGATCCGCGCCGAGATCGACCGCACCGACTCCGACTACGACCGCGAGAAGCTCCAGGAGCGTCTCGCCAAGCTGGCCGGCGGCGTCGCCGTCATCAAGGCCGGCGCGGCGACCGAGGTCGAGCTCAAGGAGCGCAAGCACCGCATCGAGGACGCCGTCCGCAATGCCAAGGCCGCGGTCGAGGAGGGCATCGTCCCCGGCGGTGGCGTGGCCCTGCTGCAGGCCGGCGCCAACGCGTTCGACAAGCTGGAGGTCAACGGCGACGAGGCGACCGGCGCGGCGATCGTCCGCAAGGCGCTCGAGGAGCCGCTGAAGCAGATCGCCGTCAACGCCGGCCTCGAGGGCGGCGTCGTGGTGGAGAAGGTCCGCAACCTGCCCGCGGGCGAGGGCCTCAACGCCGCGTCCGGCGAGTACGTCAACATGTTCGAGTCGGGCATCATCGACCCGGCCAAGGTCACCCGCTCGGCGCTGCAGAACGCGGCGTCCATCGCGGCCCTGTTCCTCACGACCGAGGCCGTCATCGCCGAGAAGCCCGAGAAGGAGAAGGCCCCCGCCATGCCCGGCGGCGGCGACATGGACTTCTGAGTCCTGCTCTCCCGCTTCACCAGGAAGGGCGGTTCCCCCTCGGGGGAGCCGCCCTTTCCCTTGCGCCCGGTCTCCCCACGTGTATGGGCGCCGGGCGGTCAGCCCTGCCGCCACTGTTTCAGGACCTGCCGGAAGGCCTCGCTCACGAGGGCGAGAAGTTCGGCGGAGGACCCGAAGCGGGCGCCCGCCGGGGTCGTGGCCCCGAGAATCCCGGCTCCGCGCCGTGACGCGGCCGCCAGGGCCTCGTTCATCCGCAGAGAGGCGAGGATGGACCGCACCCAGATCTCGTCGTCGATGACATAGCGTTCACGCCGCGCGCCGGGAACCCGCTCCCGCCTGAGCATTCCCTGCTGTTCGAGGAAGGCGACGGCGTGCGAGACCGACGCCGGGCTGACGCGAAGCCGCTCAACCAGGTCGGCGGCGGTGAGAGCGCCGGAATCGGTGACGTACAGGCAGGTCAGCACCCTGGCCTCCATCCGGGGCAGCCCCTGCTCCACGAGGAGGGCGGTGAAGGACTCCGTGAAGTCCCGCACCGCCTGGGGATCACGCCCATGGCCGCCGTCGGGGACCGGCGGCGTCGGCGGCTGTGCCTGCCTGTGGCGGCGCGCCCGGTGCCGCGTGGCCTCGTGCGCCCGGTCTGCCCCGTAGTCGTCCGGTCCGCCGTTCCGGGTGACCTCCCGCATGATGGTCGAGGCGGGGCGTCCCAGCCGCCGGCCGATCTCCGCGTATCCGAGTCCCTCGGCCAGCCCCGCGGCGATGTGCTGACGGTCCTCGTTGGTGAGTCTGCCTCCGGGCACGGCAATCGTCTCCTGTCTGCCGGCATGCGCGGCTCCGCGCCCGCACACCCGCCGCACAGTATGCATTCACCCTGAGCCCATTGCAAAGCATGGGCCGTCCACCTATTGCATTCAGTGCCACAGTCATTGCAATAAAGGGCAGTGACACCTGGTCTATCTGGGCGTTCTTCCGGAAAGTTTGTTGACTACTTTGTGAATGCAATGTAGCTTTGCGAGCGTTCAGGGATTCGCGAACAACGCTGGATAGGGCGGTTCATGATGGGAAACGGCAACGGCGGCTTCTCCGCGGCGGGGCTGCGCAGACTGCGCGAGGTGCTGGCACGGCACGTCGACTCGGGACGGATTCCCGGGCTCGTCGCCCTGGTCGGCCGGGGCGAGGAGACGCACGTCGAGGCGATCGGGACGATGCGCCACGACGGCGGCGCGCCGATGCGCCGCGACACGATCTTCCGGATGGCCTCGACGTCCAAGCCGGTCTCCGTCGCGGCGGCGATGGTCCTGCTCGACGAGTGCCGGTTGCGGCTGGACGACCTGGTGGAGCAGTGGCTGCCGGAACTGGCCGACCGGCGGGTGCTGAAGCGGATCGACGGCCCGCTGGACGACACCGTGCCGGCGCGGCGGCCGATCACCGTACGCGACCTGCTCACCTCCACGTTCGGGCTCGGCATGGACATGACGTCGCTCGGCACCCCGATCATGGGCGCGGTCTTCGAGCAGGGGCTCACGCCCGACCTGCCGGTGCCGATGCCCGAGCCGGACGAGTGGATCCGCCGTCTCGGCACGCTTCCGCTGATGCACCAGCCCGGAGAGCGCTGGCAGTACCACATCAGCAGCGATCTGCTCGGCGTGCTCGTCGCCAGGGTCACGGGCCGGTCGTTCGAGACGTTTCTGCGGGAACGCGTCTTCGAGCCGCTGGGGATGAAGGACACCGGTTTCCACGTGCCCGCCGACAAGATCGACCGGCTGCCGACCCTCTACGCCCCCGACCCCGGGACCGGAGAGTTCACCGTGTGGGACGAGGCCGAGGGGGGCCGGTGGAGCCGGCCTCCGGCGTTCCAGGGCGGTGGCGGGGGGCTGGTCTCCACCGTCGACGACTACCACGCCTATTTCCGGATGCTGCTGAACGGCGGGAGGCACCGGGGCGAACGGATCCTGTCCCGGCCCGCCGTCGAGCTGATGACCACCAACCGCCTCACTCCCGAGCAGAACGCCGCCCGCACCGCCATGGCCGCCGACAACGTCCATGTGTCCTTCGGCCAGGGGCAGCACGGCGGCTGGGGCATGGGGATGGCGGTGCGCACCTACCGTGGCGACTACGCGTCCGTCGGCCAGTTCGGCTGGGACGGCGGAAGCGGCACCTCGACCTATGCCGACCCGGACGAGCAGCTCACCGGAATCCTGCTCACCCAGGTCGGGATGTCGACCCCGGACTCGGCGCGGCTCATCCACGACTTCTGGACCACGCTCTACCAGGCGATCGACGACTGATCCCCACGGCTCAGGTGAGGCGCCTGACCCAGCGGGCGCAGTCGGTCTGCATCGTGTATCCCGCCGCCGTCCAGGCGTGGTGCGCCAGGGCGTTGTCGTTGAGGACCATCGCGTCGACCCGGAACGCGCCGTACTTCCGGAACCGCTCCTCGGCGGCCCGGATCAGCTGCGATCCGATGCCCTTGCGCCGCTCGGAGGGGTCGACGGCGAGCCGGTAGAGGCTCGCCCGCCAGCCGTCCCAGCCCGCGATGAGCGTGCCGACCACGCGGCCGCCGATCTCGGCGATCAGCAGCGCCTCGGGATCACGCTCGACCAGCGCCGCGACCTTGGCGGCGTCGTCGTGCCGGTCGGTGTTCTCCGCGGCCTCCAGCCAGAACCGCAGCACGGCGTCGACGTCGCCGGGACCGCCGTACCGCAGGGTGACCTCGCTCATGCCGGCTCCTCACTCATGTCAGCTCCGGGGGCAGATCGTGGGCGTGCAGGATGGTCAGGGACGTCACGGCCCGGGTGAGGACGACGTAGAGGCGGGCGAGCCCCCGGTCCTCGGCGGCCACGATGCCGGCGGGCTCGGTCACGATCACGTGGTCGTACTCCAGGCCCTTGGCGAGCGTGGCCGGCACCAGCAGCACCCGGTCGTCGCCCGTCGCGTCGGGGCCGAGCACCGTGTGCGGCACGCGGGCGGTGTCCAGTGCGGCCGAGAGAGCCGGTACGGCCGCGTCCGCCGCGATCACGCCGATCGAGCCCTCGCGGTCCAGCGTCTCCCGCACGGTCTCCGGAAGGGCCGCGGCGACGTCGGGCACCTGCCGTACGGACAGCGACCCGGCGCCGGGACGCAGGGAGCGGGGCGGGGCGAGATCGGGCGCGACGGAGGGCAGCAGCCGCGCGGCGAAATCGAGGATCTCGCGGGGCACGCGGAAGCCCAGCGTGAGCTCGGTGACCTCCCCCGAGGGCTGGCCGAGGTGGTCGAGCACGGTCTTCCACGACCGCGCCGACCAGGGCGTGGTGCCCTGCGCGAGGTCG
The DNA here is from genome assembly GCF_014161435.1 of Microbispora sp. H10949. Lineage (NCBI taxonomy): Bacteria > Bacillati > Actinomycetota > Actinomycetes > Streptosporangiales > Streptosporangiaceae > Microbispora > Microbispora sp. H10949. The sequence goes on along the minus strand of NZ_JABBWZ010000015.1, from coordinate 138,112 downwards.
CCGAGCACGGTCGCCGAACCGGTGCGGCAGCGCCGCCCGAGCGCGCGCAACTGCATGGCCGACAGGTCCTGCGCCTCGTCCACCACGAGGTGGCCCTGAGAGGGGGTGCGCTCGATGAGGTCGCCGAGTTCGTCCAGGAGGGCGGCGTCGGCGGCCGTCCACTTCGCCGAGCGGTGCGACTTGTACGGCTTGGGCCACAGCAGCAGTTCCCGCTCCTCCGCGGAGAGGTCCGACCGGGCGGCCTTCGCGAGGAACTCGGCGTCCGACAGCAGGCGGTGCAGCACCTGCTGAGGGGTCAGCCTGGGCCACACGGCGTCGAGGACGGCCCTGACCGGCTTCGAGCGGGCCACCGCGTCCTGTGTACGGTCGTCGGGAGACTCGCCGCGGCGCTCCATCTGGACGAGCACGGCGTGCGCGAGCCGCTGGGCCAGCATCGCGCGGCCCGGGCCGTACCTCGTCGTGCCGCGCAGCGAGGCGACGATCTCCCGGACCTCGTGGTCGGGCACGCGGTAGCGGTTCACGCCCTTGGTGACGAGCACACCCTCGACCGGCTTGACGACGTGCAGCCACAGGCCGCGGCGCAGGACCTCCGCCATCCGGGCGTCGCCCTTCACGGCCGCCACCGCCGCGTCCTCGGGATGCGCGTGCTCGCCGAGGACGCCCGCCACGGTCGTCTGGTCGACCTTCACCTCGCCGAGAGCCGGGAGGACCGAGGAGATGTACGCCAGGAAGGCGCGGTTGGGGCCGACGATCGTCACACCCGACCTCGCCAGCTTCTCGCGGTGCGTGAACAGCAGGTAGGCCGCGCGGTGCAGGCCGACGGCGGTCTTGCCGGTGCCGGGGGCGCCCTGCACGCAGACGGTCACGCCGAGGTCCGCGCGGACGATCTCGTCCTGGTCGGGCTGGATGGTGGCGACGATGTCCCGCATGGGGCCGGTGCGGGGCCGCTCGATCTCCTCGGTGAGGAGCCTGCTCTGCCCGAGCGTCCGGCCGTCCAGCGGTTCGTCCTCGTACGCCGTGAGGTCGCCGCCCTGGTAGCCGAACCGGCGGCGCAACGCGACGCCCATCGGGTCGGACGGGCTCGCCTGGTAGAAGGCGCGGGAGATCGGCGCGCGCCAGTCGATGACGAGGGGCCGGCTGCTGTCGTCGTGGACGTGCCGGCGGCCGACGTGGATGGTGTCCGGCAGGTCGTCGCCGGCCGACCGGTCGAGGCGGCCGAAGAACAGAGGTGTGTCCGGGTGGTCCGCCAGGGCGGCCACGCGCTGGTCGAGCAGGCCCTGGAGCACCTGCTGCGACACCCAGTCGCCGGCGGCGTCCGCGGACAGCGACTGCGCGTGTTCACGCATCGCCCGCAACGCGGCGCGGGAGGCCGCGAGATGGGCGCGCTCGGCTTCGAGCACATTCTCAGGCATGCGAAAACTCCTCCGTACACGACGAGGGCAGGACCGAGGACTGAAGACGGGCAGCGGACAGGACGGAGGCGGGAAGGACGAGAGGCGGAAGGACAAGAGCTTAGCGACGGGCGCCCTGATGCCGAAACGGTATTTCTCTAGCGTGTCGCCGTCGGCCTGCCTGGGTATCTCTACGCGGGTGACGCGCACGTCGGTTCCTCCCGCGATCCTGGCGGCGGTGAGCCTGTTGCTCGCCACGCTGTGGGGCTTCGCGGTCTTCGGCGGCTGGAGCCGGCCGGCCTTCTGCGCCGGTCTGGAGCCATCGCCGGACTGCGCGGATCGGCTGGCGCCGGTGGCCTCGCTGTCCGAACTGGTCGCGCTCGTCGCGGCGGGGACGATGGGATTCGCCTGGTTCGCCCGTCGCGAGTCCCTGTACGGCGTGGCCGTGGCGGCGTGGATCGCGGCGCTGGCGGTCCTGCTCTTCGGCGGCCTGGCCGTTCGCTGAGCCGCCGCACGCGGGACGCCGGGGCCGGGGGCTTCCGGATGCACGGCGTTCCGGGTTGTCCGTTGCCTGGACCGCCGGAGGCTCCGAGGTGCTGTGCCCCGGACGCCTGCCTGGTGCGTCGGCGCGCCGGGGCACCCTGTTGCCGAGGGTGCCGGGCGCGGTGCTGCTCAAACGCGGTGCTGCTCAAACGCGGTGCTGATCAGGCGCGGTGCTGTCGGGGTGCTTTATTGCTGTATGTCGCGTTTATTTAGCGCGTTCTGTAGCGACTTGCTCACACACCGAAGAATTGGTAACACTTCCCGCTTTTTACCGACAAACCAGGGACAAGGTGAAAAATGCGCATATTGCGTGATTCGCCGTACTGAGTGGGTATTGCCGCCATCACGGCACCGTGATGTCGGTACAGGCGCGAGGGGGTGATGTGGTGACACGGCCCGCAGGCATTTCCTGGATCTGACAGGCGTCCGTCGATCTTCACCGTGGACGTGCTCCCGGGGAAGCGTGCCCCGGGACACGGCGTCCACCGGTCACCTCGCCGGGTCCTCCTGGCCCACGTCGTCGGCGTCGATGATGTGATAGGCGTACCCCTGCTCGGCCAGGAAGCGCTGCCGGTGCGCGGCGAACTCCTGGTCGACGGTGTCCCGGCTGACGACGGAGTAGAACAGCGCGCCCCCGCCGTCCGCCTTGGGACGCAGCACCCGGCCGAGCCGCTGGGCCTCCTCCTGGCGTGAGCCGAACGTGCCGGAGACCTGGATCGCCACGGCCGCCTCGGGCAGGTCGATGGAGAAGTTGGCGACCTTGGAGACCACCAGCACCTGGATCTCCTTGTCGCGGAACGCCTGGAACAGCCGCTCGCGCTCCTTGACCTTGGTCTCTCCCTTGATGACCGGCGCCTCCAGGTGCTCGCCCAGCTCGTCGAGCTGGTCGATGTACTGCCCGATGACCAGCACCTGCTCGCCCTCGTGCCGCCGCACCAGCGCCTCGGTGACCCGGATCTTGGCGGGGGTGGTGGAGCAGAACCGGTAGCGCTCGTCGCTCTCGGCCATGGCGTAGGCCAGCCGCTCGTCGTCGCGGAGCGTCACCCGGACCTCGACGCACTCGGCCGGGGCGATGTAGCCCTGGTTCTCCATCTCCTTCCAGGGCGCGTCGTACCGCTTGGGCCCGATGAGCGAGAAGACGTCGCCCTCCCGGCCGTCCTCGCGCACCAGCGTGGCGGTCAGCCCGAGACGACGGCGCGCCTGCAGGTCGGCGGTCATCCGGAAGATCGGCGCGGGCAGCAGGTGGACCTCGTCGTACACGACGAGCCCCCAGTCGCGGGCGTCGAACAGTTCCAGGTGCCGGTACGTGCCCTGCCTCCGGGTGGTCATGACCTGGTAGGTGGCGATGGTGACCGGGCGGATCTCCTTCTTGGTGCCGGTGTACTCCCCGATCTCGTCCTCGGTCAGCGAGGTGCGCCGCAGCAGCTCCTGCTTCCACTGGTGGGCCGAGACCGTGTTGGTGACCAGGATCAGCGTGGTCGCCCGCGCGTGTGCCATCGCCGCCGCGCCCACGATCGTCTTGCCCGCGCCGCAGGGCAGCACGACGACGCCGGAACCGCCGTGCCAGAAGGCGTCCGCCGCCTCCTTCTGGTACGGCCGGAGCTCCCAGCCGTCCTCGCGCAGGTCGATCGGGTGAGCCTCGCCGTCGACGTATCCGGCCAGGTCCTCGGCCGGCCAGCCGAGCTTGAGCAGCGTCTGCTTGATGTTGCCGCGCTCGGAGGGGTGCACGGTCACCGAGTCGGCCCCGAGGCGGTCCCCGACCAGCGGCTGGATCTTCTTGGAGCGCAGCACCTCCTCCAGCACCGCGCGGTCGCTGGTGGCGAGCACCAGGCCGTGCACGGGGTGCTTCTCCAGCCGCAGGCGGCCGTACCGCGCCATGGTCTCCGCGACGTCCACGAGCAGCGCGTGCGGCACGGGGTAGCGGCTGAACCCGATGAGGGCGTCGACGACCTGTTCGGCGTCGTGCCCGGCGGCGCGGGCGTTCCACAGAGCGAGCGGGGTGACCCGGTAGGTGTGGACGTGCTCGGGCGCGCGTTCGAGCTCGGCGAACGGGGCGATGGCCTTGCGGCACTCGCCGGCCCTCGGGTGATCCACCTCCAGCAGCAGCGTCTTGTCCGACTGAACGATCAGCGGCCCGTCACTCAATGCCTGCTCCCTTGTACGGCTGTCCCTTATCCAACAAGAGACCAGGCCTGATGAGTCCCGTTTCACCGAGGCCGGTCGCCCGCCGTGTTGTGAGACGCCCCTCAGTCGACTCCGGCGGCGCGCTCTCCGGGCGTCTGGGACCGCTCGGCGTCGTAGCCCGCGACACCGGTGATGCGGCTGAGGACGAAGCGGTGGACCGTCGCCCGGGTCTCGTCGTACGCCGTGAGGTAGCCGCCCTCCATGCGGGCCGGTTCGAGGATACGGCTGGTGGCGTGCCCCTGCGAGTCGGTGTAGCCGATCCACACCCGCGACCCCTGCCGGATGGCCTCCTCCAGCGCGCTGATCGTGGCGGTGCTGGGGGAGCGGGGCACCTGCCCCTCGGGCGTCTCGGCGGGCCGGCGGCGGGACCGGTGCGCCGCGTCTCCCGCCCGCATCGCCCGCACGGCCGCCGCGGCCGCGTCGGGGTTCGGGCCGGGGTTCGCGGACACGCGGGCGGCGGGCGGGCCCTCGGTCCGCCGGGCGTCGGCCCGCGCGACGACGACGTCGCCCTCCAGCGACTCGGCGACCGGCGCGTATCCCATCGCCCGCAGCGAGTCGACCAGCGCCGCCCGGGACGTCTTCGACGCGAGCACGGTGGGCGCGAGCCGCCGCAGCCGCAGCAGATGGGCCCGCTTGTCGGCGAGCACCTCGTCGAGAAGGGCCGGGTCGTCGCATCGGACGTAGGACGACGCCACGCCGACCCGGATGCGGCCGTGGCGGCGGGCGACGTCGGTCACCAGGTACGCCAGCGGCTGGGGGACCGGCGTGGCCGAGTGGCGCTCCAGCATCGCGAGCAGGTCGCCGGCGGAGTGCCCGGCGTCGAGCGCCCGGCGGACCGACTGCTCGGAGAAGCGGTAGACGGTCGCGCCGCCCTTGCTCTCGACGTCGGCCGTGAGCGCGAGCCGCCGGCCGAGGTCGGTGGTCAGCGGTCCGGGCGCCACGGCCGTCAGGTCGGCCTGCAGCAGCACGTGGTCGACCGCCTGCGGCAGCAGCGGCGCGAGCAGGTCCGCCGCCCGGCCGTCGCCGCGGGCCGCCGAGCGGCCGTGCGCGGCCGGCACGCCGAGGCCCGTCACGCCGATGTGCTCGGCCTCGCGCAGGGCGAACCGGACGAGCGGGTCGCGCAGCGCGGACCGGCGCCGGGGCTGCTCCCAGGTGAGCCGGGCGAGCACCGACTCGGGCGTCGGCGCGAGGCCGGGCGGCGCCGCCTCCAGCACGGAGAGCGTGCGCGCCCGCGTCTGGGCCGCGCCGGACCGGCGCAGGTCGGGGTGGAGCGCGTTCAGCGGGCGGTCCCGGTCGTCGCGTTCGCCGATCAGGCCCGGCGCGCGGTCCATCGCGGCCCAGGCGGCGGCGAGCACGGCCCACCGGTCCTCGGTCGCCTTGATCCGCCAGCCGTCGTAACCGCCGGTCGGCAGCCACTCACCCTCGCCCGCCGCGATCAGCCCGGCCGCGAGCGCCACCTCCGCGACCAGCCCGGCCGCCCATTCCGGCAGATCGAGGAGCTGGGCCGCGCGCCGCAGGTCCCGTACGGACAGGCCGCCGGCGCGCAGCACGCCGGGCGGGTCGACGCTCCAGAGCTCGCACAGCTCCTCCACCATGCGGACGAACATGAACGCCTGCCCGGCGGCCGTCCGGTCGGCCAGCTCCTGGTCGCGTACGGGTCCGTCCAGGGCGGGCGGCCCGGGGGACAGGTCGCGGTGCACCCGGCCGCCGCGCAGGACCAGGGCGACCTCACGGGGCAGCGCGACCGTCTCCTCCCCGGTCGCCCCCAGCAGCCCGCGGGCCAGCAGCTGCTCGATGGGCGACTGCGCGGTCGCGGTGTCCACCTCACGGCGGGCGCTCGGCAGCCGTCCGCTCGGCGGGCCCCAGACGAGCTCGTCCAGCGCCGCCCTCGCCTGCGGCGACACCTCCTCCAGCAGGCGCGCGACGGTCGCGGGGTCGGACAGCAGCGCCGTGAGCCGTTCCCTGGCCGGTCTTCCCGCGTCCGCCTGCCCGCCGCCCTCGTACGCGGGGTCGATGTCGTGCAGGAGGACGTCGAGCCGTTCGGGCGGATGGTGGCGGAAGACCTCGGCGGCCGGCGGGCCGAGCGCGGCCGGGGGCTCCAGGGCCGCGGGCACTCCGGGCGCGGGCAGCAGGGCGTCCGGCGGCCCGTAGACCAGGCCGCGGGTGACCAGCGTGTCGAGCGCCGCGTCGAGAGCGGCCGCGATGTCCTCCTCGCCGGACGCGCCGGATGGGCCCGACGTGCCCGATGTGCCGGGCGGGTCGGGCACCGCGCGCACGATCATGGAGAGCAGGGCCGGGCGGGAGGAGGGGCCGTCACCCAGCGCCAGCGTCTCCAGCACGGCGAGCTGGAAGCGGTCGAGCCGGTCCAGCGCCCGGCCGAGGGCCGAGGGACTGCAGGCGCGGGCGGCGAGGCCGTCGAGGTGGGCGGGGACGGGCGTGACGAGTTCGGGCCGTGCCGTCACGAGCGCTCGCAGGTGCTCGTCGGAACGGCCGCGCAGCCACTCGCTGAAGTCCGTGCCCGTCATCGTCTCCATGGTAGGGCGACGCCTCCTGGGGATCACGGGACCGCCCGCGTGACAAGGGTTGACGGAAGATCGACGGGAATCCGGAGACGCGACGCTTCAGTGGCCCCTTAGTGGGTCCACGGGGCCTGTCTGTGGGCATAACCTACATCCATCACCTTCACGACAGTCTGAACGAGGTCACCCCTGTGCCGAGTGGCAAGGTCAAGTGGTACGACGCCGACAAGGGTTTCGGCTTCCTCACCCGCGACGACGGCGGTGAGGTCTTCGTCCATTCCTCCGCGCTGCCCAAGGGCGTGGAGGCCCTCAAGCCCGGGCAGAAGGTCGAGTTCGGGGTGGCCGAGAGCCGCCGCGGACAGCAGGCGCTCTCGGTGCGGGTGATCGACCAGCCTCCGACGCTGGCCAAGACCGTGAAGCCCAAGGCGAAGCGGAAGAAGCCAGACGAGATGGTCGTCATCGTCGAGGACCTGATCAAGTTGCTCGACGACATCTCGAACTCCTACCAGCGGGGCAAGCATCCCGACGTGTCGCACGCCAAGAAGGTCGCGACCGTGCTGCGCGCGGTCGCCGACGACCTCGACGCGTAGCGTCCGGCACTCCTGCGGCCGGGCGCTCCGGCGTCCGGTTACCCCGGCGTCCGGGTGCGGCGAGGGCCCCGGCGGGGCTCAGGCGGTGGCGGCTCCGGTGGCGAGCCTTCGGCGGCGCAGCGCGAGGAGGCGGCCGAGGGACAGCGCGAGGGCCGCGGACATCACGCCCAGCCCGGCGGGACCGGCCACGAACAGGGAGAGCACCAGGCCGAGCAGGCCGCCGGACACCCAGGCGATCTGCAGCAGCGTCTCGGCGACCCCGAAGGCCGACGAGCGCACCTCCTCGCCGATCTCGCGTTGCACGATCGCGTCGAAGGCGAGCTTGCCGAGGCCCTGGGCGAACGCGCCCACGAGGGCGACGGCGGCGGCGGTCCAGATGGTGAAGACGAACGCCGCCGCGACGGTGGCGACCGTCGCGAGCGCGAGCGTGGCCAGCACGGTCAGCTGCGGCGAGCGTGACCGGGTCCAGGAGCCGGCGGCGGCCCCCGCCAGGCCGCCCACGCCCGCGGCGGCCGCCAGCAGCGCCAGCGCCACCGTGGGGCCGGGCCCGCGCAGGTGGCCGTCCTGGACGAGGAACAGCAGGAAGAACACGAGGAAGCCCGACTGGACCCGGATCGCGGCGTTGGCGCCCATGGCCTCGCCCACCGCCGAGCCCACCAGGGAGCCGACGCCCGGCCGCGCGCCCGGGCCCCTGTTCACGTCGGGGCCCCTGTTCACGTCCGGGCCCAGGCCGAGCAGCGTGCGCCAGCGCGGGCGCGGCTCGTCCTCCTCCGGGTCGGGCGCGTCCACGTGCCGCGGCAGCCGTACGGCGAACACCCCGCACAGCAGGAACAGCGGCGCGGCGGCGCGCAGCACCCAGTCGGGCCCGGCCGCGGCGGACAGGCCGGTGGCCAGGCCCGCCCCGGCCCCGGCGGACACCAGCGCGAACAGCGCCACCCGCGCGTTGGCCGTCACCAGAGGGATGTCGGCGGGCAGCAGACTCGGCATGATCGCCGCCCGGGAGACGTTGTAGGCCTTCGACAGCACCAGGACGGCGAGGGCGGACGGGAACAGCGTGACGGCGTCGGAGGTGTGGACGGCGCCGGCCATGCCCCAGCACAGCAGGCCCCGCGCGAGCAGGGTGCCGGCCATGATGTAGCGGCGGCCCGAGCGCAGCCGGTCGAGCACGGGCCCGACGAACGGCGCCACGACCGTGAACGGCAGCATCGTGACCAGCAGGTACGCCGCGACCTGCCCGCGGGCCTGGCCGACCGGGAGCCGGAACAGCAGCGCCCCCGCGAGGGCGACCGTGACCAGCGCGTCCCCGGCCGAGTGGGCGGCCGTCAGCTCGATCAGGCGGCCGAGCCCGGTGCGGTCCGCTCCCTGGGCGTGCGTGAGCCGGCGGGTCGCCCGCGCGGGCGCGCCCACAACATGCATAACGTTCGCCCAAATGTTCACCATAGGCCCCGAGGGTCCTCTCATGATTTGCCCATCAAGCCGGTGCGGTCCGCTCCCGGCGTGGGTGAAAATGGAGAGTGTGAGTCGTACCCGAATCCGTAGCACTCCAGTCGACCAGGCCTGTGCGGCGGCGGTCGGCCTCGCCCGCGGCGCGGCGGAGGAGATCGCGCGCCCGGGGGAGGTGGGAGAGCACCTGGGCTTCGACAACGAGGGCGACCGGGTCGTCACCCATTACTTCGAGTGCCTCGACCGGGCGTACCTGGGCTGGCGCTGGGCGGTCACCGTCACCCGGGCCTCCCGCGCCCGCGTGGTGACCGTGAGCGAGACCGTGCTCCTGCCCGGAGCCGGCGCGTTGCTCGCCCCCCGCTGGGTGCCGTGGAACGAACGGCTGCTCCCCGGCGACCTCGGGGTGGGCGACCTGCTGCCGGCCGAGGCCGACGACGACCGGCTCGTGCCCGGGTTCGCCTCCCCCGACGAGGAGATCGACGCGCAGGCCGTCTTCGAGCTCGGCCTGGGCCGGGCCCGCGTCCTGTCGGCCCTCGGCCGCGACCTCGCCGCGCACCGCTGGCGGTCCGGCGAGCCCGGGCCGCACGCCCCGATCGCGCACGCCGCGCCCGCGCAATGCTCCACCTGCGGCTTCTACTGGCCGCTCGCCGGGACGCTGGGGCTGGGCTTCGGCGTCTGTGCCAACGAGTACGCGCCGGACGACGGCCGGGTGGTGTCGGCCGATCATGGCTGCGGCGCCCACTCCGAGGCGACCACCGTGCCCTCCATGGTCACGGACGCGGCGCCGCCGATCCTGGACGACCTGGGATACGACCTGATCGAGTCCGGCTCCGCCGACGAGGCGAGCTCCGAACCCCTGGGCCACGCCTGATCATGTTCGACACCGAGCGCCTGCGTGACACGGTTCTCGCGGCCTGGGCGGCCTCGCCCGCCCGCTTCCGCGAGGACGCCAACGCCGAGGAGGACTTCGCCCTCGGCGGCTACCGCGACCGGCTGGTCGTGGAGCTCGCCCAGAACGCCGCCGACGCGGCACTGCGGGCGGGCGTGCCCGGCCGCCTGCGGCTGACGCTCGCCGACGGCGTGCTGCTCGCCGCCAACACCGGCGCTCCGCTCGACGAGACCGGCGTCGAGGGCCTCAGCACGCTGCGGGTCTCCGGCAAGAAGGACGAGACGGGGGCGGCCGGGCGGTTCGGCGTCGGCTTCGCCGCCGTGGTGTCGGTGACCGACGAGCCCTCGATCGCCTCCCGGCTGCCGTCCGGCGAGATCCGGGGAGTGCGCTGGTCGCGTGCGGAGACCGCCGCGCTGGTCGCCGCCACGCCGGCGCTCGCCGGGGAGCTGAAGGGCCGCGAGGGCCACGTCCCGCTGCTGCGGCTGCCCTTCGGCGACGACGCCCCGGGCGTCCCCGAGGGCTACGACACGCTCGTCCGGCTGCCGTTGCGCGACCAGGCCGCCGAGGAGGCCGTGCGGCGGATGCTGGAGGAGGCCGGGCCGGCGCTGCCGCTGTCGATGCCGGCGCTGGAGACCGTCGAGGTCGAGGTCGACGGGCGGAGCCGCACGATCTCGGCCGAGGGCTGGCACGTGGTCGCCGAGGCGGGCACGTTCACCCCCGCGCAGGTGGCGGAGCTGTTCGCCGACCGGCCGACCGAGGAGCGGGCCCGGCCCTACTGGGAGGTCCGCTGGGCCGTCCCCACCGGCCGCCCCTCCGGTGGCCGCGACGGCGTCCCCCGGGTGGTCCACGCGCCGACGCCGAGTGACGAGCCGCTCGACCTGCCCGCGCTGCTGATCGCGTCGTTCCCGATGACCACCGACCGGCGGCACGTCGCGCCGGGGCCGCTCACCGCCTTCCTCGTCTCCAGGGCCGCCGAGGCGTACGTGCGGCTGCTGGGGGAGCTTCCGGCCACCCCCGCCCTGCTCGGCCTCGTCCCCGGCCTCATGGGCAGCGGCGCGCTCGACGCGGCGATCAGGCGGGAGATCATCGCGGCGCTGCCGGACACGCCGCTGCTGCCGTCGATCTCCCACGACGCCGACGGCGTCGTCCCGGGCGGTCAGGCGCGGGCGGTCGAGGGCCCGGCCGAGTTCCTGGAGAAGATCGCCGGCATCGTTCCCGGGCTGCTGCCCGCCGGATGGGCCTCCCGGCATCCGGCCCTGGCGACGCTCGGCGTACGCCGGGTCGAACTGGCCGACGTCGTGGACATGCTGTCCGGCGAGGCCGTGGAGGACAAGGACCCGGCGTGGTGGCGGTCGCTGTACGAGACGCTGCCCGCCGACGACCCGGAGGCGATCGGGGCGATCCCCGTGCCGCTCGCCGACGGCCGCCTGGTGCGCGGCCCGCGCGGCACCCTGGTGCTGTCACCGGACGGCGCCGCCGCCTCGTCCGGCGGGCCGGGCGTTCCGGGCTCCCTGGACCCCGCCCTGCTGGCCCCGCTCGGGCTGCGGATCGTCCATCCCGACGCCGTCCACCCGCTGCTGCTGCGGCTGGGCGCGGCCGAGGCGACTCCGCGTACGGTGCTGGAGGACCCGCTCACCCACGCGGCCGTGGCCGAGTCGCTGAACAGCGCCGACCCCGAGCCGGTGGCCCAGGCCGTGCTGGCCCTGGTGGACGCGGCCGGCCTGACGGCGGGAGAGGCGCCCTGGCTGGCCGAGCTGGCCCTGCGCGGCGCGGACGGCGAGCGGTACGCGGCGGGTGAGCTGCTGCTGGCCGAGGGATCGCTGGCCGGACTGATCGACCCGGAGGTGCCGTTCGGCGTCGCCGCGCCCGACCTGGTGGAGAAGTACGGGCCGCACGTGCTCGCGGCGACCGGGGTGCTCGACGGCTTCGCCGTGGTCAACGACTCCGACGTGCTGCTCGACCCCGCCGAGTGCGACCACGACCTCGATCTCGAGGACGAGTGGCTGGAGGCGGTGCTCGACCTGCTACCCGATCTCGACGTGCCCCCGGTGGTGCGGGAGTTCACCGCCGTACGCGATCTGGAGTACGTCGCGGACTGGCCGAACGCGCTCGCGCTGCTGTCGCGGCCGCCGCTGCGCGCCGCGCTGCGGCCGATGCGGGTGCTCGCGGCGGGGGAGACCGTCGAGGTGCCGTCGTACACGGCCTGGTGGCTGTCGCGGCACCCGGTGCTCGGCGGGCGCAGGCCGGTCGAGCTGCGGCTCCCTACGGGCGACCCGCTGCTGTTCGGCCTGTACGCCGAGGCGCCGGCGGGGATCGACGAGGACGCGCTCACGATGATGGGCGTCCGGTCGACCCTGGCCGGGCTGCTGGAGTCGCGCGGCGGCCCCGAGGAGCTGCTCGACCTGCTGGCCGACGCGTCCCTGGAGGTGGACCGCGCCCAGCTGCGCTCCCTGTGGATCGCGCTGGCGGCGGTCGACCCGGACCGCGTCGGCCCGCCCGAGGCCGTACGGGCCGTGCGGAAGGGCATGGTCACGGTCGCGGACGTCGAGGACGGCCCGGTCGTGGTGGAGGCGCCCGACCTGCTCCCCCTGGTGGAGGACCGCCCGCTGGTGCTGGCGCCGTTCGACCTCGCCGAGGCGTTGTCGGACGTGCTCGACCTGCCGCTGGCGGGAGAGGCGGTCACCGGCGCGGTCACCTCGCACGGCGCGGAGAAGCCGGTGCCGCCCGAGGTGCGCTCGCTGCTGCCCGGCGCCCCCGCGACCTACGTCGAGCACGACGAGCTTCTCGTGGACGGCACCCCCGTGCCGTGGCGGTTCTTCGACGGCGTGGTCCACGCCACCGGCGTGGAGGGGCTGGCCAGAGGCCTGGCCTGGGCGTCCGGCCAGTGGGGCGACCGCCTCGCCGTCGCGGCCCTGCTGCGCGACCCGGCCCGGGTCCCCCTCCTCCTCGCCGAGGCCGACCTCGACCCCGTCACGTCCCTCTGACCCCTCATCGCACCGCCGGGAGGGGGTAGTCGGGCAGGGCGATGTTCCCGGCCTTGGCGAACTGGGCGGCCAGGATGCCGCGCATCGGCCAGCGGGTCATGGACCGCATCGAGGCGGCCCGCAGCCGGATCGCGAGCGCGGTGGACGGCGCGAAGCCGCCGGCGCCGCCGGGCGGCAGTTTCTGCGCCTCCGTCACGTAGGGCCGCATGACGCGTTCGTAGCCGCGCAGCGCGACCCGGTGGTCGTCGGCCGCGGCCAGTTCGCCGGCCAGGACGTACGCCCCGACCAGCGCGAGGCTGGTGCCGAGGCCGGTCAGCGGCGTGGCGCAGTAACCCGCGTCGCCGAGCAGCGCCACCCGGCCGCGCGACCACCGATCGAGACGCACCTGTCCCATGGGGTCGAAGAAGAAGTCGGACGCGTCGGCCATCGCCGCCAGCAGGCGAGCGGTCTCCCATCCGGCGCCCGCGAAGCGGTCGGCGAGGATCTGCTTCTGCGCGGCGACGTCGCGGCGGTCGTAGGCGATCGGCCCTGACCGGAAGCTCAGGCCGGCCTTGATCTCCCCGGGCAGGCGTCCCGGCCGCGCCGAGACGACCAGGCCGCCCGGGGCGTTGTACATCTGGTACCAGCCGCCGAGGTCCATCGGCATCGTGGTGGTGAACCACGAGGTGTAGAGCCCGAGCGGGCGGACGAACTCCGCCTCCGGGCCGAAGGCCAGCGCGCGTACGGCCGAATGCGGCCCGTCCGCGCCGACGACCAGCCCGAACCGGCGCGGCGGGGACTTCTCGAAGGTGACGGTCACACCGTCGTCGTCCTGCCGCAGGGCGGTGACGGTGTCGTCGAACAGATACTCGGTGCCGGGGAGGGACGCCTGGTAGAGGAGGTCGGCCAGGTCGCCGCGGAGGATCTCGATCTCGGAGACGATTCCCTCGCCGCCGAAGGCGTCGACCGGGAGGGTGGCGGTGAAGCGGCCCTTCCCGTCGACCAGGGCGACGCCGCGCTGGTCCACGGCGACCTCCCGCGCCCGGTCGAGCAGGCCCATCCGGGCGGCCACGGTGCGGCCCGCGCCGCGCAGGTCCACGGTCTGGCCACCCGGGCGGGGGGCGGGCGCGCGCTCGACGACCGTGACGGTGAAACCCGCGCGGCCCAGCCAGTACGCCAGTGCGGGCCCGGCGACGCCGCCGCCGGAGACGAGGATGTCGGTGTTCTGCATACGTCGAACTGTACGGCGTACGCATCGCAAGGCGTTAAGCTCGGTAAACAAGAGTGCCGCACTAGTGCATTAGGGCAGGTCCGGAGCGACGTTGGGCCGTCCTCGCAGCGTGCTGGGCTAGAGTGGTGCACTAGTGCGGAGGTGGGTGTGGACGGTTCGGGCGCGGGGCGCTACCAGGAGATCGCCGCCGAGCTGCGGAGGCGGATCGAGACGGGTGAGCTCAGGCCGGGCGACCGGGTGCCGTCCACCCGGGAGATCATCCGGCGGTGGGGCGTCGCGATGGCGACCGCGACGAAGGTGCTCACCGAGCTGCGCCGGGAGGGACTCGTCCGCGCCGTGCCCGGCGTCGGCACGGTCGTCGACACCGGCGTCCGCACCGGGAGCCGGCCGTCACCCGCCGTTCCGCCGCAGGGGAAGGCCGCCAGCGGCGGTCCGCTTTCCGGCGGGCGGCTGGGCGCGCCGGTCCGTTCCCGGCGCCGGGGCGCCCCGGACGGTGCGCTCACACCGGCGCGGATCACCTCGGCGGCCATCGCGGTCGCCGACGCGGAGGGGCTCGGGGCGGTCTCGATGCGCCGCGTGGCCGCCGAGCTGGGGGTGGCGACGATGTCGCTCTACCGCCATGTCGCGGACAAGGACGCCCTGGTGCTGCGGATGATGGAGGAGATCTTCGCCCGGATGCGGTTCCCGGACGAACCGCCCCGCGACTGGAGAGGCCGGATCGAACTGGCCGCGCGCCTGCTGTGGGTGACGTTCCGCCGCCATCCGTGGCTCGCGCCGGCCATGTCGGTGACGCGGCCCCAGCCGATCGCCGCCGCGCTGCCCTTCAGCGAGTGGATGCTCACCGCTCTCGACGGTCACGGTCTCGACCTGGAGACGGTGTTCACCGCGTACATCACCGTGTTCAACCACGTCCGGGGTACGGCGATCAACCTGGAGGTGGAGGCGGAGGCCGAGGAGCTCACCGGGATGAGCGTCGACGAGTGGATGGACGCCCAGGAGCCCGCCTTCAAGGCGATCATGGCGGGCCGCAGGCTGCCGATGTTCGAGTCCCTCAGCGCGAGCGGTTACGACTTCGACATCGGCGCGCTGTTCGAGTTCGGCCTGCAGCGCCTCCTCGACGGCATCTCGATGCTCCTCACCGACACGCCCTGAGCGGAGCCGCCGGGTCAGGGACTGTGCGGCTCCGATCCGGACAGGCCGGAGGCGGGGGTGGTGTCACGTATGCGGGCGTCCCGGCGGCGGACGTACAGGAGGCCGAACAGGCCGAGACCGACGCCGGCCACGCAGGTCCAGACGAGCCGCGTGTCGGCCGGCCGTACGACCAGCAGCACCACGACCAGGGCGACCGCCCACAACACCGTTCCGGTCAGGATCGTCAGGGTGTCCCGGGTTCTGAGGGGCGTGGGGTCCGGCCGGCGTTCGCTCACGTGGGCCAGCTTAGAAGGGCATGACGGCGACCGGGTATTTTTATGACAAACCCGTCACGAAAGGACAACGCTGCTCCCCTGGCTCTTCCCGCCGATGCTAGGGGCCTGCGACTCTGCGCGCGTGAAAACGAACCCCATGAATACCCCTAATTTCCTCGATCGATACTTTTCCATCTCAGCCCGTGGTTCCACCGTCGGCCAGGAGGTCCGCGGCGGCTTCGCCACATTCTTCACGATGGCCTACATCGTGGTGCTCAACCCGCTCATCATCGGCACCGTCGCCGACAAGACGGGCCAGTTCCTCGGTGACGGCGCCAACCCCAACATCCCGTTGGTCGCGGCGGCCACCGCGTTCGCGGCGGGCATCCTCACGATCCTGATGGGCGTCTTCGGCCGGGTGCCGTTCGCCCTGGCCACCGGGCTCGGCCTGAACGCCTTCCTCGCCTTCGGCATCGCCAGTCAGATGTCGTGGGAGGACGCGATGGGCCTGGTGGTGCTCGAAGGCGTCGTCATCGCGATCCTCGTGGTGACGGGCTTCAGAGTGGCGGTGTTCCACGCGATCCCGGCGCAGCTCAAGACCGCGATCAGCGTCGGCATCGGGTTGTTCATCGCGCTGATCGGCTTCGTGGACGCCGGGTTCGTCCGGAGGATGCCCGACGCGGGCGGCACCACCGTCCCGGTCAAGCTCGGCGCCCTGGGCAACGGCTCGCTGACCGGATGGCCGACCCTGGTGTTCGTCGTCGGCCTGCTCGTGACGGCCTTCCTCGTCGCCCGCAGGGTCAAGGGCGCCATCCTGATCGGCATCATCGGCACCACCGTGCTGGCCATGATCGTGGAGGCGATCGGCAAGATCGGGCCGCAGGTGGCCCCGGGCCAGCCGGCCAACCCCGACGGCTGGTCGCTCAACGTGCCCGCCTGGCCGGCCACGTTCATCGAGGTGCCCGACCTGTCGCTGCTCGGACAGTTCAGCCTGTTCGGCGGCTTCGCCAAGATCGGCGGACTGGCGGCGGTGATGTTCGTCTTCACGCTCATGCTCGCCGACTTCTTCGACACCATGGGCACCATCGTCGGCGTGGGCCGGCAGGCGAACCTCGTCCGGGAGGACGGGACGGTCGAGCGCACCCGGGAGATCCTGCTGGTCGACTCGCTCGCGGCGGCGGCCGGCGGCGCGGCGAGCGTCTCGTCCAACACCACCTACATCGAGTCGGCGGCCGGTGTCGGCGAGGGCGCGCGCACGGGCCTGGCGAGCATCGTCACCGGCGTGCTCTTCCTGCTGGCCATGTTCTTCGCCCCGCTGACGGAGATCGTGCCGTTCGAGGCGGCGACCCCGGCTCTCGTGGTCGTCGGCTTCCTGATGATGACGCAGGTCAAGGAGATCGACTTCAGCGACTTCGAGACCGCGATCCCCGCCTTCCTGACCATCGTGCTCATGCCGTTCACGTACTCGATCACCGCCGGAATCGGCGCGGGCTTCGTGAGCTACATCGTGATCAAGGTCTTCCGCGGCAGGGCGAAGGAGATCCACCCCCTGCTGTGGCTGGTCGGGGCGTTGTTCGTCGTGTACTTCGCGCTGGAGCCCCTCAAGGACCTGCTCGGCCTGAGCTGACCGCCGGTTCGGTCCCCAGAGGCCGCCGCGCCCTCCGGCCGCGGCGGCCTCTTCGCGTCTCAGAGCGTACGGGCGGCCGCGAACGTGCAGATCGCGGCCGCGAGCATGAGCGCGTGGAGGATCATGTGCTCCAGGTTGGGGCGCGGGCGGTCGCCCCGGCGCGGCAGCACGATGACGGTCTTCGCGTAGGTCCGGGCGTGCAACGCGGCCCAGCTCTCCCC
Source organism: Microbispora sp. H10949 (assembly GCF_014161435.1). Lineage (NCBI taxonomy): Bacteria > Bacillati > Actinomycetota > Actinomycetes > Streptosporangiales > Streptosporangiaceae > Microbispora > Microbispora sp. H10949. Next base: position 121,105 of record NZ_JABBWZ010000015.1, on the reverse strand, counting down.
GGTGCCCGCCGTCGCCCAGGGGACCGTCACGGCGGCCAGGTAGGGAAGCCACCACAGCATGAGGCCGTTCAGGACGGCGAGCAGTTCCAGCGCCCCGCCGGCGTACGCCAGGGCGGGCAGCCCGGCGCCGGCCGCCCAGGCGAGAAGCACGGCCGGGAGCGCCATGACCGGTGCGTTGATCGCCACCTCGGTGGCTTTCTCCGACCGCCTCGCCTCCCGCACGTTGTTGAACGGGAACAGGTCCACGAGCGTGGTGAGAACGAAGTAGGCGTCGGCCAGGATCAGCAGGACGAGCGCGATGGACACCATGGGGCTTCCTTTCCGTGCGGCCGGGGGGTCAGGCGCCGTAGCGCGCCTCGACGCCCGCGAGGAAGGTCGAGACGGCGATGTCGAACCAGGCGTCGTAGTACGCGGTGGGCGCGGCCGGCGGCTCGGGGGTGTCGCCGAACTCGGCGAGGGCGTGGCCGGTCACGAGGATGTAGAGGGACTGCACGAGATACAGCGCCTCCTCGTCGGTCACCCGCAGGCCCGCGTTCATGGCGGCCAGCACCGTCGGGACGGCCCGCTCGAACACCTGCGGAGACGCGTGCCGTACGGCGACGACGGCGGCCGCGCCGGGGTGGGCCCGCAGGGCCCGGCGAAGCCCCTGGGCCACGTCCGCGAGCAGGTCGCGCCACCCGCCGCCCGGAGTGACCGACGCGATCACCTCTGCGGCCACCCTGTCGGCGACCGACTGGAGCAGCGCGGCCTTGTTGGGCACGTGGTAGTAGAGCGATGCCGCCCTGACCTGGAGGCGGGCGGCGATCGTGCGCATGGAGAGCGCCGCGACGCCCTCCTCGTCGAGGACCTGCAGCGCGGCGCGCAGGACCGATTCGGTGTCGATACGGGCGGCCGGGCTCACAAGCAGTCCTTTCTAACATCGTTAGGCTCACTCTAACGCTGTTAGAAAGGGCGGTGCAAGACGCCGGGGACGGTAGTGTCGTGACGTGGCGCGCAGAGGAGGCGGGGCGGTGCCGGCGGACCTGGTGCCTCGGCTGCGCCTGGCCCGCGACCGCATCGACCGCGACTACCGGAGCGATCTCGATCTCGACGGGCTCGCCGCGGTCGCCGGGATCTCCAAGTTCTACTTCGTCCGCTGTTTCGAGGCGGTGTACGGCGAGACGCCGATGCGTTATCTCACCCGGCGCAGGCTGGAGCGCGCGCAGGACCTGCTGCGCGGGGCCAACCTGACGGTCACCGAGATCTGCATGGCGGTCGGGTTCACCAGTCTCGGGTCGTTCTCGGCCAAGTTCCGGCGGCTGGTGGGGGAGAGCCCGAGCGAGTACCGCGACAGGTGGGCGGCGCGCGGCGGCCCCCGCGTCCCCGGCTGCTACCTGTTCATGTCAGGCGTGCTCGACCTCGGAGCGCACCGCGTCTCCGACTCTGCAATTTTGGAGAAGCCCAGGTCAGCGGGGCGGCAGTAGCGTCTACGCATGATTACGAACGTCTCTCTGGTCACCGTCTACTGCAAGGATCAGGACGAGGCCCGCGACTTCTACGTGGACGTCCTCGGCTTCGTCACGAGGACCGACGTCACGCTCGACGGATATCGCTGGCTGACCGTCGGCCTTCCCGATCGTCCGGAGCTGGAGATCACCCTGATGAAGCCGGGGCCTCCGCTGGACGAGGAGGGCGCCGACTTCCATCGCAGGCAACTCGACAAGGGGCAGGCCGGCGGCCTGGGGCTCGCCGTGGACGACTGCCGGAAGACCTACGAGGAGCTCACCGCCAAGGGGGTGACGTTCCTGCAGGAGCCGGCGGAGCGGCCGTACGGGGTCGAGGCCGTCATGCGGGACAACCAGGGCAACTGGCTCGTCCTCGTGGAGCCGAAGCAGTTCTCGCCGGGGGACTTCGCCTGACGGCGGAACGGTTCGTGGAGAGGCCCGGCCCCCGATGCGGGGGCCGGGCCTCTCCGTCAGCTGACAGACTGCGTCCTCCCTGGCCGACTCCGTGATCAACATCGGTTCCGTGCCGGTACGGTCGGTCCACGAGCATCACCCCAGATGGGGACCGTTTGGAGGAATGACGACATGCGGCATATAGTTAGCAAAGGTAATGACTCATGCTAACGAACGCCCAGAACTTGCGCAGCGACGCCGCTCTCGCGTCCGCCCTGCGCGTGTCCCTCGCGCGGCTGACGCGGAGGATGCGCAAGCAGGCCGCGCACCACTCACTGACACCCACACAGCTCGCGACGCTCGTCGCCGTCGAGCGCCACACCGCGATGACCCCCGGCGAGCTCGCGGAGCACGAGAAGGTGCAGCCGCCCTCGATGACCCGCGTGATCGCCAAGCTGGAGGCCCGGGGCCTGCTGGAACGCACCCCGCATCCGACCGACCGCCGGCAGGTGACGGTCAGCGTGACGCCGCAGGGGGCGGCGCTGCTCAAGGAGGAGCGCCGGACGAAGGAAGCCTGGCTGGCGCAGCGGCTCAAGGACCTGACGCCGGAGGAGAGGGCGGCACTGCGGGCTGCGGCGCCGATCCTGGAGAAGCTGTCGACGATGTAGGCGGCATGTTCCGCTCGCTGCGGAACCACAACTACCGGCTGTTCGCCGCCGGTGGGGTCGTCTCCAACGTCGGCACCTGGATGCAGCGCACCGCCCAGGACTGGCTCGTCCTCGACCTCGCCCACAACAGCGGCTCGGCCCTCGGCGTGACCGTCGCGCTGCAGTTCCTGCCCACGATGCTGTTCGGGATGTTCGGCGGGGTGATCGCCGACCGGTATCCCAAGCGCAGGGTGCTCATGGCCGCCCAGACGCTCATGGGCCTGCTCGCGCTCACCATGGGCGCGCTGGTCCTCACCGGGACGGCCCAGGTCTGGCACGTGTACGCCATGGCGTTCACGCTCGGTCTGGTGTCCTGCGTCGAGGTGCCGACGCGGCAGTCGTTCGTGGTCGAGATGGTGGGCAGGCGCGACCTGCCCAACGCGATCGCGCTGAACAGTTCGACCTTCAACCTCGCGCGGGTCGTCGGCCCGGCGCTGGCCGGGCTGCTGATCTACTGGATGGGCACCGGCCCGATCTTCGTGCTGAACGCCGTGTCGTTCGCCGCCGTGATCACCGGCCTCGCGCTGATGCGGTCCTCCGAGCTGCGCACGCCGGAGCCGGTGCCGCGGGGCAAGGGACAGTTGCGGGAGGGCCTGCGGTACGTCGGCGGCCGGCCCGACCTGTTGCTGCCGCTGCTGATGGTGGCGTTCATGGCGATCTTCGCGCAGAGCTTCTCGACGAGCATCGCGCTGATGGCCAAGCAGGTGTTCGGCGCGGGGGCGTCCTCGTTCGGCATCGCGTCCAGCGCGTTCGCCGTCGGGGCGTTCGGCGGCGCGCTGCTGGCCGCCCGGCGGGTCAAGCCGAGCCGCCGGTTCCTGATCGCCGGCGCGCTGTGCTTCGGACTGTTCCAGATCGCCTCCGGGCTCGCCCCCGGTTATCCGGCCTTCCTGCTGCTGCTGGTCCCGGCGGGAATGGCGATGATCACCGTGAACACGACCGCGAACACGATCGTGCAGCTCGGCGCGTCGCCCGAGATGCGCGGCCGGGTGATGGGCATCTACGTGCTGGTCTTCACCGGGGGAGCCCCGATCGGAGCGCCGCTGGTGGGCTGGCTCGCCGAGGTGACCGGTCCCCGCCTCGCGGTCGCCGCCGCGGGCGCGCTGAGCATGTGCGGGGTCTGCCTGGCCGTGCTGGTCACCCGCATGGTCGCGGCGCGCGTGGAGCGCGGGGAAGAATCGACGCGTGAGCAGATTGTTCGTGGCGCTGCTGCCGCCGCCTGAGGCGCTGGCGGAGATCGCCACGGCGGTCGAGCCCGTACGGGCCGGGTGGCCGGAGCTGCGCTGGGTCGATCCCGCCCTGTGGCACGTGACCGTGGCCTTCCTCGGCGAGGTGCCCGACGAGGTCCTGCCCGAGCTGCGCGTACGGCTGGCCCGGGCGGCGGCCCGGCACCCCGCGCAGACGGTGTCGTTCGGCGGCGCCGGAGCCTTCCCCTCCCCGGCCCGGGGCCGGATCTTCTGGCTGGGCCTCGACGCCGGCCCGGCCCTCACGAGACTGGCCCAGTCGGTGGCGGCCGGCGCGCGGCGGGCCGGGGCGGAGGAGACGGACCGCAAGCGGTTCCATCCCCATCTCACCCTGGCCCGCTCCAGAGCCCGCTCAGGCCACGGCGACGATTTGCGCCCCCTGGTCGGCGGCGCGCTGGGCGCCTTCGGCGGGCGGCGCTGGGAGGCGACGTCGGTCCACCTCGTACGCAGCCACACCGGCGCGACCGTGCGGTACGAACAGGTCGAGGCGTACGCATTGGCGGTGCGCGGCTAGGCTCCATGACGTGGATCGTCCTCGACGCTGGCTGTTGCCCACGGTGCTCGCGCTGCTCGTGCTCATCGTGGTCGTCGGCGCGCTGCTCAACAACGCCTGATCACGGGCCCGATCACCAGGCGTACTCCTCCGGGGCGGTCCGGAAGCCGGGGAAGATCTCGTCGAGCCGGGCGAGCGCCTTGTCGTCCAGCTTGATCTCCAGCGCCCGCAGCGTCCCGTCGAGCTGCTCGACCGTACGGGGACCGATGATCGGCGCGGTGACCGCCCGCTGGTGCAGCAACCAGGCCAGCCCCACGTTGGCCGGGTCCTCGCCGAGCTCGTCGCAGAACGCCTCGTACGCCTCGATCTTGTCGCGGTGCCTGTCGAGCTGCGCGACGATGCGGTCGTCCGCGGACCGCCCCTTGTCGATCTTGCGGAGGATGCCGCCGAGCAGGCCGCCCGCCAGCGGGCTCCACGGGATCAGGCCGAGGCCGTAGTCCGCACAGGCCGGGATGACCTCCAGCTCGGGGGCGCGGACGAGCAGGTTGTAGTGGGACTGCTCGCTGACCAGGCCGAGCGAGCCGCGACGGCGGGCCGACTCCTGCGCCTTGGCGATGTGCCAGCCCGCGAAGTTCGACGAGCCGACGTACAGGATCTTGCCCTGCTGCTTGAGGATGTCCATGGCCTCCCAGAACTCCTCGAACGGGGTGTCCCGGTCGATGTGGTGGGCCTGGTAGACGTCGATGTAGTCGGTCTGCATCCGGCGCAGCGAGGCCTCCGCGGCCCGCCGGATGTTCAGCGCCGACAGCTTCTCCTCGTTCGGCCAGTCGCCCATCGAGCCGTACAGCTTGGTGGCGATGACCGTCTTCTCGCGGCGGCCCCCGCCCTGGGCGAACCAGCGGCCGATGATGTTCTCGGTGATCCCCTCGCCCTTCTTCCAGCCGTAGACGTTGGCCGTGTCGAAGAAGTTGATCCCGAGCTCGTGCGCGCGATCCATGATCGCGAAGGAGTCGTCCTCCGTGGTCTGCGGACCGAAGTTCATGGTCCCCAGGCAGAGCTTGCTGACCAGCAGGCCGGTGCGGCCGAGATGTCCGTATTCCATGCCCTCCACCCTAGGAACCTGGAGTGGACTCCAGTCGAGTGCCGGCATGTCCACGCTCGGCGCGGCGGCGGGAATTGTTGCCGGAGGGGGTGGAGGGCCGGCCCTCCGTTGCAGCGGCGGACCGGCCCCGGCGTCGCGGCGTCCGGACCAGAGGACCTCCGCGGTGACCGATCCCGGCATGACGGGATCGGTCACCAGTGTCGTCCAGCCGCCGTTGAATGTGGTCCGCGCTTTGTTGCGCGGCAGGGAGTGCAACAATTCGCCTCCCCTCTGACCTGCGACGACTCCGGAAGACGGGCGGCCGTCGCGGCGAGGTGCCGCGCACGGCGGGGGCCGCAGGCCCGCCGCGCGGGGAGGTGCCGGTGGACGGACCCACTGATATTGCGAACCGCCCGCTACATGTTGCTTTTGACGATTTACTGCTCGTGTGCGGTGGCGGAGTGGCCCACTCTTGAGGCAGCCGCCGGGCCCGGCCGGGAGTTGCAGCTCCCGGCCGTCGTACACGTCCCGCGGCCCACCGCAGCGCAGTCCGGACCGGAGGAGTTCGTCGTGAGCAAGGCACAGCACAACGACGTACGGGAGTCTGCCGCCGTATCGCCGAACTGGCGGGCGGGTGTGTTCGTCGTGATCCAGGTTGTGGTGGTCGTCCTGCTGGTGGCGGGTTACGACCTGCCGACCACACTGGCCGTGGTGGTGGGCACCGGCCTCGCCGCCGGGCACGTCATCCGCCAGGTGTTCGGACCCCTGCTTCCGGGCCGGGACGCGCGATGAGTCCGGGGCAGGCAGGGCGGGGGCGTCCGGCTCCCGATCTCGACCCGCACAGGGGCCCGCTCATGGCGCTCGCGTGGGCCCTGTTCGTGCTGCGTCCCCCGCGGGGGCACGACGGCCACCGGACCCTGGAGGAGATCGGCCGCCTCATCAACTACGACAAGAGCAGGGTCTCCAGGCTGACCAACGGGAAGGAACTGCCGTCGCTGGGGCCCATGAGGGCATACCTCGCGATCCACGGCGTCGAGGACACCGGGCCGTGGGAGCGGCTGCGCGACCTCGCGGAGAAGTCCGGCGAGGGGGCGGACGAGCTCCGGCGGTTCGCGGAGGCCTTCGTCGAGCTGGGCACTACGAGCCTGCCCGAGCAGTTCGCCGCACAGCAGGTGGGAACCGCGCAGGACCTCCTCGCCTCCTGGACCCCTCCCGCCGCCTCCACCGAGGAGGGCGACGACTCCGGCTCCGTACGGCCGGGCGGGCAGGGAGAGGGCGGCGCCTCCACCAGGGGCGGCTCCAGGTCGGCCTCGCCGAGCGGCTCCGGCTCGGACGGATCGGGAACGGGCGGCTCCGGGCCGGGCGGGTCAGGGTCCGGAGGGGGCGGCGGATCGCGCGGCGGCCGGGCGGCGCGGATCCGGTGGACGGCGGGCCTCGCGGCCGGGCTGGTCGTGGTGGTGGCCGCCGTCACCGTCATCAGCCTTCGGGCGGACAGTGGCGGCCCCGCGTCCCAGGACTCCGCGCTCGCGGCCTGCCCGCGGCCCACCGCGCAGCTGCGGATCGCCTCCTCGACCGACAAGTCCGCGATCCTCCGGGACCTCGCGCAGGTTTACGGGCCACGCTCCAGCCACGGCGGCTGCGTGACCGTCGCGGTGGACAGCGTCGACTCGGGCATCGCCATGCGGGCGCTGGCCCGAGGGTGGAATCCCGTGACCGACGGCCCGCGCCCGGACGTGTGGGCGCCCGCCGCGCAGGTATGGCTGCAGATCGCCCGTCAGCGGGCCGCCGGGAAGGACGCGCTGAACCTGCTGCCGGAGCGCGCGGGCCCTTCGATCGTCACCAGCCCGCTGACCATCGCCATGCCCGAGCCGATCGCCCGCCGCCAGGGCTGGCCCGGCGAGAGGATCGGCTGGAACAAGCTGGCCACGATGGCCGAGGACGGCCGGCTGACGCTCGGCAAGACCAACCCCGAATACTCCACCTCCGGCCTGAACGCCACCGTGGCCGCGTTCTACACGCGGACCGGCACCATCGGGGAGCTGGTCCCGAGCGACCTCACCGACCGCGGGAACCAGGAGAAGGTGCGGGCCATCGAGAAAGCCGTGGTCCATTACGGTGACACGACCCTTACCTTCCTCGCCAACCTGCGCCGCGCCGACGACGCCGGGCACTCGACCGACTACATCTCCGCGGTCACCGTCGAGGAGAACAGCGTCGTCGCCTACAACGAGGGTTATCCCTGCGGCAGCCGGTCGGACGAGCCCGGCTGCGCGAAGAGGACCCCGCCGCGCGTCAAGCTCGTCGCCTTCTATCCCACCGACGGCAGCGGCGTCGGCACGATCTACTCCGATCACCCCTACATCCCGCTGAACGGACTGCCCGACGAGCGGCGTGCCGTCGCCGCCGACTTCCTCCACTTCCTCACCACGTCGAAGCCCGCCCGGGACCGCTTCGCCGAGCTGGGGTTCCGCGGCCCTTCCCACGAGCTCACCGCGAACATCACCCAGGAGAACGGCGCCCTGCCCGACCCCCTGCCCAAGACGCTCAGCGCGCCCCCCGCCGACTTCGTGGACCGGCTCCTGACGGTCTGGCGGCAGCTCAGGAAGCCGGCCAACGTGCTGGTGCTGATCGACACCTCCGGTTCGATGAACTGGAACGCCAAGGACGATCCCAATCGGGCGCCCGGCGAGCCGAGCAAGCTCGACCTGGTCAAGGAGGCGCACGGTCCCCTGCTGGACGGGTTCACCGGCCGCGACCGGGTCGGGCTGTGGCACTTCTCCAGCAGGCGCGTCGTCGACGAGGACGTGGTCGAGATGCGGGCCCGGGCCGCCGACGGCAGGACCCACCGCGAGCACCTCGAAGCCGACATCAGGGCCCTTCACCCCGAAGCGGCCACCGCGCTCTACCGCACCATCGGCGACGCCGTGAAGTCACTGCGCGACCACTACGACCGCGACGCCATCAACGCCGTCGTCGTGCTGACGGACGGCCGCAACGAGACCACCGGCGGTCCCACGCTCGAGGAGCTCAAGCGCGGCATCGGCGACCCCCGCCGGCCCGTACGCGTGTTCACCATCGCCTACGGCGGCAAGGCCGACACCGGCGCGCTGCGGCAGATCGCCGAGGCCACCCACGCCCGCGCGTACGAGGCGAGCGACCCCGGCTCGATCGCGGGGGTGCTGACCCACGTCATCTCGAACTTCTGAGGCGGCCACCGGGCGCGACCGGCCGCGGCCTCGTCCTCGTCAGATGCGGTAGTCCCAGTCGAGGCGGCCCTCGCCGAGATCGTCGGCGAGGCCGCGGACGAAGTCGAGCTCGGCCGCGATCTGGGCCCGCTGGTACTCGCCCTCCACGAGGAACAGCGGGGCGATGAAGGTCCGGAGGCCCGCGATCTCGGTGTCGAGCGCGGACAGCCGGGCCTCCAGCGCGGCGATCCGCTGCCGCAGCGCCGCCAGCGCCTCCTGGGGCGGTATCACGGGCAGGAAGGCGAGCGCGGCGGGGAATTCGGGGAACTCCCGGGCCGGGGTGGACAGCATGGCGCGCATCCACTGCCGCAGCGTCTCCCGGCCGGTCTCGGTGGCCTCGTAGACGGTGCGTTCCGGCCGGTTCTCCTCGCGCTCGGTCTCACGTACGGCCAGGAGCCCGTCGCGGAGCAGGCGCTCGATCGTCTGGTAGACGCTGTTGCGCTGCGCGACGTTGACCACGTCGTCCTTGTGCCGCTCCTTGATCAACTGCTGCATCCGGTACGCGTGCATCGGCGCCTCGCAGACCAGCGACAACAGCGCCATGGCCAGTGGAGAGCGGCGCGTGGGCATGGGCTCCATCGTATTCTTGCCGGGCTATAGTCATAATATGTATAGTCATAACATGACCAAGAAAGCGATCATCATCGGCGGCGGGATCGCGGGTCCCGTCACGGCCATGGCACTGCGGCGCGCGGGCCTCGACGCCGAGGTCTTCGAGGCGTACGACCGGGGAGCCGACGGGGTCGGCGCCTTCCTCACGCTGGCGGTCAACGGCCTTGAGGCCCTGCGACTGCTCGACCTGCACGATCTCGTCCGCGACCTCGGCATGGACTCGCCGGTGATGGAGATGCGCAACGCCCGTGGCAGGCGGCTGGCCACCGTGCGGCAGCCGAGCCGCACGCTGAAGCGTGCCGATCTCTACCAGGCGCTGCGCGACGAGGCCGTACGGCGGGGCGTGCGGGTCCACTACGGCAGACGGCTGGTGGACGCGGAGGTCGCCGGCGACGGTGTCCGCGCGATCTTCGCCGACGGAAGCGGGGCCGAGGGCGACCTGCTGGTGGGTGCCGACGGGCTGCGTTCGCGCACCCGCGCCCTCATCGATCCCGGCGCCCCGCGCGCCCGGTACGTCGGACTGCTGAACACGGGCGGCTTCGCTGAGGGAGTGCGAGTGCCGGGCCGGCCGGGAGTGTCCTACTTCGTCTTCGGCAGGCGGTGCTTCTTCGGCTACCTGATCCATCCGGAGGGGCAGGTGTGGTGGTTCGCCAATCCGCCGAGTCGCAGGGAGCCCACGCCGGAGGAGCTTGCCGCGATCACCCCGGAGCAGTGGCGGGCCAGGCTCTTGGACCTGTTCGAGGGCGACGCCGGGCCGATGCGGGAGATCATCGCCGCGACGCCGCACATCCTGCCCGGCTGGAACACCTACGACTTCCCGACCGTGCCGAAGTGGTTCACCGATCGCATGGTGATCGTCGGAGATGCCGCCCACGCCACCTCGCCGTCCTCGGGACAGGGCGCGTCGATGGCCGTCGAGGACGCGGTGGTGCTCGGGAAGTGCCTGCGCGACGTGCCGGACACCGCGGACGCGTTCGCCGCCTTCGAGCGGCTGCGGCGCGAGCGGGTCGAGCGGGTCGTGGCGCACGGCAAGCGCAACGGTGACGGCAAGGCGCCGGGCGTCGCCGGGGCCTTCGTCCGCGACCTGTTCCTCCCGGTGGTACTGCGGCAGGTCGAGAAGCGCGACGCCCTGGCCTGGCTGCACGACCACCGCATCGCCTGGGACGACCGCGTCGCCGTTTAATTGACTGATCGTTCTCGAATGGCCTAGGGTCGGGGTCATGGCCAGGACCAAGGAGTTCGACCCCGACACGGTGCTCGAACGGGCACTCGACCTGTTCTGGCGGCGTGGCTACGAGGCCACGTCGATGGCCGACCTGGTCGAGCATCTCGGCATCGGCCGCGCCAGCCTGTACGCCACCTTCGGCGGCAAGCACGACCTCTACCTGAAGGCCCTGGAGCGGTACGTCCAGACCCGCGACCCGAACCTCGTGGAGTTGCTGTCCCAGCCCGGTCCCGCGCTGCCGGCCGTACGCGCCCTGGTCGAGCTGTACACCGAGGACGCGATCGGCGACCGCGACCGGCGCGGCTGCATGATCGTGAACGCCGCGGCCGGGCTGCTGCCGGACGACCAGCCCGTCGCCCGGTTCGTCGAGGCCAGCTGGACCGGCCTGGAGACGGCGCTGACCTCGGCGCTGATCCGCGCCCGGGCCCAGGGGGAGATCTCCGCGGAGGCCGACCCCCGGGCGCTGGCGCGGTTCCTGCTCGTCTTCCTGCAGGGGCTGCGGGTGATGGGGAAGGGCGAGGGAGGACCCGCCCGCCTCCGCGACGCCGCCGCCCAAGCGCTCACGCTGCTGCGCTGACCTCCCGGCCGACCTGTCGGCGGGAGGGTTCGTCACGTGTCGATTTTTGACCGTTCGTTCCAGTTGAATCGCGGCCGCGGCTGATCGCCGCCGCGTCGACCGACCAAGGAGTGCGGATGAGGTTCGTGGACAGGGTGGTGCTGGTCACCGGAGCGGGTTCCGGGGCGGGCAGGGCGGTCGCCCGGGGGTTCGCCCGGGAGGGCGCCGTCGTCGTGGCGGCGTCCCGGGGGCGAGAGGCACTGGAGCAGACCGTCAAGCTCATCGAGGCCGAGGGCGGCCGGGCCGCCGCGATCACGGCCGACGTGACCGACTCGTCCGACGTGGCCGGGCTCGTCCGGGAGATCGTCACCCGGTTCGGCCGGCTCGACGTCGCGGTCAACAACGCCGGGATCTTCGCGGGGGGCGCGGTCGCGGACATGCCGGAGGAGGACTGGGCGCGGGTCCTCCACGTCAACGCGACGGGCGTCTTCCTCGCCATGAAGCACGAGATCGCCGCGATGCGCGCACAGGGATCCGGAGTGATCGTGAACGTCGCCTCGAACATCGGGGCCCACGTCCGTATCGCCGGTCTCGGCGCGTACGCCGCGTCCAAGGCCGCCGTCAGCGCGCTCACCCGTACGGCGGCGCTGGAGGAGATCCGGGCGGGCATCAGGATCAACGCGGTCAGCCCGGGGCCGCTGGACACGGCGATGTCCCTGCGGCCCGGCGAGTCAACGGCCGACCGGGCGGCCCGGCTGGCGGACGTGCTGCCGATCGGCCGGGTCGGCGGCCTCGACGAGCTCGCCGGGACCGTGCTCTGGCTCGCCTCCGACGACGCCGGCTTCGCCGTGGGGCTCGACCTGGTGATCGACGGCGGCGCCTCGGCGTGACCGCCCCGCGACGGCGCGGGCGTACCGGACGGTCAGGGTGCGCAGGTGGTCGACCAGTTCCGGCGGGCCGGTGACCTCGAAGTCGAGGTCGAGCAGGCCGAGGTGGACGGCGAGGGTGTTCGGGGTGTCCGCGCCCGTGACCAGCACGCAGGTGCGGCCGTCGACGTCCTCCACGACGCCGACGGCGGGGTTGATCCGCTGGGCGACCACCTCGGCGGGGGCGTGGACGAGCACCCGGGCGTGGTGCCGCCAGGCCGCCGCCGACACGCCCCGCGCGACGTACGCCGCCGCGCCGCCCTCGGGCGGGTCCCGGGGCGGGAAGCGGGGGCCGGTGGGCGTGCGCGGCGCGATGCGGTCCACCCGGAACGTGCGCCAGTCGTCCCGGCCGGTGTCCCAGGCCACCAGATACCAGCGGCGGCCCCAGGAGACGAGCCGGTACGGCTCCACGATCCGGACGCCGGAGGAGCCGTCGTGCGCCCGGTAGTCGAAGCGCAGCCGCTCGCGGTCGCGGCAGGCCCCCGCCAGGACGCCCAGCACGGCGGGATCGATCGCCGGGCCCGGCCGGTCCGGCGGCACCGGCTCGCTGTGCGTCTGCAGGGCTCCGACCCGGCGGCGCAGGCGCGAGGGCAGCACCTGTTCGAGCTTGGCGGCGGCGCGCTCGGCCGCCTCCTCGACGCCCGCCACGCCGGCGGCGGCCCGGAGCCCGATCGCCGCGGCCACCGCCTCGTCGTCGTCCAGGAGCAGGGGCGGCATGGCGGTCCCGGCGACCAGCCGGTAGCCGCCGTCCGTCCCCCGGGTGGACTCCACCGGATAGCCGAGCTCGCGCAGTCGGTCGACGTCGCGGCGCACCGTCCGCTCGCTCACGCCGAGCCGGTCGGCCAGGGCCGCACCGGGCCAGTCGCGTCTGGCCTGGAGCAACGACAACAGGCGCAGCAGCCGCGCCGAGGTTTCCAACATGTTCTCAGTCTGACGGCACTTCCGGACAGAACCTGTCCGGAAGGGTCCGTAACGTCTTCCTCATGAGCGAGAACACGCAGATCACTCCCTTCCGCATCGACGTCCCGCAGGCCGAACTGGACGACCTGAAGGACCGGCTCGCCCGGACCCGCTGGCCCGACGAGATCCCCGGCACGGGGTGGGACTACGGCGTGCCGGTCGAGTACGTGAAGCGGCTGGCCGACTATTGGCGCGACGGGTACGACTGGCGGGCCCACGAGGCCGAGATCAACCGGTATCCCCAGTTCACCACCGAGATCGACGGGCAGAACATCCACTTCCTGCACGTCCGGTCGCCGCACGAGAACGCCCTCCCGCTGATCCTCACGCACGGCTGGCCGGGCTCGATCGCGGAGTATCTGAAGGTCGTCGAGCCGCTGACGAACCCCGAGGACCCGGCGCGGGCGTTCCACCTCGTGATCCCCTCGCTGCCCGGCTTCGGCTTCTCCGGCCCGACGAGGGAGAAGGGCTGGAACCGCTACCGTACGGCGCGGGCCTGGGCGGAGCTCATGCGCCGGCTCGGCTACGACCGGTACGGCGCGGCGGGCAACGACGGCGGGTCGTTCGTCTCGCCCGAGGTCGGCCGGGTGGACCCCGGGCACGTCGTCGGCGTCCACGTCACGCAGATCTTCTCCTTCCCCTCCGGCGACCCGGCGGAGATGGCCAATCTCAGCGACGAGGAGCGGCGGGGCCTGGAGGTGCTGCAGTGGTTCTACGAGAACAAGATGTCGTTCAACATGGTCCACTCGCAGCAGCCGCAGACGCTGTCGTACGGGCTCTTCGACTCACCGGCCGGGCTGCTCGGCTGGAACGCCCAGTTGTTCGGTGAGGACGTCGACGACGACTTCATCCTGACCAACACGATGCTCTACTGGGCGACCGGCACCGCCACCTCGGCGACCCGGTTCTACTACGAGGACGCGCACGCCGAGCACCCGAAGGAGCCGACGACGGTCCCGCTCGGCCTGGCGATGTTCGAGGGCGACTTCGTGTCCATGCGCACCTTCGCCGAGCGCGACCACAAGAACATCGTCCACTGGAGGTCCTACGGCGAGGGCGGCCACTACGCCGCCCACCTGCGGCCGGACGTGCTCGCCGCCGACCTGCGCGACTTCTACGACGCCCTGCGATGAAGCGGCGCATATCCGGGTTCTTGACCTGATCCGGGGCGTGCGGGGGAATGCCGGTCGCCGCACGCGGAGCGGGCATCGGGAATGATGACCACATGGGGCGAGCAACGGGGCGGACGCGGACGAGATGGATTCCGCGGGCCGTCCTGGCGCTCCTCGCGGCCGCGGGCGTGGCGGTGCCGGGCACCGTGCTGACGGAAACGGCGCTGCCGGGCACGGCGGCGCGGGCCGACGACGGGGAGCGCCTGCTGTTCCGGTTCCGGGACGAGCGCATCACCGAGTCGAGCGGCCTGGCCGTCTCGCCCACCCACAAGGGCATCGTCTACACCCACAACGACAGCGGCCACCTGGCGCAGGTCTTCGCGGTCGGGCCGGACGGCCGCACCCGCGCCACCTTCACGATCGGGAACGCCGAGGCCAGGGACTGGGAGGCCATCGCGGCCTCCGTCGATCCCGCCACCGGCCGCGGGGTGCTGTGGATCGGCGACATCGGGGACAACCTCGCGGACGGCGGGAAGAACGGCTGGCTGGACGTGTCCGTCTACAAGGTCGTCGAGCCCCGGACGATGGCGGACGCGACGCTGCGGGCCGTCCGGTACCGCTTCCGCTACGCCGACGGTCCCCGCAACGCCGAAGGGCTGATGGTCAACCCCCGCACCGGCCGGCTCTACGTCGTCAGCAAGGAGTTCTCCGGGAGCGTCTACGCCGCCCCCGCGAAGCTCCGTACCGACCGGGTGAACGTCCTGCGGCGGGTCGGCGACGCGCCCCTCATGGCCACCGACGCGGCGTACGCCCCCGACGGGTCGAGCTTCGTCGTCCGCACGTACTTCTCGGCGTCCGTCTACCGCGCGCCCGGGAAACCGCTCACGCGCGTCGCGATGCCGCCGCTCGATCAGGCGGAGTCGATCGCGTACACCGGCGACGGCCTGGCCCTGCTGACCGGGAGCGAGGGCGAGAGGAGCCCGGTCTACCGGGTGGCTCTGCCCGCCGTCGCACGGCCCAGCCCCGCCCCGAGCCGGGTCCGGGCCTCCGCGAGGCCGCGTGCGGTGGCCGCGCGGGGCGAGGAGGCCGAGGGGAACGGCGGGCTGGGCGTGCCGATGCCGGTGTTATGGGCGGCGGTCGCCCTGGGAGCGATCGGGGCCATCGCGTTCCTCGCCTACCGCACGGGCCGCTGAGGCCGTTCCCGCCGACCGAGGGGCCGGGCGCCGATGGCGCCCGGCCCCTCGGGGGAGCTCCGGCGGATCACGCCCGGCCGCGCGTGGCCCCGGGCGGAACTCGCCGGACTCCCGGCGCCGCGGGCCTCAGCCGTGCGCGTACAGGCGGTGGACGAACTCGGCGAGTTTGCTGTCGGGCAGTTCCTTGGCGAGGTCGGCCTCGCTGATCATCCCGACGATTCGATGGTTCTCGATCACCGGCATCCGCTTGATCTGGTGCTCCTCCATCTTCACGAGGGCCTCCTCGACGCTGGCGCCGGCGTCCACCCAGACCAGGCCGCGGGCGAGCTCGCTCGCCGTGGTCTGGTCGAGGTCCTTGCCCTCCGCGACGCACTTGATGACGATGTCGCGGTCGGTGATGATGCCCTTGAGCCGGTCGTCGTCCCCGCAGATGGGGAGCGCGCCGACGTTCATGTCCCGCATCATCTCCGCGGCCCTGCGCAGGCTCTCGTGCTCGCCGACGCACTCGGCGCCCTCGTGCATGACCTGGCCCGCGGTCTTGTTCACTCCCTCTGTGGTCATGGCTAACCCCCGATTCCCTCTTTTGGGGGGTTATGCCCCGTTATATCCGTGATTCACAGTCGGGGCAGGAAGTGCTCCCCGCGCAGCGCGCGCTCCACGAGCGTGATCGACTCGGCCAGCCGGACGAGGCGGGGCCCCTCCCGCCGGTAGGCGTCCAGGACGGAGGCGACCGCGTGCGGCGGCAGGTGCTCCTTGAGATCGACGGCGGCGCCGCGGTATCCCTCCCTGGCCGCCTGGATCGAGGCGCCCACCTGCTGCCGGGCCATCCGGGCGAGCGCGAGCGGATACCGGCGCAGCACGCCGTACGCGCGGTAGTCCGGCGGCACGGCGTCGAGCAGCCACGACACGGCCGACGTCTCCCAGTCGGGGCTGCCCGGCGGGCGGACCTCCGGCGGCCAGCCGGGTGGCACGTACACCCCGCAAGCATACCGAACAGAGGTTCGATCACGACGTGGCGGCTCCGGTCGCGAGACAATGACCCACATGCTGTCGACAACCTTGGCGTCATGAGAATCGGGATCGTCGGTGCCGGCATCCTCGGCCTGGCCGTGGCGCGGCGGATGGCGCGCGAGGGCGCCGAGGTGACCGTGCTGGAGAAGGAGTCCCGCGTCGCGGCCCACCAGACCGGGCACAACAGCGGGGTCGTGCACGCCGGGATCTACTACCAGCCCGGCTCGCTCAAGGCCACGCTCTGCCGGGAGGGCGTCGCGATGCTGCGCGAGTACTGCGCCGAGCACGGCCTGCCGTACGAGGAGGCGGGCAAGCTCGTGGTCGCCTCGACCCGGGCCGAACTGCCGGGGCTGCGCCGCATCGCCGAGCGGGCCAGGGAGAACGGCGTGCCCGGCGTCGCCGAACTCGACGCGATCGGCCTGCGGGAGATCGAGCCGTACGCGGCCGGGGTCGCCGCCGTCCACTCGCCGCACACCGCGATCACCGACTTCGCGGCCGTCGCGCACCGCCTCGCCGCCGACGTGGCCGAGGCCGGCGGGTCCGTACGGCTCTCGCATCCCGTACGCGCGATCCGGCAGACCACGGACGGCGTGCTCGTGGCGGCGGGGCGGGAGAGGTTCGCCTTCGACCGGCTGATCTCCTGCGCCGGTCTCGGCACCGACCGCGTGGCGGATCTGGCGGGGGCCGGCGGCGACGTGCGCATCGTCCCCTTCCGGGGGGAGTACTACCGGCTCGCCGGACCGGCCGCGGGCCTCGTACGCGGGCTGATCTATCCCGTGCCGGACCCCCGCTACCCCTTCCTCGGCGTCCACCTGACCCGCCGGATCGACGGAGAGGTCCTGGCCGGGCCCAACGCCGTCCCGGCGCTCGCCCTGGAGGGTTACTCGTGGGGCCGCGCCTCGCTGCGCGACCTGCGCGACATCCTGTCCTGGCCGGGCACCGGGAAGATGGCGGCCGAGCACTGGCGGACCGGCGTGCGCGAGGTGTACGGCTCGCTGGTCAAGCGGGCGTTCACCGCCGCCGTCCGGCGGTACGTGCCCGCGCTGACCTCGGCCGATCTCGTCCGCACCGGATCCGGCGTGCGGGCCCAGGCGGTGACCAGGGACGGCCGGCTCCTGGACGACTTCGCGATCGACGTGCGCGGGCGGATCGTGCTGGTGCGCAACGCGCCGTCGCCGGCCGCCACGAGCAGCCTGGCCATCGCGCGGCACATCGCCTTAACGGTTCCCTTAACCTCCTAGGTCTAGAGTTCTGGCGCCATGGTCGCTGAATCTTCCGAAGCCCGGCTGCTGATCGTCGAGGACGAGCCGAACATCCTCGAACTGCTCGCGGCCAGCCTGCGCTACGCCGGGTTCGAGGTCCACACCGCCTCCGATGGCGGCGCGGCGGTCGCCGCGGCCTACCGGCACCGCCCGGACCTGATCGTGCTCGACGTCATGCTGCCCGACATGGACGGGTTCGACATCGTACGGAGGCTCCGCGGCGGCGGCACCCACACTCCCGTCGTCTTCCTCACGGCGCGGGACGCGACCGAGGACAAGATCCGAGGGCTGACGCTCGGCGGCGACGACTACGTGACCAAGCCGTTCAGCCTGGAGGAGGTCGTCGCCCGCATCCGGGCCGTGCTGCGCCGCGCCGCCGGAGACCCGCTGCCGGTCCCGCCGCGGCTGACCTTCGCCGACATCGAACTGGACGAGGAGTCCCACGAGGTCTGGCGCGGCGGCCATGTCGTGTCGCTGTCGCCCACGGAGTTCAAGCTGCTGCGTTACTTCATGGTCAACGCCGGCCGGGTGCTGTCCAAGGCGCAGATCCTCGACCACGTGTGGGACTACGACTTCCGCGGCGACGCCGGGATCGTCGAGTCGTACGTCTCGGTGCTGCGCCGCAAGCTCGACAACGCCGAGTCCAGGGCCCATCCCCGGCTCATCCACACGCTGCGCGGCGTCGGCTACGTCATGCGCACCCCACCCACCCGGCCCTGAGCCGTAGCGGGGGCAACAATTGCCAAGGATCAGGCGTGGACCATCGCGCCTTCCGGGCAGTCGTGCGATTATCGCACTATGAAAGAGCCTGGTGAGTGGGCGGACATAGGTGAGCGCGTACGCGAGTGCCGCTTGGCGGCCGACATGTCGCAGGAGCAACTCGCGGCGGCGCTCCGGCTCGACCGGACGATGATCGCAAAAATCGAACGGGGGGTACGCCGAGTAGACGCGCTCGAACTCGCCAAGCTGTCCTCGGTGCTCAAGGTGCCTTTGACCTATTTCCTCGCTCCGGCACCGCTGGTCGTGTCTCGTCGTGCGGAACTGGCCGACGACACGCTTACGGACGCGGCGCGGCAGTCCTACCGCCTGGAAGTGGCGCTTTCCGCATGGCTGGCCGATATCCGTCAAATGATCGATGTAGGAGGCTTCTCTCCTTCAGGGATAGAGCGATATCCGGTAGCGATCCAGGACGCGTCGGACGCTCGGCGAGCGGCGCTGTGGGTGAGGGATCGGCTCGACCTCGGACGTGGCCCCATCGACTCGCTCATGAGCGTGTGCGAGCGGCTGGGGCAACTGGTCGCGGTGGTCGAAGTGCCGGGCGAGGGGGCCTCACTGGTTGAGGACGATCTGGCTGTTGCGGTCGTCAGCAGGCAGGGCGACCCCGGGCGCCGCCGCGCGACCGCGGCTCATGAACTGGGGCACCTGATCGTCGGGGACGAGTACTCCACCGACATAGGCGTCCACGTTTCCCGTGACGATCGAGAGGCGGTGATCGACGCCTTCGCCGCGGAGCTGTTGATTCCGGTCGAGGTATTCGCCGCTGTTCGTCGGAGCGAAGGGGTGAGGCGTGAAGACCTGGTGAGCCTCGCCGCGCGCTTCAGAACCTCCTGGTCGTTGACCATCCGGCAAGCCGTCGAATCTGGAATCATCGACGGGAACGCTGCGAGAGAGATGCGCAGAAGGAATCCGACTCGGGCGGAATTGATGGAAGCGGTCGGGTGGGCACCGCAACCCGACCTCGAAACGGTCCGGGTGCCCCCGAGTTACGCGCATGTGGTGGTGGAATGCTTCAAGAGGTCGCTCATCACGGCTTCTCGTGCCGTCGAGCTGATGCGTGGTCAGATCGTCGCAGCCGATCTTCCGCTGCCTGATGACGCGGAACCCGATCTGTGAGCCAGACCCAGCCCGCCCCCGTCTTCGTGTTCGACGCGATGTGTCTCAACCACTTCGCCCGCGCCGAACGCCTGGACGTGTTACGCGATCTCCTGGCCGGTATCACCTGTCTGACCACTCATGTGGTGCGGGAGGAGATCCGTGCAGGAGTAGAGGATCACCCGGCCCTTCAGGCCGTGCTGGACACGGATTGGCTCAACATCGCGAGGCTGGACTCCTTGGAGGAGATCAGCTGTTTCGCGAAATGGGTGCAACGCATTGGATCCTCGGACCGCAATCTGGGCGAAGCGAGCGTGTTCTCAGCGGCTGAACTGGCTCGTGGGATCGCCATAACCGACGATCGGGAAGCTGTAAGGGTGGGAAGGGCACATGGCCTGGAAGTCCATGGCACGATCTGGCTTCTCGCTCGTGCCGAAAGGGACGGGAAGCTCAACGAGGTGGCTGCCGGGAACATCGTGGATGCCTTGATCGCGACCGGGATGCGCCTGCCGTGTTCCGGTTCGACCTACGGAACCTATGTTCGCCGCATCATGAACAGGTGAGTCGAGGGCCGGGCCGCTTAGTTTCATGAACATGGCGCTGGGTCCCTGGTGGTTCAGCGGGGGGCGGGGAAGCCTTCGTCGGGGAAGGCGGTGGTCGTCGTGGGGAGGACGACCCGGTCGCCTTCGGAGAGGCCGGTGACGACCTCCACGTAGGTGTCGCCGCGTACGCCGACTCCGACCGTCCGCCGGACCTGGGCGCCGCCGTCGGCCACCATGACCACCGCCGTGCCGTCGCTCTGGACGCGTACGGCCTGGGAGGGGACGTAGAGCGCGTCGGCCGCCTCGTCGGTGGTCACCCGGACGGTGGCGCTCTGCCCCAGCAGCAGCCGGGCCGGGCGGCTGTCGAGGTCGATGCGTACGCCGTAGCGGACGAGCCGGTCGGAGGTGGTCGCGGTCGGGTCGATGTGGGCGACCGTCCCGCTGAATTCCCGTCCCGGTTGCGTGGGCAGCGTGACGACGGCGGGCTGACCGGTCTTCAGGAAGCGGATGTCCGACTCGGTGAACAGCGCCTGCACCTGGAGGTTGTCGAGATCGCCCAGGGTGACGAAGGCGCCCGAGGTGTAGCGGGAGCCTGTGGTCCCCGCGATCGACAGCACGGTGCCGTCCGCCGGAGCCTTGATCCGGACGCCCGCGAGGGCCTCCTTGGCCTCGGCCAGTTCGGTCGTCGCCTGGCTGACCTGCGCTTCGGCCTGTGCCTCGGTGAGCCGCGCGCCGCCCTGACCCGCCTGTCCGCCTCGGCTGTCCTGCCCGTCTTGACCCGCCTGTCCGCCTCGACCGCCGGGCTGACCGCCGCCGAGGCCCGTACGTCCCTGAGTGCCGCGACCTTCCTGTCCCTGCCGGTTCTGTCCCTGACCGCCCTGGCCGGGTGCGCAGGTGCCGGAGGGACGGCCGGGGGAGGGGCTCGCCGCGGCGGACGGCTTTCCCGGCTGCCCGGGTGACTGCTCGGGTGGTGCGGTGGGCGGAATCGAGATGCTCACCTCGGGATCGGGCCCGGTCCTGCCGTCGTGTCCGGGGTTCGGGTGATGCGTCCGCGTCGGATGCGGATGCGGGTGCGGGTGCCGGCTGGGCGAGGACGTTGGCTTGGGTTCGGGCTTGGGTTCGGGCTTGGGTTCGGGCTTGGGTTCGGGCTTGGGTTCGGGCTTGGGATCGGGCTTGGGTTCGGAACCGCCCCCCTGGTACGACACGAGCATGCTGCTCGCGGTGCCCGTCGTTCCGTCGCCTGCGTAGATCTCAGTGTCTTGGCTGATCGCGAGGGCGGTGCTCGTGCCGCCGGTCGGCGCGTACGCCGCGAGCAGGGCCGCGGCGGGCGCGGGCACCCGGGCCACATCCCAGGAGGAAACGGCCCGTGCCGCGGTGCCGGACGAGGGCCGGGCGGACGGGCGGGCCGTGGGACGCGGAGACGGCCGCGCGGTCGGGTGCGCCGAAGGGTGGGCGGAGGGCGTCGGGCAGGTGGCCTGGCCGCCGCCGGAACCTCCCCGCCCGGCTGATCCGGCGCCCGCCCCGGTTGCCCCTGCGCCGGTTGCCCCTGCGCCGGTCGTTCCCGGGTCCGAGCGACCGCTGGGGGTGCCGGTATTCGATCCGGCGGCGCCGGCTCCCGCTCCACTTCCCGTCCCGGTGCCGCGGGCGGATCCGGCCGCGGCGGTTCCCGCTCCGGCGCCGCCTGAAGACGTGGCGGTTCCGTTCCTGACGTCGTCGAGGGTCTCGCGGGCGGCGGCGAGGGCGGCCTTGGCGGCCTCGTAGTCCTCCCGGGCGATGGTGTCGTCGATCCGGGCGAGGACCCTGCCCCGGCGGACCTTCTCTCCCACCTTGACGTAGACCTTCTCGACCACGCCCTCCGCCCCGAAGGCGAGATCGCGCACCCCCGTGTCGACGGTGTTGCCCGCGGCCGAGACGTACGCCGTGACCGTGCCCCGCCTGACCGAGGCGAGCGACATCCGGCCGGCGTCGGAGGGATCGCCGCCGGTGGCGGAGATCACGGCGACGCTCGCGATGACGATCCCCGCCAGCGCGAGCCCTCCGACGCGGTATGGAGCACTCGATCTCATGGCGGTCATCCTGCTGGCGCCACGTCACCGATGGCTTGGCCCTACCTGAAAGTTGTCTGTGTATGCGGACTGTCAGCAAACCCTCAGCATCGGCCGAGGTTGCCCGAAGCGGGGTTTGCCAGGGTTCCACATCGTGAAGCTGTCGACGAAGCGCCGGACGCTGGTCATCAACGGCGTCCTGGTGGTGCTGCTGCTCGGCGGGATCGCCGCGGCCTGGGCGTCACTGGGAGGCGACTCCTCCGCCGGGGCCGCGCCGCTGACGACCCGGGTGACCCGCGGCACCGTGCTCGCGTCGGTGTCGGCGTCCGGTTCCGTCGAGAGCGCCCGGACCCGGGCGCTCTCGTTCGGCACGAACGGTACGGTGGAGGCCGTGCTGGTCGAGACCGGCGACAAGGTCAAGAAGGGCCAGGTGCTCGCCCGTCTCGACGACACGGCGGCCCGGGAGAGCCTGGAGGCGGCCAAGGCGAGCCTGGACGCCGCCGACGACGCCGACACCTCGACGGCCTCGGGCTACTCGCAGTACATCAGCGCGAGGAACGCCTACCGGTCGGCGAAGCGGGCGCTGGCGGGAACGGTGCTCAAGGCGCCGTTCGCGGGGATCGTCACCGCGGTCAACGGCGCGGAAGGCGGGTCCTCGGGCGGGTCCGGCGCCGCCTCCTCCCAAACCGGGCAGGGACAGTCCCAGTCTCAGTCACAGGGCGGGTCCACCGGTTTCGTCGAGATCGCCGACCCCGCGCGGCTGCGGATCGTGGGCGACTTCACCGAGGCCGACGTCACCAGGATCAGGACCGGCCAGACGGCGACGGTGACCTTCGACGCGCTCACCGGGGTGATGGCCGCCGGCAAGGTGTCCGTGATCGACCCGCAGCCGCAGACGAACAACAACGTCGTCCAGTACGCGGTGACGGTCACGCTGACCGGCGTCCCCTCCTCCGTACGGCTCGGGCAGACGGCCACGGTCCAGGTGACGGTGGGCAAGGCGGACGACGTGCTCACGGTGGCGTCCTCGGCGGTCACCACGGCGGGCGGCCAGTCGCTGGTGACCGTGCTGGAGAACGGCAGGCAGGTGGTGAGGCGGGTGGAGGCGGGCCTGAAGGGCGACACGACCACCGAGATCAAGTCGGGGCTCCAGGAGGGCGACCAGGTGGTCCGGCCCCAGGCCACGACCACCGGCGGAGGCGGCGGCATCCAGTTCCCGGGCGGTGGAGGCGGATTCGGCCGCGGCTTCGGCGGCGGCGCGGGTGGAGGCGCGGGTGGCGCGAACAGGGGCGGTGGCGGCCGATGAACCCCACCCCGCCGCCCGTGCTCGTCCTCGGCCAGGTCACCAAGGTGTACGGCGAGGGTGAGACCGCGGTGCGCGCGCTGCGCGGGGTGTCGCTCACGGTCGAGCGCGGCGACTACGTGGCGATCATGGGGGCCTCGGGGTCCGGCAAGTCGACGCTGATGAACATCATCGGCTGCCTTGACGTGCCGACCGGCGGCACCTACCACCTGGACGGCACCGACGTCGGCGCCCTGGACGAGCGGCGGCTGGCGATCGTCCGCAACCGGAAGGTGGGGTTCGTCTTCCAGTCGTTCAACCTGATCCCCCGGATGAGCGCGCTCGCCAACGTCGAACTGCCCCTGGCGTACGGCGGGGTCCACGCCGCGGAGCGGCGCCGCCGGGCGCTGGCCGCGCTCGACCGGGTGGGGCTCGCCGACCGGGTCCACCACCAGCCCAACGAACTGTCCGGCGGCCAGCAGCAGCGGGTGGCGGTGGCCCGCGCGCTCGTCACCGCGCCGACCCTGCTGCTCGCGGACGAACCCACGGGGGCCCTCGACAGCACGTCCAGCGGAGACATCATGAGCATCTTCGACCGGCTGAGCGCGAGCGGCCGGACCCTCGTCCTCATCACGCACGAGGAGGAGGTCGCCGCCCACGCCAAGCGGGTCGTCCGCCTCATGGACGGCCGGATCGTGGACGACGTGCGCACCACCCCGGTGGGCGGCCTGCCTCCGCGGCTCGCCGGGGTGGCCTCGTGAACGCCGCGGAGGTCCTGCGCTTCGCGCTGCGCGGCCTGGCCGCCAACAGGATGCGCAGCGCGCTCACCATGCTCGGCATCCTGATCGGCGTCGCCGCGGTGATCCTGCTGGTCGCGGTGGGCGAGGGGTCCTCCCGGCAGATCCAGCAGAACATCCAGCGGCTCGGGGCGAACTCGCTGACCATCACGCCCTCGACCTCGGGTGGCGGAGGGGGGCCCGGCGGAGGGTTCGCCCGGCTCCTCGGCGGCGGAGCTGGAGGCGGGGGAGGCGGCGGCCAGGGCGCGCGGCAGAACACCGGCCCCCGCACCCAGGCCAGGGACCTGACCCTGGACGACGCGCGGGCGCTGGCCGACCCGGCGAACGCCCCGTCCGTCAAGAGCGTCTCGCCGGTCGTGACCGCCCAGTCCCAGACGGCGACGTACGAGGGGGCGAGCCACTCGATCGGGCAGCTCGTCGGCACCTATCCGAGCTATTTCGAGACGTCCAACAAGCCGGTCGTCAAGGGCGCCTACTTCTACAACGACGACGTGCTCGCCGCCCGGAAGGTCGTGGTCATCGGGCACACGGTGGCCGAGGACCTGTTCGGCGCGGTCGATCCGGTCGGCCGGCAGATCACCGTGTCCGGCGTGCCCTTCACGGTCGTGGGCGTGCTCAAGGAGGCCGGCTCGTCGGGGTTCCAGGACGCCGACGACCTGGCGATCGCCCCGCTGCCCGCCGTACAGCAGAGCCTGACGGGGTTCGGGCCGCTGGGACAGATCCTCGTGCAGGCGAAGAGCGCCGAGACGGTGGACGCGGCGCAGAGCGAGGTCGCCGGGGTGCTCGACCAGCGGCACGGGATCACGAACGCGGCGGGCGCCGACTACCGCATCCTCAACCAGGCGACCCTGCAGGAGACGGTCAGCGCGGCGACCGCGACGTTCACGGTCCTGCTCGGCGCGGTGGCGGCGATCAGCCTGCTCGTCGGCGGCATCGGCATCACCAACATCATGCTCGTCACGGTCACCGAGCGGACCCGGGAGATCGGCATCCGGAAGGCGATCGGCGCGCCCAGGGGGGCGATACTGGGACAGTTCCTCGCCGAGGCGACGATGCTCAGCCTGGTCGGCGGCCTGCTGGGCGTGCTGATCGCGGTCGTCGGCGCACAGTTCACGATCGCGGGCGTACGGCCGGTCATCGTCCCGGCCTCGATCGCGCTGGCGCTGGGCGTGTCGGTCGCGATCGGCCTGTTCTTCGGCAGCTATCCCGCCAACCGCGCCGCCGGACTGCGGCCGATCGAGGCCCTGCGCTTCGAATGACCCGGACCCCCAATCCACAACCCGAGCCCCGGACCCACAGAAGGGAGACGGATGTGAGCAGACACGACACAGAGGAGCTTCTGGAGAGCTCGCCGTTCGGCGACGACCTCCAGGAGGTGCTGGCGGCGCATCCGGCGCGGGCGGGCGCGTCCAGGGTGACCCTGGCCCTGGCCGGAGGCGTCCTGCTGGTGGCCGGGCTGCTCCTCGGCATCCAGGCGCACAAGCTCTTCGGCGGTTCCGCGGCGGGACCGGGCCGCGCCGCCGGGGCGGGAGCGTACGGCGGCGGCCAGGGCCCCGCCGGTGTTCAGGCCGGCCAGGGCGCCGCCGGGGGCGGGTACGCGCGAGGCGGAGCCTTCGGCGGTGCGGGCGGGGGTACGGGCAGGGGCGCCGGAGCTGGAAACGGAGGCGGAGGCGGTGCGGGTGGCATGACCTTCGGCACCGTCAAACTGGTCGACGGCGACAAGATCTACGTCGAGACCATGAGCGGTGGGGTGGTCACGGTCACCACCTCCCGGGACACCCGCGTCCAGGTGACCCGGGCGGGCAAGATCGCGGACATCGAGCCGGGCAGCTTCGTCACCGTCGCGGGGACCGCCGACGCGGAGGGGCAGGTGGCGGCCACGTCCGTCACCCAGGGCTCGCCCGCCGGCAGGAGGGCGGGCTCGTGACCACCGAGGGTCGTCTGCTGGTCGTCGACGACGAGCCCGACATCAGGGAGCTTCTGTCCGCGAGCCTGCGGTACGCCGGATTCGAGGTGATCACGGCCGCGACGGGGCGTGAGGCGGTGGAGCTCGCCGGACAGGCGCGCCCGGATCTGGTGGTGCTCGACGTCATGCTGCCCGACCTGGATGGTTTCGCCGTCTCCGACCGGCTCCGCCAGACGGGGCGGCGGATCCCCGTGCTGTTCCTCACCGCGAGGGACGCCGCCGAGGACAAGCTCGCCGGTCTCGGCCGCGGCGACGACTACGTGACCAAGCCGTTCAGCCTGGAGGAGGTGCTCGCCCGGATCCGGGCGGTGCTGCGCCGCACCCGTTCGGGCGAGCCGCTCCCCGCCCGGCTGTGCGTCGCCGACCTGGAGCTCGACGAGGAATCGCACCAGGTGTGGCGCCGCGGCGCGCCGGTGCGGCTCTCGCCCACCGAGTTCAAGCTGCTGCACTACTTCATGGCGAACCAGGGCCGGGTGCTGTCGAAAACGCAGATACTCGACCACGTCTGGCGCTACGACTTCGGCGGAGACCGCAACGTCGTCGAGTCGTACGTCTCCTATCTGCGGCGCAAGGTGGACGCGGTCGAGCCGAAGCTGATCCACACCCTGCGCGGTGTCGGCTATGTCCTCCGTGCGCCGCGTGGGTGAGCGGCTCCGCGCCATGACCGGGGCGGGCCGCACGCTGCGCCTGCTCGGCGTCCGCGAGCTTCGGCGGCGGGCCGCGCGGACCCCGCTGTGGCTGCGGCTCGTCGCGGGGACGCTGCTGCTCGTGACGCTCGCGATCGCGCTGACCGGCGGTTTCGCCGTACAGCTCCTGCGCGGTTATCTGGTGGACCGGGTCGACGCACAGCTCTCGGCGTTCGCCCGGCGCCCGTCGGAGCCGCCTTCCGTGTCGCGGCCGAGAGACCCGGACACGGAGACGTTCTCACGGCCGCCGAGGCAGTTCGGCTTCTTCTACATCGTCCTGCTCGACAATGACGGCAGGCTGCTGCACACGGTGCAGGAGCCGCCGAACTCCGATCCGCCCGTGCTGCCCAAGCCCAGGGCGGACCGCGGGCAGTGGCTGTTCACGGTCGAGTCCCCCTCCGGGGACCGGTGGCGGGGGATCGTCGTGCGCGAGGAGCGGCGCGCCCGCTTCCGCGTCGCGGCGGTGAGTCTCGCCGACATCGACGGCACGGTCTCCCGGCTCGCGATGATCGTCACCGGGGTGGGTCTCGCCGTGGTCGTCGCGCTCGGGGTCGCCTGCTACTGGCTCGTACGGCACAGCCTGCGCCCGCTCGGGGAGATCGAGCGGACGGCGGAGGCCATCGCGGCGGGCGACCTGTCGCGGCGTGTCCCGCTCCGCCACCGGCGTACCGAGATGGGCAGGCTCGGCCGGTCCATCAACGGGATGCTCACCCAGATCGAGACGGCGTTCCGGGAGCGGGAGGCGTCGCAGGAGCGGATGCGCCGCTTCATGGCCGACGCCTCCCACGAACTGCGTACGCCGCTGACCTCGATCCGGGGCTACGCCGAGCTGTACCGGCAGCAGCGGTCGCAGGATCCCGAGACGCTGCTGCGCCGCATCGAGGACCAAGCCGTACGGATGGGCCTGCTGGTGGACGACCTGCTGCTGCTCGCGCGGCTCGACCAGCAGCGTCCGCTCGAACGCCGCCCGGTGGACGTGCTCAGCCTCGCGGCGGGGGCGGTGCTGGACGCGCAGACCCTGGCGCCGGACCGGGAGATCGACCTGCTCCGGCTGGACGGGTCGGACGGGCCGGTGCGGGTGCTCGGCGACGAGGCGCGGCTGCGGCAGGTCGTCGGCAACCTGGTGAGCAACGTCCTGCGCCACACGCCCGACGGCACCGCCTTCCGCGTCGGCGTGGGCAACCTGCCCGGCCCGTTCGCGATGATCGAGGTGGCCGACGACGGGCCCGGTCTCGCGCCCGGCGACGCCGGCCGCGTCTTCGAGAGGTTCTACCGCGCCGACCCCGCCCGCAGCCGGTCCGACTCCGGCGGAACGGGACTGGGGCTGTCCATCGCCGCCGCCCTCGTGCAGGCGCACGGCGGCACCATCACGGCGGACAGCGAACCCGGGCGCGGCGCCGTGTTCCGCATCCGCATCCCCGCCTGCCCACCCGTCGAGAAAGGCTGACAGATGCCAGGCACTTCGAGATCCGCCTTACGTCGTCCGTACGCCGCGGTGGTCGCGGTGCTCCTCACGGCCACGGTGGCCGGCTGTGGTGGTGGAGACGCCGGCGCCGGTGGTGCTGCGGCCGGTGGTGGCGCGGGTGGCGGTGCTGCGGCCGGTGACGCGAGTGGCGGCGGCGCGGGTGGCAGCGGTGCGGGTGGCAGCGGTGGTGCGGGCGGTGCCGCGACCGCCGGCCGGGCCGCGGGCGCCGGCTCCCTGGTGGCGTTCGCCGAGTGCATGCGCCAGAACGGCGTCGTGCTGCCGAGCGGCCGCCCCTCCGCGTGGCCCAGCGGGCGGCCCACCGCGTGGCCCAGCGGGCGGCCCACCGCGTGGCCCAGCGGAAGGCCCAGCGGCAGGCCGGGCGGGGGCTTCGGCGGGTTCCGCTCGATGGACCCGGCGACGCGGAAGGCGTTCGAGGCGTGCCGCTCGCTGATGCCGCAGGGCGGCCAGGGCGGGTTCGGCCGGCGCGGTGGAGATCCCCAGGCCCTGCAGGCGTTCCGCACCTGCATGAAGGACAACGGCGCCGAGATCTCCGGCGCGGTCCGCGTTCGTGACCTCGCGACGGCGGACCCCAAGGCCGCCAAGGCGTACGAGAAGTGCAGGGTGCTGCTGCCCGCCGCCACGCCCACCCCCGCCCCCGGCTCCTGACAACCCGCGCGCTGTCACCGCTCCCGCCCCCGGCGCCGGCGAAACGGGCCTGCCGCCGCTCCAGCCCCGGCCCCGGGGGCTGATTCGAGGGCCTTCCCCGGGGAAAGTCGGGTGGTATGGCGGGGAACGACAGGCTGCGAGCGGCCCTGGAGAGCCTGCGGCGTCACCTCGATCAGGACCTGTTCCCTCTGGAGATCGGGGACGCCGCGGCCGACCGGCGTGTGCTGAAGGAGCTGCGCGGACAGCTCGACGACTACCTGCTGCCCCGGCTCGCGGCCATCGACGCGCCGCTGCTCGCCGTCGTCGGCGGTTCGACCGGGGCGGGCAAGTCGACGCTGGTCAACTCGCTGGTCGGCACGACCGTGACCGAGCCGGGCGTGCTGCGGCCCACCACGCTCGCGCCGACCCTGGTGTGCAACCCCGCCGACTCTCCCTGGTTCACCTCCCCGGTGATCCTGCCCGGCCTGGCCAGGGTGACGGGCGGCGCGATCGGGGGAGCGGCCGGCGGGGGACGGGGCGAGCCCGGCACGCTCCGGATCGCCCCCGTGGAGGCGTTGCCCCCCGGCTTGGCGCTGCTCGACGCCCCCGACATCGACTCGGTCGTCACCGCCAACCGGGAACTGGCCGCGCAACTGCTCGCCGCCGCCGACCTGTGGCTGTTCGTCACGACCGCCGCGCGGTACGCGGACGAGGTGCCGTGGAGCTTCCTGCGCCTGGCCCGCGAGCGGAGCACGGCACTCGCGGTGATCCTCCAGCGGGTGCCGGACGAGGCGCGTGAGCCCGTGGCCGCCGACCTGGCCCGGCTGCTCGCGGACAACGGGCTGGCCGGCACGCCGCTGTTCGCCGTACCGGAGCTGGCGCTGCCCTCGGAACGGGCCCGGCTGCCCGCGGCCGTCGTGCAGCCGATCGCGACCTGGCTCGCCGATCTGTCGGTGGACGCCAAGGCCCGGGCCGAGGTGGTCCGGCGCACCCTCACCGGGGCGCTCGACAGCCTCGCGACCCGGGTGCCCGATCTCGCCGACCGCGTCGAGCGCCAGCGCGCGGGCATCGCCGAACTGCGCGCCATCGCCGACAAGGCGTACGACGTGGCGATGTCGGCGTTCGACGAGGGCATGCGGGACGGCAGGCTGCTGCGCGGGGAGGTGCTGGCCCGCTGGCAGGACTTCGTCGGGACCGGCGACCTCATGCGGTCACTGGAGTCGCGGATCGGCTGGCTGCGCGACCGGATCGCGGCGGCGTTCCGCGGCCGTCCCGCCCCCGACCGGGAGCTGCGTGTGGCGCTGGAGAGCGGGGTCGAGTCACTGATCCGGTCCACGGCCGACGGCGCCGCCGAGCGGGCCGTCGAGGCGTGGCTGGCCCTGCCCGCCGGGCGCGACGTGCTGGACAGGTCCGGCGTCGCCGTCTCCGGACGTCTCGGCCGCGCCTCCGCCGACCTGCCCCGCCGGGCGGGCGAGGCCGTACGCGCCTGGCAGGGTCACGTGCTCGACCTGGTCAGGTCGGAGGGCGCCGATCGGCGCACACTCGCCCGGGCGGCGTCCTTCGGGGTGAACAGCCTGGGGGTCCTGATCATGCTGGCGGTCTTCTCCACGACGGGCGGGATCACCGGCATAGAGCTGGGCATCGCCGGAGGCACGGGCGTGCTGAGCCAGAAGCTGCTGGAGGCCGTCTTCGGTGACCAGGCCGTACGCACCCTGACCCAGGAAGCCCGGGAGGACCTGCGCCGCCGGGTGCGGGCGCTGCTCGACGAGGAACGCGCCCGCTTCTCCTCACTGGTCGAGGGGCTCGGCCCGGCCACCGAGACGGCGGCCCGGCTGCGGGAGGCCGCAAAGGCCGTACAGGAGAGGGGCGATCTTTGAAGCTCCTGCGCAGGAAGGCGGAGGTGTCGCTGGACGCCCGCCTGGAGGCGCTCGCGGAGGCCGCCGACCTGGCGGAGGGCCGGCTCGGCCATGACACCGTCGAGCGCGCCCGCGCCGTGGTGACCCGGGCCGGCGTACGGCGTGGCCTGTCGGTGGACCACACGGCCGTGGCTCTGGCGGGAGCGACGGGCAGCGGGAAGTCGTCGCTGTTCAACGCGTTGTCCGGGACGGAACTCGCGACCGTCGGCGTGACCCGCCCGACCACGTCGAAGGCGCAGGCGGCCCTGTGGGGCCCGGACGGCTCCGGCCCGCTGCTCGACTGGCTCGGCGTCCCGGTGCGGCACACCGTCGAAGGGGAGACGTCGGGGCTGATCCTGCTCGACCTGCCCGACCACGATTCGATCGAGCTGTCCCACCGCGAGGAGGTGGACCGTCTCGTCGCCGTGGTCGACCTGCTGGTCTGGGTGCTCGACCCGCAGAAGTACGCCGACGCGGCCGTGCACGAGCGTTATCTGCGGCCGCTCGCCCGGCACCGGGACGTCATGGTCGTGGTGCTCAACCAGGTGGACCGGCTGCCCGAGCACGCCGTCAAGCGCTGCCTGGACGACCTGCGAGGGCTGCTGGAGGCCGACGGCCTCGACGACGTGCCGTTCCTCGCCGTGTCCGCCCGCACCGGTGCGGGCATCCCCGAGCTGCGGGAGCTGCTCGACCGGAAGGTCTCCCGCCGTCGTGCCTGGTCGTCGCGCCTCGCCGCCGACGTGGCCTCGTCCGCCGCGGCGCTCTGGGCCGACACCCGGCCCGCGGTAACGGGCGACGCGCCGGTGGCCGTACGGGCACTCGCCCCCACTCCGGACGCCCGGGCGCTGACGGCTTCCACTCCGGTGGCGGCGGAGCCCTCGCGCGCGGACGCCCGGACCCCGGAGACGGCGTGGCAGGGCCCCGCGCCGGCCGGGACGGCGCACGCGGGGACGACGCCGGCCGGGCAGGATCGGGCGTCGGCGCCGGGGGATGTGGTCGTGCCGGAGGTCACCGTGAGCAGGGCCCTGACACGGGCGCTCGCACAGGCGGCCGGGGTGCCGGTCGTGGTGGACGCCGTCGCGAAGTCACACCGGCACCGCTCGACCGCCGCGACGGGATGGCCGGTGACGCGCTGGCTGCGGAAGCTGAGGCCCGACCCGCTGCGCCGCTTGCACCTGGCCCGCGGCAGCCGGTCGTCGCTGCCCCCGGCCACCGCCGTGCAGGCGTCCGCCCTCGACACCGCGCTGCGAGACGTGGGAGTCGCCGCCTCGGCGGGGGTGCCCGAGCCGTGGGCGACAGCCGTACGGCACGCCGCCCGCTCGCGGTCCGGTGAGCTGACCGACACCCTGGACCGGGTGGTCGCGACCGTCTCCGGCGGCGTGTCCCGGGCTCCGCGCTGGTGGCGGGTGGCCGGGACGGCCCAGTGGCTGACCGTCGCCGCCATGGCGGCCGGGGCGATCTGGCTGCTCGTGGTGTTCGGGCTCGACTATCTGATGCTGCCCCGGCCGTTCACCCCGACCCTGGGCCGGGCGCCCTGGCCGACCGTGCTGCTGATCGGCGGCGCGCTGCTGGGCGTGCTGATCGCCCTGGTGTGCCGTGCGGCGGCCTGGCTGGGCGGGCGACGCCGGGCACGCAGGGCCGCCAGAGCCCTGCGCGCCCAAATCGAGCAGGTCGCCGCGGAGTTGATCGTCACCCCTACGCGGGATGAGCTGTCCCACTACGCCCGGTTCGCCGAGTGCGTGACCGTCGCCGCGTCCTGACCGTCCGCCGGGACGCGCCGGGTCAGGGGCGTTCGGCGGGCGGGATGGTGCCCGACGGGTCGGGCGTGACGGCGTGGGCGGGGTCGGGGTTGGCCAGGGTGTCGAGGTCGGGACGGCCGGCTTCGATCCGGCGCGGGCCCATCTCGCTGTCCTCGGCCGCCGCCTTCGCCTCGGCGGCGGCGCGCTCGGCCTCCGCGACCGCCTCGCTGCCCGCCGCGCTCAGCTCACGCCTGCCGCTTTCCGCCGTGGTGGCGGAGGAGGCGGGCAGCGCCTCGGTGAACGCCTTGGACACCGAGTTGAGCGCCGAGGTGACCTCGCTCGGGATCACCCAGAACGTGTTGCCCTCGCCCTGCGCGAGCTGGGGCAGCACCTGGAGGTACTGGTAGGCGAGCAGCTTGGGGTCCGGGTCGTTGCGGTGGACGGCCTGGAACACCTCGTCGATGGCCTGCGACTGGCCCTGGGCCTTCAGG
Organism: Microbispora sp. H10949; assembly: GCF_014161435.1. Lineage (NCBI taxonomy): Bacteria > Bacillati > Actinomycetota > Actinomycetes > Streptosporangiales > Streptosporangiaceae > Microbispora > Microbispora sp. H10949. Next base: position 88,179 of record NZ_JABBWZ010000015.1, on the reverse strand, counting down.
ATCTGCGAGGTCCGCTCACCCTCGGCCCGCAGGATGGCGCTCTGCTTCTCGCCCTCCGCCGTGAGGATCTGCGACTGCCGCTGGCCCTCGGCCGTGAGGATCGCCGCGCGCTTGTCCCGCTCGGCGCGCATCTGCTTCTCCATCGCGTCCTTGATGGTCTTCGGCGGGTCGATCGCCTTGATCTCGACCCGGTTGACCCGGATGCCCCACTTGCCGGTGGCCTCGTCGAGCACGCCGCGCAGCTGGCTGTTGATCACGTCGCGGGAGGTGAGCGTCTTCTCCAGGTCCATGCCGCCGACCACGTTGCGCAGGGTCGTCACGGTGAGCTGCTCGACGCCCTGGATGAAGTTGGCGATCTCGTACTCCGCCGCCCGGGGATCGGTGACCTGGAAGTACAGCACGGTGTCGATGTCCACCACCAGGTTGTCCTCGGTGATGACGGGCTGCGGCTGGAACGACACCACCTGCTCGCGCAGGTCCAGGAGCGGACGAACCCGGTCGATGTACGGGATCACGAAGTTCAGGCCGGGACCGAGCGTGCGGTAGTACCTGCCCAGGCGTTCGACGTTGCCGGCCCGGGCCTGCGGCACGATGCGGACCGACCGTAGGACCGTGAAGACCACGACCAGGGCGATGACGATTCCGGCGATTACTGCTCCGTCCATGCTCACTACTCCCGGGGGTACACGAGGGCGGTGGCGCCCTCGATCTCTATGACGTCGACCGTGGCCCCCGCCGGGATCACGAGCGTCTCGTCGTATGCGCGGGCCGACCACTCCTCGCCGCCGATACGTACCCGGCCGTCCCTGCCGGTGACCTCGGCGGTCACGTACGCGGGCTTGCCGATCAGCGCGGACACCCCGAAGCGGCGCGGTGGAGGCTGCTTGATGTGCCGCAACGCGAGGGGCCGTACTCCGGCGAGGCCGGCCACGGAGGCGATGACGAACACGGCGAGCTGGAGCGCGGGCGGCAGCCCGACGAGCGCGACCACCGTCGTGAGAAGAGCCGCGATCGACAACAGTCCCAGCGCAGCGGTCAGCGTGAAGATCTCCGCGACGCCCAGCACCGCCGCCAGGATGAGCCATACGATCCAGGAGTCCATTGCCGCCTCCATAGCAATGAACGAATGTCATCACCGTCTGGTTCCTCCCTCAAACCTAACGTGCCGGGGAAACGGCCGTACCGGAGTATCGCGGGCGGGGCGTGGCGGTTCAGCTTCTCGTGACGTCCGGCGCGGACGGCGCGGACGGCGCTGACGGAGCGCCCGGCAGCCGTGACCCGGCGGGCAGCAGCGGTTGGCACGCGTTCACCGCCGCTCCGTATATCCGCGACGATCCGTCGACCCGCTCACCTCCGACGTCCAGGTTGACCAGGCCGTCCGACGAGAAGGTGACGTCGGGGAAGCCGGGCAGGCCGTGCGCGCGCATGCAGGCCGTGAAGGCGGCGCCTGTCTCCGCGCCGGTCGTGCCGCTCACGGCGGCGGTCCTCACTGTGGTCGTGGCGGTCACGGCCGTACGCTTCACGGTCGCGGTGTCCGCGCCGGTCGCGCGGTTTCCGGCGGCCTTGCCGCTCGTGGCCCCGCCTGTGATCAGGCCGGTCAGCACGGCGATCACGGCCACGGCCGCCACGGCACCCAGCACGATCGCCGGGCCTGCGACGGCACGCGACATGCGCCTGATCGTCGGTCGCGTCATCTCGGCTGCTCCTCGGAGAGTGGGGATCTGTCGACGCGTCCGAGCCAAGCGGGGCACCGGTTACGGGGACGGAACCGGAACGGTTACCCCGCTGTAACCGGTGGACGCGGCATGCTGAAGATCGTGAGGGTGCTGCTGGTCGAGGACCACGAGGAGTTGGCCGGGACGGTCGCCACGGGCCTGCGCCGTGAGGGCATGGCGGTCGACGTCGTGCTGGACGGCCACGCCGCGCTCGTCAACGCCGCGGTGAACGGTTACGACGTGATCGTCCTCGACCGGGACCTGCCCGGCCTGCACGGCGACGAGGTGTGCAGGTCGCTGGTCGAATCGGGGCACCCGGCGCGGGTGCTGATGCTGACCGCCGCCGGCACGATCGACGACAGGGTGACCGGCCTCGGCATCGGCGCCGACGACTACCTGCCCAAACCGTTCGCCTATGCCGAACTGGTGGCGCGGATCCGGGCGCTGGCCAGGCGGTCGCAACGGGCCCTGCGGCCGGTGCTCGTCCACGGCGACCTTCGTCTCGATCCGGCCGCGCGGAGCGCCACCCGTGCCGGGCGTCGCCTGCTGCTGAGTCCCAAGGAGTTCGCCGTCCTGGAACTGCTGCTGGCGGCCGAGGGCGCCGTGGTCTCCGCCGAGGAACTGCTGGAACACGCCTGGGACGAGTTCGCCGACCCCTTCACCCAGACGGTGAAGGTGACGGTCAGTCGGCTGCGCCGCAAGCTGGGCGATCCGCCGCTGATCGAGACCGTTCCGCAGGCCGGATACCGCGTCTGAGCCGCTCCCGTCGCGGCCGCCCCGGCCCGCGGGGCTCCCATCACCACGCCGATCAGAGACGACCGCCGGTCTGGAGGTTCCGTGAGGACCGTACGGCTGCGCCTGACCCTGCTCTACACGGGCCTGTTCCTGGTGGCCGGGGCGCTGCTGGTCGCCCTCGTCTACGTCCTGGCCCGTTTCTCGCCGTTCCCCGGCCCGGCACCCGCGCCCACGGCTCCGGGGGGTGGCGGACCGCCCGCCGGGACACTCGGACCGGATCACGTCGAGCAGGCCGCGAACCTGCGCCGCCTGCTGGTGAACTCCCTGGTCGCGTTCGCGGTGGCGGCCTTCGCGGCGATGGTCCTGGGCTGGTTCGCGGCGGGGCGCGCCCTGCGGCCCCTGGGGGCGATGACCGCGACGGTCCGGCGCATCACCGCCGAACGGCTCGACCGGCGGCTGCCCGTCTCCGGGCCGGACGACGAGCTCAGGCGGCTGGCCGTCACCTTCAACGACCTGCTCGACCGGCTGGAGGGGGCGTTCACCGCGCAGCGGAGGTTCGTCGCCAACGCCTCCCATGAGCTGCGCACTCCGCTGACACTGCAACGGGCCACGGCCGAGATCGCGCTCGCCGATCCGGAGGCCGATGCCGAGTCGTTGCGGGCCGTGCTGGGACGCGTGCTGGCGGCCGGGGAACACCAGGAACGGCTCATCGAGGCGCTGCTCACCCTGGCCCGCAGCCAGGAGGGCCTGCACCGGCGGGAGCGGCTCGACCTCGCGGCCGTCACCGCGCAGGCACTCCGGCACGGGGACGACCCCGGCCCCCGGATCGAGGCGTCGCTTCACCCGGCGCCCGCCTTCGCCGATCCCGCTCTGATCGAACGTCTGGTGGCGAACCTTCTCGACAACGCGCGGAGGTACAACGTGCCGGGCGGGTGGATCACGGTGTGGACCGGCGTGACGGGCGGCCTCCCCACGCTCAGGATCCGCAACAGCGGCCCGCCGATCCCGGCGGAGCGCGTCCCCCTGCTGCTTCAGCCCTTCCAGCGGCTGCAGAGCGGCAGGAAGGCGGGCCGGGACGGGCTCGGACTCGGACTGTCGATCGTGGCCGCGATCGCCGAGGCCCACCACGGCACGCTGGACGTCCGCCCCCGCTCTGAGGGAGGGCTCGACGTGACCGTCGCCCTGCCCGGTCCCGTCCTGAAGGAAGGCCAGGCCTGACCGTCGCGCTCCGGAGGTGCGTCAGGGGGGAGCGGCGCGGGCGCCGCCGGCGAGCCATTGGGGCCAGGAGAGCTGCCAGTAGCCCCAGCCGTTGTCCCACTCCAGCCTGCGGGAGGTGCCGGTGACGACGACGGGGTCGCCGCGGAGGGCGTGGTCGTAGAACCATCGGGCCTCGTCGGGGCGGACGTTGACGCAGCCGTGGCTGACGTTCACCCTGCCCTGCGCCCATGTGTTGTCCATCGCGTGGACGTACTCGCCGCTGTTGGAGATCCGCACGGCGTAGCCGATGAGCTTGTCGTAGTAGCCGGGGTCGCCCTCGCGGCGGCCCGGCGACACCATGCGGACGGGGTTGCCCTTGTCCATCGTGAGATGGGTGCCGCTCGAAGTGGTGTACTCCCTGGTGGTCGCCATGCCGGCGCTGATCCGCATCCGCCGCGCCACCACCCCGTCCTGCCGTACGACCATCTGGTGGGCCCGGGTGTCGACGGTGCTGACCATCGCCCGGCCCACGGTGAAGGCCACGCTCCGGTCGGCGGCGCCGTACGTGGCGGGTCCGGCGCGGACCCCGGCCAGGTGGGCGGTGAAGCGCACGGTCGTGTTCGCCGGCCACATCCTGCGGGGACGGTAGACGACCTGGGCGGGCCCCGGCCAGCGCCAGGCGCCCTCGACGGGCCCCCGCACCTCCAGCGCGCGCTCGACGGCCGCGCGGTCCTCCACCGGCCGGGTGAACGTCACGACGATCGGCATGCCGATCCCCACCGTCTCCCCGTCGTACGGCGCGACCGAGGCGACGGCCACCTCACGGCGCGGGCGGAGGGTGCGGAAGCTCGCGGCTACCTGGCCGGTCACGCCCTCGGCTCCGGTGGCGACCGCGTCGACCACGTACTGCGTGCCGGGACGCAGCGTCCAGGAGGACCGCCACACGGTGCGGGACGGATCGAACGCGCCGGGCACCGGATCACGCCCGGCGAACGCCAGCACGGTGGTGAGCCTGCCGCCCTCCGCTCTGACGACGAGGCCCGCGTCGGGCGGCGCCTCCGCCGTGCCCGACGCGGGGGCGATCGTGATGCGCGGCGCGGGCGGCACGCGCACGGCGCAGCCGGCGGAGAGCACCGCGCACCACGTGAGCAGCACCGCGAGCACCGCACGGCCCACGAGCACCAAGCGGCTCACGGGCGGCGCCGCGAACCGGCCGTCGGGCGTGTGCCGGTCCGGCCGGCCGGGCCGGATGCCTCGCTGGGGACGCTTGGGTAACTCCACGGGCCCCAAAGATAGCGAGGGGTGACGACAGAAATACGCTAAGTCGCCGGAAGGATCGTCCCCGACACCTCGCCGAGGCTCATCCCGTGCGAGGTCCAGGCCGTGATCGTCACGGTGTCGCCGTCCTCCAGGAACGTGCGGGTCTCGCCCGGCAGCTTCACCGGCTCGGCGCCGTTCCAGGTCAGCTCGATGAGCGAGCCCGGCTGCCCGGCGGACGAGACGGTCCCGCTCGCGAACAGGTCGCCGGTGCGGAGACCCGCGCCGTTCACGGTCAGGTGGGCGAGCATCTGGTCGGGAGTCCAGTACATGTCGCGGTACGAAGGCGTGGAGACCGTCTCGCCGTTCAGGTCGACCCGCAGGGTGAGGTCGAGGCCCCAGGGCGTCTGCCTGGTCAGGTACGGAAGGGGCTCCGGGTCCTGCGACCGGCCCTCGACCCTGGCCTCCTCCAGCGCCTCCAGCGGGGTGATCCACGCCGACATGGAGGTGGCGAACGACTTGCCCAGGAAGGGACCGAGCGGGACGTACTCCCACGCCTGGATGTCCCGGGCACTCCAGTCGTTGACGAGCGCGACCCCGAAGACGTGGTCCTCGAACGCGCCGGCGCGCCCGCCGAGCGGCGCCGGCACGCCGACGACGAAGCCGAGTTCCGCCTCGATGTCCAGCTTGGCCGAGGGCCCGAAGGACGGCCGTTGCCCGCACGGCCGCCTGATCGGCGTCCCGGACACCACGACGCTGCCCGCCCGGCCGTGGTAGCCGACGGGCAGGTGCCGCCAGTTCGGCTTCAGCGGCTCCTCGCCCGGCCGCAGGATGCGCCCGAGGTTGGACGCGTGCTCCAGCGAGGCGTAGAAGTCCACGTAGTCGGCCACCTCGACCGGCAGGTGCAGGGTGACCTCCGTCAGCGGGATCAGATGGTCGCCCGCGGCCGCGGCCTCGCGCGCCCGTCCCCGCGCCTCCTGCCAGGCCGTACGGCCGAGGGCGAGGAACGGGTTGAGGCTGGGCGCGGCGAAGACGTCCCTGCCCAGGGCGGCCGCCAGGTCGAGGACGTGGTCCCCGACCCGGACGCCGACCCTGCGGGGCTCCCCGGCCCGGGAGAACACGCCGTACGGCAGGTTGCCGAGGCCGAAGCTCATCGCGGCGCCGCCCACGTCCACGCGTAGCCGGTGTCCTCGCACGCGAGGGCGGTCTGCCCGAGGTCGAGCGGGCGGAAGGTGTCGATCATCACGGCCATCTCGGTCGTCTCGGTGTGTCCCTGGCGCACGGCCTCGACGGCGGCCTCCACCGCGCCCGGCTGGGGGCCGTGCGTGAAGCCCGCGGGATGCAGCGAGATCGAGCCGACGTCGATGCCCGATCCCTTCCTGGCTGTGTAGTCGCCGCCCACGTAGAACATGAACTCGTCGGAGTCCACGTTGTGGTGGTTGTACGGGATCGGCACCGCTTCCGGGTGGAAGTCCAGCGGGCGGGGGCAGAACGAGCAGACGACGAAGCCGGGCCCTTCGAACGTCTGGTGGACCGGTGGCGGCGCGTGGGTCCGCTTCACGATCGGCTCGAAGTCCCGGATGTTGAACGCGTACGGATAGAGGCAGCCGTCCCAGCCGACCACGTCGAAGGGGTGGTTGGCGTAGGTCAGCCGGGTCAGTCCGCCCCGTGTCCTGACCAGGACCGGCACCTCCTCGCCGTCCACGAGCAGCGGCTCGGCCGGCGCCCGCAGGTCCCGCTCGCAGTACGGTGCGTGCTCCAGGAACTGGCCGTACTGGGACAGGTAGCGTTTCGGCGGCCTGATGTGCCCGGCCGCCTCGATCACCAGCGCGGTCACCGGTCCCTCGGGCACCCAGCGGTGGATCGTCCCGGTCGGGACGACCACGTAGTCGCCCTCGGCCACGTCCAGCGCGCCGTACGCCGACTCGAACCTGGCCCGGCCGCTCGCGACGTACACGCACTCGTCGCCCATCGAGTCGCGGTACAGCTCACTCGGGGCGTCGCACGCGGCGTACGAGATGCGGACGTCGGAGTTGCCCGCGAGCGGCAGGCGCCCGGAGACCAGGTCGCCGCCGGGCTTCAGGTCCTGGGTGCGGAAGTGCCGGGGGGAGAGCGGCAGGTTCGGCGTGAGAGCGGGCGTTCCCGCGTCCACGGCCTCGGCCTTGACGATCGCCGTCGGCGCGTGGCGGTGGTAGAGCAGCGAGGAGTCGGAGGAGAAGCCCTCCTCTCCCATGAGCTCCTCCTTGTACAGTCCGCCGCCGGGGGCGCGGAACTGCACATGGCGCTTGCGCGGGACCTCCCCGACCACCCGGTAGTACGGCATGACGCCTCCATGTGTCCGGCTATCGGACGAGCATGTCCTATATATGTACGACGATTCGCCATGCCTGCCCCGATGTCAAGCGTGCGGCCATGCGCGAGCGGAACACGGCCTTCGCCGGGCCGCGGCCGGCGCGGGGCGACCGTCAGCGTGGAGGTTCGGTCAGGGCGGTCGTGAGCCGGGCCGCCGCGTCCAGGACGAGCGGGCCCACCTTCTCGGCGTCCAGGTCGGCGAAGCTGATCACCCCGACCGACGCCTCCAGCCAGGGCAGACCCCGGATCGGGGCGGCGATGCCCTGCGCCCCCTCCTGGAGCTGCCCCCTGCTCGTGTACAGCGGCGGCTCCGCGAGGCCCTCCCTCAGCGCGAGCAGCGCCCGCCCGCCCGCGCCGCGCGTCAGGGGATGGCGCGATCCCTCGCGGTAGGCGACGTGGAGATCGGTCCACGAGGGCTCGACCACTGCGACCGCGAGTCCTTCGTCGCCTTCGGCCACGGTCAGGTGGGCGGTCGCCCCCGCGTGCTCGGCGAGCGCGCGCAGCTCCGGCAGGGCCGCCGCCCGCAGCAGCGGATGCACGGCCTGGGCCAGGACCAGCACGCCGAAGCCCAGGTGCACCCGGCCGTTCGCGTCCCGCCGGGCGAACCCCTCGGCCTGCAGCGTCGTCAGCAGCCGGTAGACGATCGGCCGGCTGAGGCCCAGCTCCTGGGCCAGCTCGGTGGGCGTCCGCCCCCGGTTGGCGTCGGCGAGCAGCCGCAACAGCCGTAAGCCCCGTTCGAGCGTCTGCGCCGACTCGGCCGCCATCATGACTCGATTATCGCCGCCCCGGCACCCTGGAGCGGCGTGCTTCGCGGCTCTTCAGGGGTGCGCCCCGCATTGGTCCGGGGTGGCGAGGACCGGGCAGGACGGTTGCCCATCGGCAGGGACGCGTACGGGCTCGCGGGCGCCCGCCCAGACCTCGTCGCCGCCTTCGGTGCCCGCCCGGCGCCGGCTCAGCGTCCGCTGAGCCAGGTGGCGAACTCGTCGAGGTCGATCAGGCCGTCGCCGTCCGCGTCGACCTTGTTGATCGCCCCCTGTGCGCCCTCGGGCGTGAGCGGCTGCCCGAGCACCTCCATCAGGCGGACGAGTTCCGCGGCCGAGATCCGTCCGTCCTGGTCGGTGTCGATCAGGTTGAAAGTCGCCGCGTATTCGCTCATGCCGTCCTCCTCGGGATCGCGATCAGCACCCTAACCGAAAGCACGCACTGCCCACAGGGATCGCGGCCAACACTTTTCGTCGGTGGCGTCTGGCAGCATGACGACCCATGACGGTAAGCCTGGAGGGGAAGGTCGTTCTGGTCGCCGGGGCGACCCGCGGCGCGGGCCGCGGCATCGCGGTGGAGCTGGGCGCGGCAGGTGCGACGGTGTACGTGACCGGCCGTACCACGCGTGAGCGGCGTTCGGAGATGAACCGCCCGGAGACGATCGAGGAGACGGCCGAGCTGGTCACCGCCGCCGGAGGGCGGGGGATCGCCGTGCCGGTCGACCATCTCGACCACGACCAGGTGCAGGCCCTGGTGAAGCGGATCGACGCCGAGCAGGGCGGGCTCGACGTGCTGGTCAACGACATCTGGGGCGGGGAGCTGCTGTTCAGCTGGAGCGACCGGCTCTGGGAGCACTCCCTCGACGACGGCCTGCGCATCCTGCGGCTCGCCGTCGACACGCACATCGTCACCAGTCACTACGCGCTGCCCCTGCTGATCCGCAGGCCGGGCGGGCTGGTCGTGGAGGTGACCGACGGCACGGCGGAGTACAACGCCGCCAACTACCGCCTCTCGTTCTTCTACGACCTCGCGAAGACCTCGGTGCTCCGCATGGCGTTCGCGCAGGCCAAGGAGCTGGCGCCGTACGGCGCGGCGGCGGTGTCGCTCACGCCCGGCTGGCTGCGCTCGGAGATCATGTTGGAGCACTTCGGCGTGACGGAGGCGACCTGGCGGGACGCGCTGGTTCGCGAGCCGCACTTCGCCATCTCCGAGACCCCGGCCTTCGTGGGGCGGGCGGTCGCGGCCCTGGCCGCCGACCCCGAGGTGAGCCGCTGGAACGGGCAGTCGTTGTCCAGCGGCGGGCTCGCCCAGGTGTACGGCTTCACCGACGTGGACGGCAGCCGCCCGGACGCCTGGCGCTACATGGTCGAGGTGCAGGACGCCGGCCGCCCCGCCGACGTCACCGGATATCGGTAGCGGCGGAGCGGCCGAGGGTGGCGGTGACCAGGGTCCAGTCGACGTGGGCGACGGCGGCGTTGCCGCCCGCCGTGCCCGCGACCCAATGCGTGACCTGCGGCGCCTCCCTGCTGTCCGGCACGACCCAGGTCGCCCCGGTGTCGACGCCGTCGCGGGACAGCCGGGCCACGCCCGCGCTGTCCACGGCGACCCTCCAGGTGGCCGGCCGTCCGGCGCCGGTGAGCGAGACGACCTTCTCCCAGGTGCCGGAGCCCTTCTTCATCGTCCACACACCGCTCCGCTGCACCGTCAGCATGAGCCGCCGGGCGCCGTTGGCGACCTTGCAGCCGAGAGCGACCCCCTGTCCGGTGCGGGGATCCAGGGCGCTGTCGTCGATCACCCGGCCGTGGAACTCCAGGGTGAAGTCGCAGGCCGTGGTCACGTCGAGCGGCAGCGTGGCCTGCGCGACCCGGCTCGTGGTGCTGTGCAGGCGCAGGCCGCCGTCCAGGAGCGACGCTCCTCCCGCCGGGTCGAGCCGCCAGCCCTGCCAGGACCCGCCGGCCACATGGTCGGTGACCTCCAGCAGGTCGAGCACGGCCTCTCCGTCGCTCCGGACCGACACGCCCCTCGGGCCGGACGACGCGGGGAGGGCCCACCGGGAGGCCGTGGGGGAGGCGGAGGGGAGGGACTGCGCGACCACGGTGCCCGTGGCGTCGACGATCAACCGCCACCGGTCGCCCGCGCCGGGGACGGGCACCGGCCCCTGCGCGGTCAGCACCTGCGGCCCACCGGGACGGACGACGGCGGTGAGGAGCCGCCTGCCCGTGTCCACCTCGATTCTCAGGCCCTCACCCGAGGCGGGAAATCGGGTCACCCTGCCGTGGAAGGTCAGGACGAAACCGCCCGGCGGTCCGTACGGACGGCTGATCCGCCCGGTGGCGAGGCGCAGCGCGCCCGCCGGCTCCGGCACCGTCACACCGCCGCTCCGGGTCCATCCGTTCCATCCGGGGGCGATCCCGGTGAAGACCTCCTGCAGGTCGAGCCGGGCGGCCCTGATCTCGATCTGGTTGTGCTCCCAGACGACGAAGAACCGGCCCGGCTCGTACTCGTCGGCCGAGGCGTAGACGTCCCAGCCGCGGGCCGCCCCCGAGGTCAGTCGCCTGCCGTCGGCGAAGAGCCGTCCCGGGCCCCACGGCGTGCCCGGCAGTTTGACCTTGTAGTGGAGGACCTCGCGGTACTGGTCGGGCTTGCCGGACGCCGGGCCGGTGAACGGCCCGGCCAGCGTGTTGTAGATCGTCAGGTAGCGGCCGTCGGAGTCCCGGGTGAAGAACGTCTTGACGTAGTAGTTCGGCAGTTCCGGGTCCACGGTGAAGGCGGACCAGGTCAGCCCGCCGTCCACGCTCGTCGCGGTCGCGGCGCACGCCGCGTGCGAGCGGTAGTAGGCGTCCTTGTCCGCCGCGGTGCCGCCGCGGATTGTGCGGGCGACCATGAGCAGCGTGCCCGGGTCGTCCTGGGCCACCACGACCTGCGGTTCCTCCACCGACAGGCCGGGCGGGTTGGCCGCGAGAGCGCCGGGCGTCCAGGTGACCAGGTCCGCCGAGCGCAGCACGCCGGCCCTGGTGGTGCCCCCCGCCGCCTGCCAGTACGGCACCAGCCACAGGCCGTCGTGCCTCAGCGGCTTGCCGGCCACCACGACACCTCTGGTGTTGGCGGGCACGGCCACCGACACGGGGAAGCCGGTCCACGTGCGGCCGCCGTCGGTGCTCTTCTTCGCGACCATCGTGACGGGGAAGCCGTCGACGTTCCCGGCGGCGTCGCGGTCGGCGCCGATCGTGATCCGGCCGAGGAGCGCCAGCAGCGTCCCGCCGTCCTTGAGGAACATGACGTAGTGGTAGCGGTGCTCGGACGTGTCGGCCGCGAGCGTGCCGATGGTCCAGGTGCGGCCCGCGTCGCCGGAGCGGCCGTACATGATCGCGCCCTGGTCGGTGGGGGAGGAGTCGTGCGCGTCGGCCACTCCGGCACGCCAGGCCACCACGAGACGGCGGGCGTCGAGCGCGGCGATGTCGGGCACCCGGTTGCCCTCGTGCGGAAGCTCGCCCGGCGCCGGGCCCTCGGCGCGGCCGTCCACCCGGCCGTCCACCCGGTCGTACACGGTGACGGGGTCGCGGACGGCGGCGCCGACCACGTCGATATCGGGCCACGACCGGTCAGACTGCGCCATCGTCCCAGGGAACACGCCCGCCAGACGGCAGACAGGGCGGGTCGTAGGGAATTCAGTTCATGTGCATCTACCGGTAATGTCCACCGCCGCCTCGCCCCGGGCGGCTTGTCCTCGGGCGGCGGGTCGCGCCGCCCGAGGGCGGTGACGCGGAGTGGGGGGACAGGTGGGCCGTTCGCGTGGGGCCGTGCCGCCGCCGTTCGCGCGCGTCCCCCGGGGCCCGCTCGGGGCACCGGGGGACGCCGGGGGACGCGCGCCTGCCGGGCGGGCCGCCGCGCCGTGACCGGCCGGGCCCGGTGGAGGTCAGGGGATGGCCACGCAGCCCGGAGCGGGGGCGGAGTTGACGCCGTTCCAGGAGGCGAGGAAGCCCAGGGTGGTGGTGGCGCCCGCGGCGAGGGAGCCGTTCCAGCTCACGTTCTTCGCCGTCACGTTCGCCCCGCTCTGGGTGACTGTGCCGTTCCACGCCTGGGACACCTGCTGGCCGTTCGAGAAGGTCCAGGTCACGGTCCAGCCGCTGATGGGGGCCGTGCCGGTGTTCTTCACCGTGACTTCGGCCTGGAAGCCGCCGCCCCACTGGTTGGTGACCACATAGGAGGCGGCGCAGCCCGAGGAACTGGGCCGGGCCGACGGCGACTGGGACGGCGACGGCGACGGCGATGCGGACGGTGACGGCGAGGGAGAGGGCGAACGCGAAGGCGACGCGGAGGGCGACGGCTGTCCGCCGCCGAGCAGCGCCGCCAGGGCCGGGTACCACCTGTCGGCCATCTTCTGGTCGCCGCTCGCGTTGGGGTGGACGCCGTCGTAGGTGTCCGCGCTCGTGCTGAAGCCGGCCCACTGGTCGACCACCTGGATCGGGGACGCCGCGGCGGTCTTGGCGGCGGCCCAGCCGGGGATGGCGTTGTTCAGGTCGACCACCCGCTGCCCGCACTCGGGGCAGGTGCCCGGGTTCATCGGAATGATCTTCGCGACCAGCACCCGCATGTTCGGGTTGCTGGCCCGCATCTGGTCCACGAGCTTGCCGTACGCCGCGAGGACGGTCGCGGTGGGCTTGTTGCTCCACACGTCGTTGGTGCCGAAGTGCATCAGCACGATGTCGGGACGGGTCGCCGAGAGCCATCCGGGCAGCTGGTTCTGGTCGGCCACGTTGGTGACCAGCGCGCCGCCGTGACCCTCGTTGTCGCCGTCGTAGGCGACCGAGCAGCCCTGGGGAGGCAGCGTCCCCACCATGTCGATGTTGGTGAAGCCGTTGCTCTGCAACCTGTTCCAGAGCAGGGCCCGCCAGCAGCCGGGCGATCCGGTGATCGAGTCGCCCAGCGCCATGATCCGCACCGGTGCCGCCTGCGCGGGCCGGGTGACGAGCAGCCCGAGCACCACGAGCAGGGCCGCCAGGGCCGCGCTTCTCTTCGACATACCGCTCTCCCTCGTGCCGTCCGGCGCGATGGTAGGGAGCGGTGACCCGTCCGGCCCAGGGACGGCCCCGGGAGAACGGGCCTACCTGGGACGTTTCATGTACGTTTCAGTTTCGATCTTGCATCCGGATCCTGCGCGGGATCTTGGACGGGACCCGGCCGGGACGGGCGCCGCGACCGGCCCGCACCCGCCGTCGCCTGGGGCGATGTGGGTTCCGCCGGGGCGGCGGGACCGAATATGCTGCAGGTCCGTTCGCTTTTTCGCACGTCACCGAGAGGATTCGGTCCCCATGTACAAGGAGTTCCTCGGCGAGGTCGTGGTGTGGCTGATCCCCATCGTCATCCTCGTGGGCATCGCGCTGCTGGTGACCAGCCACGGCTGACGCCGAGCCGTGAGGGCCGGGCCGTTATGGTCCGGCCCTTTTCCGTTGTGCCTGGTTGTGGTGGTTTCGGCGTTCCCGAACCACGCCAAGGGGTCCCCGATGGTCCATCTGGTAATGAATCCCTACAAAAGTATCACTAGGCCAGAATCTTGATCAAAACTTCCTCGGCGTGTGATACTCCGCCAGTGACGATCGGTGTGGTCACTGGACGAGGCCCAGGCGAGGGGCGTCCGGCCACATGCCTACCGCGAGAGGGAGACGGCCGTGACTTCCGAGGCGATCGACATCAGGCCACCGGCGAGATCGTTATCCCTGCCATTGCGCCACACCCTCCGTCCCCTGCTTCGTGACCCGGTAAACACGCTCGCCGGACTGGCCCGGCAGGCGCGCGGCGAGGTCGTCCGGCTCAACCTGGGTCCGTTCCGCCCCTACCTCGTAAGTCATCCGGACCACGTACAGCACGTCCTGCGCGGCGACTGGGAGAACCACCCGCGGGAGGGCGTCTTCTGGAAACCGGTGGAGCGGCTGGCCGGCCGGAGCATCCTCACCGAGGGCCCCGACTGGGAGTCCAGCCGGAGAATCCTGCAGCCCCTCTTCACCGCCAGGTACGTCGCGAGCCTGGCCCAGGACATGGCCGAGACGATCGACAGGGAGCTCACGGCCTGGGAGGCGTACGCCCGGGAGGGGCGTTGGATCGACATCTGCGAGGAGCTGGCCCGCCTGGTGAGCCGGATCGTCATCCGGGTCCTGTTCGGCGACAAGATCTCCGTCGCGGACGCCGAGCGGCTGGCCCCGGCGTACGCGATCGCCGCGACCTCGTTCACCTCCCGGTTGCTGGTGCCCTTCGCGCCCGAGTGGTTCCCGATGCCCGGAGACCGGGCTTTCAGGCGAGCGGTCGAGGTGATCGACGACGTGGTGCTGCCGCTGGTCAGGCAGGCCCGCAGGGATCCCGGCGACGGCAACGACATCATCTCGGCGCTCGCCCGCGCCCGTGCCGACGAGGACGGCCCGGGCGCCGAACGGCGGATCCGCGACGACCTCGTCAGCATCTACGGCGCGTCGGGCGAGACCACGGCGGTGGCGCTGACCTGGCTGTGGCCGCTCCTCCACGATCACCCAGAGGTCGCCGCGCGTCTGTACGAAGAGGTGGAGACCGTCGTCGGGCGCGGCCCGGTGGACGCGTCCTGCCTGCCCCGGCTGACCTACCTGAAGTCGGTGTTCCAGGAGATGCTCCGGCTGTATCCGCCGGGCTGGATGATGCCGCGCATGGCGCTGCGGGCCAACCTCCTCGGCGACGTGCCGATCGAGCCCGGTTCCACCCTGCTCATCAGCCCTTACGTGACCCAGCGGCTGGAGGAGTTCTGGGACCGTCCGGACGAGTTCGACCCCGAGCGGTTCGCGGTGGACAGGCGTGAGCGGCGGCACCGGTACGCCTACTTCCCCTTCGGCGGAGGCCCGCATCTCTGCATCGGCCAGCACCTCTTCTACATGGAGGCGCCGCTGATCGTGGCCGGCATCCTGGCGCGGTTCCGGCCGCAGGTGCGCGCCCCCAGGCCGCTCACGCCGTTCCCGGGCGCGTCGCTGCGGCCCAAGGAGACAATCGAGGTGCGCCTTGAGCCCGTCGCCGGAGGCGCCAGGGCATGAGCACGGCACCACGCCCCGACGCCGGGCATCCGGCGTCGGCGGTGGCAAGTGGCAGGACCTGCGCCCTCGCGGCGCGCTGTCAGCGGGACCTCCAGGAGTGTGCCGCAGCGTTCCCCGAGCTGTTCGCGGCCAGGCCGTTCGACGCGACGCTGTACGCGTCGGTGTCCCTGGCCAACGCGTTCGGGTCTCCGGACGCGACCGCCGAGCGGCTGAGGATCGCCAACCGCACATCCCTGTGGATCTTCGCGGCCGACTGGCTGATCGATCACGAGGCCACCTCGCGGACGGAGATCGGCGACATCGTGCGCGGGGCGCTCGCGGTCGCGGACGGCCGCGCGCCCGATCCGGACACGCCGCTCACGCGGTTCCTCGCCGTCATCCGTGACGAGCTCGCCGCGTCCCCGCTCTTCCCACCGCTGCGCGCGGCCTGGCGGGACGAGCTCGAACGGATGCTCACGGCAATGGCGCGCGAGTGGGATTGGAAGCACCAGGTCTCCGGCGGGGACTCGATGCCCTCCTTCGAGCAGTATCTCGGAAACGCCGGGAATTTCGGATCGACGTTCGTCAACGTCTCGCACTGGATCCACGCCGGAGACCCCGGCGTCGTTCCCCGCCTGGACGAGCTGACCGAGGCGAGTGACGCGGTGCAGCGTGTGCTGCGTCTGCTGAACGACCTCGCCACCTACGAGCGCGACGTCACCTGGGGTGATCTCAACGCCCTCCTGCTCGGCGTGACCAGGGACGAGGTGGTCGCGCACATCGGGATCCTCACGAAGGAGTGCCGGGGGCGGCTCCGGTCGCTGCGGAGCGGCCGCCCGGACGAGTCGGCCTATCTCGAACGGCAGATCGGTTACAGCACGGGCTTCTACGGGCTCGCGGACTACTGGGGCGAACTGTGAAAGTGAACGACCTTGCCCCGCCGCCGGCGACCGACGTCGTGGGCGCGGCCCAGGACCTGGTGCTCGGGCTGATGTCGATGCCGTGGGGACAGGTATCCCCGTCCGTCTACGAGACCGGCCGCCTGGTGACCCTGGCCCCCTGGCTCACCGGGCACGGCGAGCGCGTGCGCTGGCTGCTGGGCAACCAGCGCCCGGACGGAGGATGGGGAGCCCCGGACGGTTACGGGCTGGTGCCCTCCCTCAGCGCGACCGAGGCCCTCCTTTCGGTGCTGGGCCGGGGCGAGGACACCGGTGTGCGGGTGGAGGCGCTGCGGGAGGCCGCCGTGCGGGGGCTGGCGCGGCTGTCCCGCTGCCTCGGCGACACGCGGCTGTCGCTGCCCGACATGCCGGCCATCGAGCTGATCGTCCCGTCGCTGGTCGCGCGCATCAACGACCATCTCGCCGCGAACGGGATGAGCGCCGCCCTCGCGCTGCCCGCCGGGATGAGCGAGGCCCCGCTGGCGGCGGTCCGCAGGTGGGTGGCGTCGGAGGAGGAGATCCCCCAGAAGCTCCTGCACGCACTGGAGATCGCCGGGGACGCGGCCCACGGCGCGGCCGCGGTCCACGTGACCGAGATCGGCACGGTCGGGGCGTCGCCCGCCGCGAGTGCGGCATGGCTGGGTGACAGAGGACCCAGTGAGCCCGGGCATCCCGTCCGCTGGCACCTCGAGGCGGTGGTGCGGCGGCACGGCGGCCCGGTGCCGGTGGGCCTGCCGATCACCGTCTTCGAGCGCGGATGGGTGCTGAGCTCGCTGGCGCGGGCCGGCATATCGTTCGAGGTCCCTCCGGAGATGCTGGTGGACCTCAGGACGGCGATCGGTCCGGCGGGTACGCCGGCGGGCGCGGGACTGCCGCCCGACGCCGACACCACCTCCGTCGCCCTGTACGCGTTGACGCTGCTCGGCCTGCCCCAGGATCCCGGCAGCCTGTGGGCGTTCGAGACGCCGACGCATTTCTGCACCTGGCAGGGAGAAGAGGGCGCGTCCGTCAGTGTTAACGCTCACGTGCTCGACGCCTTCGGGCGGTACGCCGCCGTACGGCCGGAGGCCGCCCCGGCGTACGCGCCGGCCATCCGCAAGCTGTCCGGATGGCTCCGCGAACAGCAGCGGCAGGACGGGAGCTGGGACGACCGGTGGCACGCGTCGCCGTACTACGGCACCGCGTCCTGCGGCCTCGCGCTGCACGAGTTCGGCGGGGCGGAGGCGGCGGACGCGGTGCGGGCCGGTGTCGAGTGGGTGCTGGACACCCAGCGCGACGACGGCGGCTGGGGCCGCTGGGCCGGTACGGTCGAGGAGACCGCCTACGCCCTGCAACTCCTCCTGTTCGCCGGCAGCGGGCGGCGGGTGACGGAGGCGGCGGCGCGGGGGTACGCCTACCTGCTGCGGTCGGCCGACGTGTCCGAGGGACCGCCGCTGTGGCACGACAAGGACCTCTATCGGCCGCTGGCGGTCGTGCGGGCGGCCGTTCTGGCGGCGATGCACCTCGCACAGTCTCGATCACTTGTTGTGAGGCTCGCTGGTCAAGTATGATCAACGCTCGGGAAATCCGTCATTTTCGGAAAAGTGGACATTATTGACCATATTGCTCCGGCTTGAGGGGTTTTCTTAGCATTTGCTAAGGTGTCCGAGATGTAGCGCGGGTTTTTGGGTGAGCAGCGCGTGCGACCCCTTGACGTCGGGCGATGTTAATCGCCGCGAAACGCTCGCGTATCGCCGATTTCGCAGGGTGGTCTCATGCGCTTCCGTAATTCCAGCGTGCGGACCAAGGTGGCGGCTTTGCTGTTGTCCCTTGTCGCGCTGTGGGCGTTCGCCGCCTGGGTGACGCTACGGGAGGGCCTCAACCTGGTCTGGGTCGCCGTCTACGACAGCGGTGTGGCGCAGCCGAGCGAGACGCTCCTGGTCGAGCTCCAGCGGGAACGGCGGCTCACCGTCGTCGCCATGGGGAACCCCTCGGCCGACCGCGGCAACCTGCGCGCGCAGCGGGCGCGGACGGACGCGGCGGCCGACGAGTTCCGCCGCCTGGCCAAGGGCGGCAACGTGCAGTTCGCCGCCGACGCGGTGCTGAAGCGGCGTATCGACGACATGATCCGCCAGCTCGACGGGCTGCCGAAGAACCGCAGTCTCGTCGACGGCGGACAGTCCGACCGCAGCAGGGCGTACGACTCCTACACGACGGTCGTCGACTCCGTCTACCGCACCTACGACGCGCTGGCCACCCTGGACGACAAGGACGTCGCGCACGACACGCGTACGCTCATCGACCTGAGCCGGGCACGGGAACTGCTCTCGGAGGAGGACGCGCTGCTCGCCGGAGCCCTCGCTTCCGGGCGGCTGACCGTGTCGGAACGCGCGAGGTTCACGGAGATCGTCGGCGTTCAGCGCTTCCACAAGGCCGAGGCCGTCATCGCGCTGCCCGACTCCGACCGCGCCATCTTCGAACGCCTGGAGCGGGGACAGAGCTTCACCCGCCTGCGTGCGCTCGAAGAGAACGTCATGCAGAGCTCGCGGCCCGGCGGCCTTCCGCCGATCGGCGCGGAGCAGTGGCGGGCCGCGACGGAGCCCGCTCTGGCGGAGCTGCAGAGCGCGATCCTGGAGGCCGGTGACCGCCTGGTCGAGCGGACCACGCCCGTCGCCGCCGCCGTCATCGCCCGGCTCCTGCTGGCCGGCGTGCTCGGCCTGGTGGCGGTCGTCGCGTCGATCGTCCTGTCGGTCACGACGGCCAGGGCGCTGGTCCGCCAGCTGGAGAAGCTGCGGGAGGCCGCGCTCGAACTGGCCAACGAACGGCTGCCCGGAGTGGTCGCCCGCCTCGCCCAGGGCGAGAAGGTCGACATCCGCGCGGAGGCGCCGCCGCTGGACTTCGGCCCGGACGTCATCGGCCAGGTGGGCGCGGCGTTCAACACCGTGCAGGAGACCGCGATCCGCACCGCGGTCGAGGAGGCGCAGCTCAGGCAGAGCATCCGCGACATCCTGCTGAGCCTCGCCCGGCGTACGCAGTCGCTGGTCCACCGCCAGCTGACCCTGCTCGACGTGATGGAGCGGCGCGAGTCGGACCCCGCGGAGCTGAAGGACCTGTTCCGCATCGACCACCTCGCCACCCGCATGCGGCGCAACGCCGAGAACCTCATCGTCCTCTCCGGAGCGTCCCCCGCCCGTGCCTGGCGGCGCTCGGTGCCCATGGTCGACGTCGTGCGCGGCGCCCTGGCCGAGGTCGAGGACTACACCCGGGTCACCGTCCTGCCCATGGGGCAGACATCGCTCAACGGACGCGCGGTCGGCGACGTCATCCACCTGCTCGCGGAGCTGATCGAGAACGCGGTGTCGTTCTCCCCGCCGTACACGATGGTGCAGGTGGGCGGTCAGGTGGTGGCCAGCGGGTACGCCCTGGAGATCGAGGACCGGGGTCTCGGGATGAGCCCCGACGACCTGGAGACGGCCAACCAGCGGATCGCCGATCCGCCCGAGTTCAACCTGTCCAGCACCGCGAGGCTGGGCCTGTACGTGGTCAGCCGTCTCGCCGAGCGGCACGGCATCAGGGTGTCGCTCAAGGCGTCGCCGTACGGCGGCACGACCGCGGTCGTCCTGCTGCCGCGCGAGCTCGTCATGGAGAGCGGCGACGAACACCCCGAGCAGGAGACCCGTCCTCGTCTCGACCGACGGGAACGCGGGGCGCGCGAGATCGCGCTGGTGGGCGCGCCCGACGCGGACCCGCTACCAGTCCAGGAGGTGGTTCCCGTGCCGAGGGCAGCAGAGACGCCCAGGCCCGCGCCGATCGCCGCCGAGCCGGCCGGGCCCGAGCCCCCGGCCGCGTTCACCCCGTCCGGGCTGCCGTTCCGGGTGCCCCAGGCGAGCCTCGCTCCGGCGCTCGCCGAGGAGCCGAAGGGCGGCGCGGAACCGGAGGACGAGGAGGACCGCTCGCCGGAGGACGTCCGCAAGATCATGGGCTCGTTCCAGTCGGGGACCAGGCGCGGCAGATCCGAGGCCGCCAAGCTGCTAGGTGAAGGGGAGGACAACCTGTGACACAGAAGACCGGCGCGTCCGCGGACCTCGCGTGGCTGCTCGACGACCTCGTCGCGCGGGTCCGCGAGGTGGAGCACGGCATCGTGTTGTCCACGGACGGTCTGCTGCTGGCGACCTCCCAGGGCCTGCGCCTGGAGGACGCCGAACATCTCTCCGCCGTGGCGTCCGGACTGCAGAGCCTCGCCCGCGGTGTCGGCGAGCGCTTCAAGGGCGGGCAGGTACGGCAGACCATCGTGGAGATGAAGTCCGCATTCCTGATGGTGACGGTGGCGGGGCAGGGCGCCTGCCTGGCCGTGCTCTGCACCGGCGACGCCGACGTGGGCCTGGTGGCGTACGAGATGGCGATGCTCGTCGCGCGGGTCGGGCAGTACCTCACCTCGCCCGCGCGGACGACGATCGACCGGGCCACGGGCAGGGAGGTCCGCCTGTGAACCTTGACTGGAGCCCGGACGAGGAACGCTTACTCGACGCGCCGACGATCCGCCCGTACGTCATCGCGCGCGGCCGTACGGAGGCGCAGGACCGCTTCGACCTCATCTCGCTCGCGGTGACGATCCGCCCCACCACCGGAGCGGAGATCGGGCTCGACCCCGAGCACCAGGCGATCGTACGGCTGTGCCGCCGGGCGATGTCGGTGGCGGAGATCGCCGCCCACCTGGACCTGCCGGCCGGGATCGTCCGGGTCCTCCTCGGCGACCTGTTCGACCGGGGGTTCGTGGCCGTGCAGCAGCCCCAACCGGAGATGGACGTGCTCGACGAGCGGATGTACAAGGCGGTGCTCGATGGTCTCCGGGCGCTCTGACACCCTGAAGATGCCCAAGGCGATCAAACTGCTGATCGCCGGCGGCTTCGGGGTCGGCAAGACGACGATGGTCGGCGCGGTCTCGGAGATCCGCCCCCTGCGCACCGAGGAGACGCTGACGAACCTCAGCGTCGGTGTGGACGACCTGTCCGGGGTCGAGGCGAAGGCGACCACCACCGTGGCCATGGACTTCGGCCGCATCAGCATCGGGCAGGACTTCGTCCTCTATCTCTTCGGCACCCCGGGCCAGGAGCGGTTCTGGTTCGTGTGGGACGAGCTGGCCCGGGGAGCGCTCGGCGCGGTGGTGCTGGCCGACACCCGCAGGCTGGCCGACTGCTTCCCCTCCGTCGACTACTTCGAGCGGCGCGGCACCCCCTTCGTCGTCGCGGTGAACTGCTTCGACGGCGCACCGGTCTTCGACCTGGACGAGGTCAAGCTCGCGCTGAACCTCGGCCAGGACGTGCCGATCCTGCTGTGCGACGCGCGCAAGCGGGAGTCGGGCAAGGAGGTCCTGATCGCGCTCGTCAAGCACGCGTACGGCCGGCGGCCGACCGCCGCCGCGCACTGACGCGTCCCGCGTCTTCGGGAGGCCGTGTCCCCACACGGCCTCCTTCCGTTTTCAAGTGACTTGAGAGGTTCGTGCAGTAAAGACGGATTTATTCCTTTATAGCCCTTTTGTGATTAGAGCGGCGAACATGCCTTCCTTTCGCCTCCGGCGGCTCGTAACAGCTGCACAACAGCCGTTGATATGAGCGTGAGCCCGCTGTAGCCTCTGCCCCATCGCAGAAACTATCGGTCTGAATTCCGAAAGTTTCGGTTGGAATCCAGAAGGGAAACCACCGTGAATTTAAGTCGTCGGAGTGCGGCGCTGCTGGCGGCGTCCGCGCTTGTCCTCGGGGGATGCGGTAGTACCGGGAACGATGCCGGCGAGAGCAAGAGCTCAGCCGAGGGCAAGGTGACGGTCGAGTGGTGGAACATCTGGACCACCGAGCCATTGAAGAGCTACGGCGCTCAGGCGATCAAGGATTTCCAGGCCAAGCACCCGAACATCACCATCAAGAGCGTTCCTTATGAGAACGAGGCGTTCAAGGCGAAGCTGACGACGCTCACGCAGTCCGGCAAGGCGCCGGACGTCTTCCAGACCTGGGGTGGTGGCGTGCTCGGCCAGCAGGTCGACGCGGGCCTGGTCAAGGACCTCTCCGGCGACGCCGGTTCCTGGCTCGGAACGTTCACCGACGCGGCGCTGTCGGCGTACCAGATCGAGGGCAAGACGTACGCGATCCCGGACGACATCGGCATGGTCGGCTTCTGGTACAACAAGGCCCTGTTCAAGAAGGCCGGGATCGCCGAGCCGCCGGGGACCTGGTCGGAGCTCATCGACGACGTCAAGAAGCTCAAGTCGGCCGGCGTCACCCCGATCGCCCTGGGCGGCAAGGACAAGTGGCCGGGCCACTACTACTGGGCCTACCTCGCCATGCGGATCGGCGGCCTCGACGCGCTGAAGCAGGCCGGTGCGAGCAAGGACTTCACGGGCGCGCCCTTCGTGCAGGCGGGGCAGAAGCTCAAGGAGCTCGCTGACCTCCAGCCGTTCCAGAAGGGCTTCCTCGGCGCGACGTACGGCGACCCGGGCGGCCAGGCCGCGACCATGGGCGACGGCAAGGCCGCCATGGAGCTGATGGGCCAGTGGGCGCCCGCGGTCGAGAAGGACGCCGGCAAGGGCCTCGGCGACGACCTCGGCTTCTTCCCCTTCCCGGCCGTCGACGGCGGCGCCGGCGCGGTCACCGACGCCTTCGGCGGCGGTGGCGGCTTCGCGATCGGCGCCGAGGCGCCGGCCGAGGCGATCGAGTGGGTGAAGTTCCTCACCGAGAGCACCGAGCACCGCAAGGCCGTCGCGACCGGCGGCGTGCTCCCGGTGCTCAAGGGCGAGGAGGACGCGGTCACCGACCCCAACCTGAGCGTGGTCGCCAAGAACCTCGCCGGGGCGACCGGGTTCCAGCTCTACCTCGACCAGGCGTATCCGCCGGCCGTGGGCCAGGAGGTCAACGACAGCGTGGCCCAGCTGATCGGTGGAACCAAGACGCCGGAGCAGGTGGCTCAGGCCATCACGGAAACGGCGAAGTCGGAGTAACTGCCGCGTGAAGACGACGAGACCCCGGAGCCACCGGCTCCGGGGGTTCACCACGATCCTCCTGTTCCTGCTGCCCGCGCTCGTGCTCTTCTTCGGGCTTGTGGTGGCGCCGATCCTGCTCGCCTTCTACGCGAGCGTCTTCAAGTGGAACGGCATGCGCGGCCTGCCCACCGACTTCGTCGGGCTGGCGAACTTCACCCGCCTGCTGGCGGACGAGGTCTTCCTGGGCGACCTGTGGCGCGGCCTGTTGCTGATCATCCTGTCGCTGGTGGTGCAGCTTCCCCTCTCGCTGGGCATCGCCATGCTGCTCAACCAGAGGATCCGCGGCCGGGCCTTCTTCCGCCTGCTGTTCTTCGCCCCGTACATGCTGTCCGAGGCGATCACCGCGGTCCTGTTCATGATGATCCTGTCGCCGACGGACGGCCTGGCCAACGTCGTCCTGGGCTGGTTCGGGGTCGACCCCCTCGACTGGTTCGCCGACCCGTCGTCGGTGATGATGTCGGTGTTCATCGTCATGACCTGGAAGTACTTCGGCTTCCACATGATCTTGTACATCGCCGGGCGACAGGGCATCCCGCGGGAGCTCACCGAGGCCGCCCAGATCGACGGCGCGACCGGCTGGAAGGTCTTCCGCTACGTCACGCTGCCGCTGCTCGGCCCCACCATCCGCATCAGCGTGTTCCTGTCGGTCATCGGTGCGATCCAGCTGTTCGACCTGGTCTGGATCATCACCGGCGGAGGCCCGTCGCACTCCTCCGAGACCATGGCCGTGACGATGTTCCAGTTCGGTTTCAAGCGCTTCCAGGTCGGCTACGCGAGTGCGATCAGCGTGGTGATGTTCTTCATCAGCCTCGTGTTCGCGCTCTTCTACCAGAGATACGTCATGCGGCGTGACCTCCAAGGAGCCTCCACCGTGCTGCGAGAACAGCGATGAGCACCAACCGCCACAAGCAGTCGCCGGCGTCGGGCGGTCTCCTGCGCAGCCTGTCCCTGCACACGATCGTCGTGATCACGGCGTTGTTCGTCGCTGTCCCGCTGGTGTACGCCGTGCTCGGCGGCTTCAAGACAACCCGGCAGCTTTCCAGCAACCCGATCGGCCTGCCCGACCCCTGGATGCCGGAGAACTACGGGGGCATTCTCGCCTCGGGGTCGTTCTGGCACATGCTCTGGAACAGCACCTACATCGCGGTGCTGACCACGCTCGTGGTCGTCGCGGTCTCGGCGCTGGCGGCCTTCGTGTTCGCCCGGTTCGCCTTCCGTGGCCGCGAGGCGCTGTTCACGATGTTCGCCGCCGGGCTCATGTTCCCGTTCGCGGTGGCGATCCTGCCGCTGTTCGTGCTGCTGCGGATGTTCGGGCTGCTCGACAACCCGCTCGGCGTGATCCTTCCGCAGGCCGCCTTCGGCATGCCGATGACGATCATCATCCTGCGCGGCTTCTTCCGGGCCATCCCGGGAGAGATCGAGGAGGCGGCGATCCTCGACGGGTGCACCCCGTTCGGCTTCTTCTGGCGGATCCTGCTCCCGATGGCCCGGCCCGCGATCGCCACGGTGTCCGTGCTGGCGGTCGTCAACAGCTGGAACCAGTTCATGCTGCCGCTGGTGGTGTTCAGCGACGACGGCCTGTTCACGATCCCGCTGGGCGTCCAGCAGTTCCAGGGGCAGTACGCGACGGACGTCGCCCGGGTCATGGCCTACATCGTGGTCGCGATGCTGCCCGCCCTCGGTTTCTACGCCGTGGCCGAGCGGCAGCTCGTCAGCGGCCTCACCGCGGGGGCCGTCAAGGGCTGAGCCGCGTGTACAGCCGTACGGTGTAGCCGAGCACCCGGAAGGCGCGCTCCTTCCGGTAGCCCTCCCGAAGCAGGTCCCGCTTGGCCGTGTCCCGCGCGGACGCCAGGTCGGCGGGCGCGGGATGCGGGCGGCTCACCACCCACACCCGGGGCGCCGCGCCCAGCGCGGCGACGAGGTCGGCCGCGGGCAGTTCCCGGCCGGCCAGCGTGCCCGACTCCGCGCCGCCGGCCCTGATCGCCGCGTCGCGGACCCCGTCGAACGAGGCGGGGTACGCCTCGGCGACCAGGCGGCGGATCGAGGGCAGGAAGAGCACGGCGTCTCCGGGCCGCCGTCCCGACCCGACGACCCGGGCCGCGGCGGCCGGGTCGTCCGGGCGGCTGTCGATCCGCCGGACGGCGGCCTGGTCCGGCAGGGACGCCGCCAGCAGCAACACCGGCAGCGCCACCGCGGCGGCTGCCCGCGGCGCGATCCGCCACCAACCCCGCCACCCACCCGGCGACCGGCCTGGCGACCGGCCTGTTGACTGGTTTGGCGACTGGTTTGGCGACCGGTCCGGCGCCGGTCCGGGCACGAGCTTCACGGCCCGGGCCAGCCCCGCGCCCGTCAGCAGCGCGAGCCCCGCCATCGAGAACAGGACGTAGCGGTCCTGGTAGAAGGGGTGGATCCGCGAGACGGCGATCAGCAGGGCGGGCGGCAGCACGGCGAGCGGCACGGCCACCGCCACGAGCCCCACGGCGTTGGCGCGTCGGTCGCCCAGCCCCGGTGCCGGTCCCGGTGCGAGTCCCGGTGCGAGTCCCAGTGTCAGTCCCAGCAGGACGAGCACGACGGTCGCCGCGAGCGAGAGGCCGGACCCGGCGAACCGCGCCACGAGAGCGCGCACCTCGGGCCAGCCGGGCCGCTCCAGCCATGAGACCTGGTCGCGCTGCCCGAACGCGATCCACGCGAGGGGCAGGACGGCGAGCAGGGCGCACGCGCTCGCTCCGGCCCACCGGAGCGGCACACCCCACCGCCGCGGCCCGTCAGGGACACCGGCGTTCTCGCCCGTCACCTCGTCTCTCGCGGTCCGCCCGCGGGCGGCGATCGAAACCGTGGCCGCGTGCGCCACGAGTGCCAGGGCGGCGAAGAGGTTGAGCAGGCACGCCACAGCCACCGCGACGGCGTACCAGATCCATCTCCTCGTGCGCGCCGGGTCCTCCAGCGCCCGCGTGAGCAGGCGCGTGGCCTCCACCACAGCGGCCCCGACCAGCGCGTACGACCGGCCCTCCTGGCCGTAGGCGACGACGGCGGGGGCCGTGCCGTACACGAGGCCCGCGTAGAGACCGGCCGGGGCGGAGACCAGCCGCCGTCCGATCGCCGCCACGCCGGACGCCGCGACGGCCGTGGCGAGGACGGAGGGAATCCGGATCGCGACCTCCGCCGGGACGGTGTCGCCCACGAGCCGGAGAAGAGGATGGAGCAGCAGGTAGTAGCAGCCGTGCACCGCGTCGACGTTCCCCAGCGTGTGCCAGAGGTCGGGCAGCGGCCTTCCCGCGACGACGTACGTCGTCGCCTCGTCCTGCCACATCGACCCACGCCGGATGCCCCACAGGCAGGCGAGCAGCGCGGCCAGGGCCGGGACGGCCGGCAGGGCCGCGTCGCGAGCGCTCCGCCCGGGGCGGGCGCCGGAGTGGTGCCTGATCCTCACACGTCCTCCGTGTCGTCTGGCTGGTTCGCGTCCCACCCGATGCCCCGCAGGGCAACGGGAAGGGGAACGGGGCCTAAGGTGAACCGAACGTGAGGAAAACTCGTAGGGAGAGACACCGATGACGGAGTCCGTCGTCGTCCGTACCGCGACAGAGGCAGACGTTCCCGGACTGCGCGCCGTCGCGGACCACTTCCGGCTTCTCGGCCGGTGGCCGGTGCGGCCGGACTTCCTGGACGCGGAGCGCGACTTCGGCGCCGTGGTCGTCGGCGAGGTGAACGGCACGATCGCGGGCTTCGGCGCGACCCTGCCCCGGGGGAAGATCACGCATCTCGGGGATCTGTTCGTCCTGCCGGACCGCCAGTCGTCGGGAGCGGGCCGGATGATCCTTTCGCGGCTGCTGCCGTCCGGCGCCCCCATGATGACGTTCGCCTCGGCCGACCTCAGGGCGCTCGCCCTGTACGTCCGGAGCGGCATGCGGCCCCGATGTCCCCTGCTCTACCTCAGCCGCCCGGGGGGCGGACGTCCGTCACAGAGCCGCCCCGCACAGAGCGGACGGGCGGCAGGGGCGGGGAGCGAGGCTCCCATGGGGGCCGCCCTCGCGGGCCCGGAGAGCGACCGCTTCGCGCCGAGAGCCCGCGACGTGGACGCGGCGGTGGCTCTGGACGCCCGGATCTCGGGCGGGGAGCGGGCCGCGACCCTCGGCTGGTTCGCGGGCCTGCCCGGCGTGACGGTGCGGGCCGCCGCCTCGGGGTACGCGTTCGTGCGGCTGGCCGGTGACAAGGCCGTCATCGGGCCCGCCGGAGGCGACACCCCCCAGGACTGCGTCGAGGCGGTGCTGGAGGCGGCCGGCGCCTGCTCGGGCGCGGACTCCGTCGAGATCGCGGTGCCGGGTACGCATCCGCTGCTGCCCCTGCTGCTCGACGCCGGATGGCGCATCGACGACCAGGACACGCTGATGACCAGCGAGGACTTTCTCTGTCTCGACTGCTACGTCCCGCACCCCGACCTCGGCTGACCAGCCTGAGCGACACCGCGGTCGGTTCGGAGCGGGCGTGGGCGTCCTGCCCGGCGGGCGAGCCGGGGGCGGGACACCCGGCCTTGGCGACGCTTGGGACGGGCGGGGTTGCCTCCCGTCCCCGGCCAGGGGGACACCGGGGACGGGACGGCTTAGGCGGCCCCTGCGGGAACAGGACGTCCAGCGCGCCGGGCCTGCCGGTATACGGTCGCCGGAACCACGCCGACCACCGAGACCACCGAGACCACGGAGATCACGGAGACCACCGAGACCACCCCGACCACCGTGACCACGGAGGTGGCGGTGGCGGCGCGGCGACGGACCGCCGCACTCCCTACGGGATCTTCCGCAGGTAGCGGGCCGCGGCCCAGCCGGGGATGCCGTCGGCGGTGTCCACGGCCACCCAGCCGTGGTCGGCGGCGCAGGCTCCGGCTGATGTTGCCCTGGGCCGGGCCGATCTTCCCGACGGGGACGTGACCGAGCCCCGCGCTCTCGCGGACGTTGAGGTAACCGCCCTTGTGCACGTGCTTCAGGCGGTAGGCGCACGACAGCGAGGGCCGGCCGCTGAGATCGAGCCTGTGCAGGTAACGGGCGGAGGCGAAGCCGGACGCGCCGTCGGCGGCTCGCACCGCGATCCAGCCGTGGGTGACGGCGCAGGCCCCGGCGAAGCCCCCGTCGGACACCCGCAGCCTGCCGACGGGGGCGTGCCGGCGCCCCGCGCCCTCGCGTACGTGGAGGAAACCTCCCGCGCTCACGCCCCGGAGGCGGTAGGCGCACACGCGTCCGGGGGCCTGCCCGGCCTGGCGCGCGGCCTCCTGACGGGGGCCGGCGGCCGCGTGCCGCCCGGGGCGCTCCGGCGGGCGGACGGCCTCCCGGTGCGGCACGGTGGCCACGGATCCGCCCGGTGCGGGCGGCCGGGCCGCCGCGAAGCCGTACACGGGATGGCCGAGCCACCCCGCCGAGGCCCACCCCGTCGAGGCCCACCCCGTCGAGGCCCACCCCGTCGAGGCCCACCCCGTCGAGGCCCACCCCGTCGAGGCCCACACCGCCAGCGCGGGAACGACGATCCTGGCCACTCTCACGATCTCTCCCTTCGGGTCGCGTCGCTCGACGCCCGGCGAGGGGACCCAGGCCTGCTCCACTCACCCGAAGTTGTGATCTGATTACCGTGCGTTTACACCTCGCCCGGCGCTGAGGCCGCATTTTTTACCCGGCTTCGCGCATCCGGCGCGGTTCTCACCCGCCGTGACCGCCGTGGAAGGGCGTGGTCACCCCTTCGTACGCCAGGTGCAGCATCATCCCCAGGTCGGCGTGGCTGAGGTTGTGGCAGTGGTTCATCCACAGACCGGGGTTGGCGGCGCGGAACGCAACCTCCCACACCTCCCCGGGCCGTACGTCGAAGGTGTCGAGCCACAGAGGGCTCCCGGTGGGGGCGCGGCCGTCACGCGCGAGCACCAGCACCCGGTGACCGTGGAGATGCCAGGGATGGGTGTCCCTGCCCCGGTTGACCACGGTGAGACGGACGAGGTCGCCCTCCGCGACCACCTGGGTGGGCACGTGGGGATAGGCGCGGCCGTTGATCGTGTGCGCGTAGATGGGCAGTCCGTCCCCGAGCGCGAGCCCCCGGTCGAGCACGAGCGTGAACCGCCGGTCGAAGCGGGACCGCGACGTGTACGGCGTGGACGCCGGCGTGCCGTACCGGGTGAGGTCGAGCTCCGGCCACCCGGCCGCCGCCGCGGCGTCCGTGACGTCGTCGTTTCCGGGGCCGTTCGCCGCGGTCGTGAGCCGCACGGCCTCGGTGCGGTCGTCCACCCGCAGGACCACCGGGCCGGACGGCATGGTGAAGGCGAGGTCGTACCTGCCGCCCGCCGGGAGCCTCAGCCCGGCCCGGCTCAGCGGGCCCGGCCCGCTCAGGTCCGTGCCGTCCACCGCCACCAGCCGGTAGACCGTGCCGGCCAGGGTGAACCGGTGCGGGGTGTTGTCGGTGTCGACCAGGCGGAGCCGCACCGGTGTGCCCGGCGCCACCTCCTGGAGGACGGGCTGGTCGTGGTCGCCCACCACGGTCGTGCCCGCGAAGGTGTGCACAGGAAGCGTGAGATCCACGCCGGTGGTCGCGGACCCCCTCGGCGTCACGACGAGCATGCCGTAGAGGCCCATCCGTACGCCGATGTCGGACACCTCGTGCGTGTGGTACCAGTAGGTCCCCGTCTGGGCGGCGACGAACCGGTAGACGAACTCACCGCCCGGCGGCACGGCCTCCTGGGTGAGTCCCGGCACGCCGTCCTCTCCCGAAGGCACGTCGTAGCCGTGCCAGTGCAGGGTCACGCCCTCCGTGATGTCCGCGTTGCGCAGCCGCACCTCGACGAGGTCGCCCTGTTCGGCGGTGATCGGCGGACCGGGAACCTGTCCGTCGAAGGTCCAGGCGGCCACCTTCCGGCCCGAGGACAGCGTGACCGTCGCCGTGCGCGCCGTCAGCGTGAACCGGCGTACGGTCCCGCCGGGCGCGGGCGCCGACGGTCCGCGCAGATCCGTGACCGGGCGGACGGGAGCGGATGCCTGGGTGGACATGTCATGCCCCGGCATGTCGTGGCCGCCCTCGGCGGTGGCCGGGGCGACTGCTCCGGCGGTGGCGACGACCGGGGTGGCGGCTTCGGCGGTGGTGGCGGGGAGGAACGTGAGGGCCCCGCCGGCCAGGGCGGCGACGACCGTCGATGCCGTCGCCGTACGCAGCAGCGGGACCCGCGGGGTCATCGCCCGCCAGGTCAGCAGTACGGCCCCCGCGACGACGGCCAGGAGGATGAGGGCGCTGCCGGGCTCCGCCGGGTACCCCAGCAGGAACGTCTGCACGGGGCCGGCCGCCGCCGCGTACCCGGCTCCGAGCAGGGGGATCACCACCGCGGGCGACCTCGCGGCGTCCCGGCCGGCCTCCGAGGCCGCGCGGGACGCGGCCAGCAGACGCGGCCCGGCCGTCACGGCGGCGACGACACTCGCCGTCAGGAGGAGCGGCAGGGCGATCGTGACCTTCTCCTGGACGAACCACCAGCCGGCCCCGGCCAGCGCGAGGACGGACCCGGCCCGGGCCGGTGACGCGACCAAGGCCCCCGCCATCAGGGCCGCGGCCGTCCTCGGGCGTCGGGCGGCGGCCGCCGCCCCCGCGCCGACCCACGCCGCCGCGGCCAGGACCGAGACGAGCAGGTCGAGCACCATGAGCCGGTCGGTGGTCACGACGCGCGCACCGCCGGGCCGTCCACGGCGCCTTCCTCGACCCGCGCGGGGCCGGCCGACGCGAGCCGACGAGCCCGGCCGAACACCGTGCCGCAGACGCCCATCACCGCCATGCCGTTGAGGGCGTGCAGCCCGAGGATCGCCAGGGAGAGCGGGGTGGTGTTGCCCGCGGCGTCCTCGAACGCGCCGCCGAGCACGACGATCAGCGCCTGTACGACGACCAGGCCGACCGGCAGGACGGTCAGGCCGATCAGCCGTCCCGGCGCCCGGGCCGCCGCCGCGGCGGCGGTGGCCACCAGCGACAGTACGGGGATGACCAGCATGCCGTTCATGCTGTGTGCGGCGAACGAGGAGTCGTCCTGTGGTTTGTCGAACGCGCCGACTGCCGCGAGGTACATCTGGACGACGGCGGCGGCGAGCAGCAGTCCCGCGAATACGGCGTAGACCTTGCGCACGGCGGTGCTCCCTTCGATGAGCGGACTGTGGGGATCACCGGGATCGTGTCCCATGTCGAACCGGCGCGTCGTCCCTCCGTGAGAGACACGTCGGCTACCGCTCGGGGAGTACGCGGGCGGGTCTTCCGCCCGGCCGCGTACTCCCCGGCGGCGCTCCGATCGTCCTCGCCGCCGGCCGCCCGCGTCGTCGCACGCCGGAAGGCGCTTGCGGCTACCGCCGCCGCATCAGCGGCGCGTCCCACTACCGCTCGGGGAGTACGCCGTCACTGCGGCCAGTTGGCGATGATGCCGGGGGTGATGGCGTCGCTGTGGCAGTTCAGCGTCGCGCGGCGGGCCCGGTCCACGACGCAGACCTTGACGTCCACCCGCTTGATCTGGCCGTCCGACGACAGCCGGAACGTGCTCCGGGGCGCACAGGTCGTCCGCGGCAGGGCCCAGCCGGTGCCGCCGCCGATGTAGTGGAAGCGCGCCCGGACGTAGGCGCAGTGGCCGCCGTGCGCGTCACGGTCGTGGAGGCTGCCGGAGACGACGAAGGTCTCCGCGCTGAACCGGGTGATCCAGACGTCGGCCTTGGCGTAACCGCGGTGCCCGGCCCGCGACCGCACCGGCCCCCAGTGGATGAGCGGCGCCGCGGCGGACCGGGTCCTCGCGGCCGATGCCGTGGTGGTCTGTGCCGGGGCGGCCTGTGTCGGGGCGGCCTGTGTGAAGGCGGCCTGGGTCGCGGTCCTGGGCGTGGCGGCGTGGGCCGGAGCGGCCAGCGGGCCCAGGGCCGACACGGCCGCCAGCAGTCCGCCGATGACGAGGTTCTTGCTCATGTCGGCCGACCCTAGGGCCGGCGCCTTGGAGGGACCTTGCAGCCGTCTTGTCCCCGGACAGTGCGGGCCTGCCGCCTCCGCACACCGGCCCGCGCACCGGCCCGCGCACCGGCCCGAACACCGGCCCGCGCACCGGCCCGCACTGCTCCCGCGGGCGTCCTCCCGGACGGAGGGCCGGTGTGGACCAGGCGGTGCGGTGACGGGTTCGTCATCCGCCGCGCAGCAGGTCTTCGGCCTGTTCCACCACCTCGTCGACCGTGACCCCGGTCACCCACGACTCGTCGTGCGGGCACCGCCCCGCACGCGGGTCGAGCCCGCTGACGCCGCAGACCGGGCACTCGGCGGTCCAGGACATCAGGGACCGATGCCGGGTGCGGGTGAGCGGCCCGGCGTTGATGAGGTTGCCGCACCAGTAGACGCCCACGGTCGCGGTCCCCACCGCCGCGGCCAGATGCCGCGGGCCGGTGTCGTTGGAGATCACCAGGTCGCACCGTTCGTAGAGCGCGGCCAGGCCGCCGACGCCGAGGGTGCCGACGGCCATGACGGCGGGCCGCCGCATCGCCGCCACCTTCTCGACCACCTCGCGCTCCGCCTCGACACCGGTGATCACCACAGGTCGGCCGAGCCGGTCGGCGGCCTCGGCGAAGTGACGCGCCGGCCAGCGTCGCCGCGGATCGGTCGCCCCCGGGTGGATGGCCACCAGGCCGGGTGGCGGCTCGCCGTACACGCGGGCCAGTTCGGCCCGGTCGGCGTCGGTCACGGCGATCCGCGGATCGAGCACCTCCGACGTCCCGCCGACCAGCGCCGCCACCTCCAGGTAGCGGAGGGTCTCGTGTTGGAAGTAGACGTACGGCACCCAGAGGTCGAGTCGCTCGGCGTCCGGCGAGCACAGCCCGGCCGTGACCCGGGCACCGATCGCCCTGACGAACGGATTCGAGTAACGGCCGCCGCCGTGGATCTGCACGGCGAGGTCGAACCGCCGCTCGCGCAGTTCCTCGAACAGGCTCTCCGGGGCCGCGTGGCCGCTCGCGGCCGAGGAGACGCCCGAGATGGGCGGCAGGGCGACGACGTCGTCCACCGGACCCGGCCTGCCCGCCAGGAAACGCGCGTGCCAGGACCTGGCGAGGAGGGTCAGCCGCGCCCCCGGATAGGCCCGGCGCAGCGCCTCCAGGGCGGGCATGGCGAGGACCAGGTCACCGAGGGCGTTGGCCCGCAGGACCGCGATCCGGCCCACCCCCTCGATCACGCCGCCCATCGCCGTCCCCGTCGCCGGGCCCCCGTCTCAGGGCCGATCACCGTCCCAGTCGCGGTGCCGGTCGCGGTGCCGGTAGGCGGGTCGATCGGCGTGGCCATCACCGCGCCCCTGCCGCCGCCTCGAAGACGTAGTCGTAGCACTCGGCGCCGCGGTCGGTGATCGTCGTGGGCAGTTCGAGGTGGTACGCCCTGCTCGGCAGCAGTCCCGCCCCGCCGTACCTCTCCATGACGCGCAGCTGCGCGGCCACGTCCTCACCCGCGTGCCGGGGCGGCACCGAGCGCCAGAAGTCGAACCCGCCGCACTCCAGCAGCCGTTCCCGGTCGTACAGCACGCAGCCGCCGATCCACGCCACCTTGTACGGCCGCCACTCGCGGGGGCCCGGGGCGCCGATGTGCTCCTGCGCGAGGTGCAGCGGATTGGACGCGTTGTGCAGGGTCCACCGCCGCCAGGCCGGCGACTCCCGGCGCACCCGTTCGGGCCGTACGCCGCCGGTCCACTCCTCGTACGGCGCGAGTTCGGCCGGGCGGACGTCGTCGCGGTAGGACAGCCCGTGCAGGGCGAAGCCGACGAACCCGCAGCGCAGGCCGTTCATCGCCGCCAGCAGGACCTCGATCGCCTCCGGCTCCAGCCAGACGTCGTCGTCCAGGTAGAGCGCGAGCCGCCGGTCGGCCTGGTCGAGCAGGAACGCCCGCTGCTCCGCCATGCCCCGCGCGGGCAGGTGACGACGGACGTCCACGGGTCGGTCACGGTGGCCGAGGATCCGCACCTGCGCGGCCACCAGCCGGTCCCCGGCGACCGGCTCCCGCGACTGGTCCGAGATCACGACACGGAACCCCGGCGCGGTCTGCGCCGCCAGACCCGCCAGCGTGACGGCGAGCGCACCGGGGCGATCCCTGGTGGGCACGAGAACGTCGAGGTCGGACGGGGTGAACATGCGCGGCTGATACCCCTGGGGTCGTACGGCAAACAGCCCCGCCGAGCGGCCGCCCTGCGAACGGATGGAGGGAAGGTAACGGTCAGGTGGGGCGGTCGGAGAGGCGGTCGGGGCGCCGGAAACTGATCCGGCGGCGTCCCGGGCACCCGTTCGGGCCGCGTTTTCCGGCGGCGTCGTCGGACGGCTGCGGCCGCCCGTTCGTGTGCGCCGGGCCGTGCGCCTCCGCGCAGTGGGGCTCGGCCGGGCCGCCGATGGCCAGCAGGTCCGGAGGGGCGTGGTCGACCTGGAGGGTGGTGTGGGCGATGCCGTACTCGTCGTGGACCATCCGCTGGGCGGCCTGCCGTACGGCGTGGCAGTCGGAGCCGGGGGCGACCAGGATGTGCGCGGACATCGCCGGGTAGCCGGAGGTGACCTCCCAGATGTGGAGGTCGTGCACCTCGACCACGTGCTCCAGAGCGGCGGTCCTGCGGCCGATCTCGGCGGGGCTCATGCCCGCGGGGGCGGCCTCCATGAAGACCCGTCCGGAGTCGCGCACCAGGCCCCACCCGGCCTTGAGCATCAGGGCGGCCACGACCAGCGCGGCCAGGGCGTCGGCCCGGCTCCAGCCGGTGGCCCACACCACCGCGCCGGCGGCCGTGGTCGCGATGAACGCGAACAGGTCGTTCAGGATGTGCTGGAAGGCGCCCTCGACGTTGAGGCTCGACCGGTTCGCCCTGCTCAGCAGCCAGGTCGCGGCGAGGTTGACCACGATCCCGGCGAGACCCGTGGCGACCACGTACGCTCCCGCGACCTCGGGCGGCTCGATCAGCCGGCGTACGCCCTCGTAGACGAAGTAGACGCTGAGCAGCAGCAGCGTGATGCCGTTGATCTGCGCGGAGATGATCTCCGCGCGTTTGAGGCCGTACGTGAAGCCGCCCTGGGGAGGCCGGGCGGCGATCCGCATGGCCACGATCGCGAAGGCGATCGCGATCGCGTCGGTGAGCATGTGCCCGGCGTCGGACACCAGGGCGAGGGAGTGCGCGACGACGCCGACGACGACCTCGGCCGCCATGAAGCCCAGGATGAGCACCAGCGCGGCGGTCAGCAGCCGCCGGTCGGCCTCGGCGCTGACCGCGTGACCGTGCCCGTGACCGTGCGCATGCCCGTGCCCGTGCCCTTGTGCCTGTCCCGTCCCGCGCCGGTGTCCCTGCGGGGGTTCGTGCCCTGTGCCGGTATCACCCATGCCGGTCTCACCCATCGTCTCGGTCCTTCTCCTCATGCGTGAGGTGCGTGATCGCCAGATCGAACAGCAGTCGCACGTGCGAGTCCGCGAGGCGGTAGTAGGCCATCCTTCCCGTACGCCGTACCTTCACCACGTTGTGGGCCCGCAGCAGGCGCAGGGCGTGGGACGCCGCGGACATGCTGTGCCCGGTGGCCGCGGCGAGGTCGCACACGCACATCTCGCCGCCTTCGAGCAGCGCCGCGATCAGCCGCAGCCGTCCGGGGTCGGACAGCAGCCCGAAGATCTGCGCCAGGTCCTCCATCGTCTCCGGGCCCGGCATGACCCGCCTGACGCTCTCCACCCGGTCCGCGTCGACCACGGGGAGCGCGCAGGAATCGGCGGTCTCGATGTCCACAACGATTGAACGGTCGTTCACATGAAGAAGTTTAGGTGACCGGACCATGCTGTCAACGACGCACCGCCCGGGACGCTCGCTCCAGGGGGTGGTGATGGACCGATCCACCCAAGAGGATCTTAATTCCGCAGGTGGTGGCAGCAATTGGGCCTTCACTGTTAGGAAAGCTTCTTTTATATTTGCGCCACCCCCAGCAGTGAGGAGCACCACATGCGAAGAGCGCTGACCTTCCTCGCGACGGCGTCGGTCGTCATCGGTGCCACCGTGTTCATCGCCTCGCCCGCTCAGGCGCACGGGTACATCTCGTCGCCGCCGAGCCGGCAGGCGATGTGCGCGCAGGGCCGCGTCCCCAACTGCGGCGACATCGTGTACGAACCCCAGAGCGTGGAAGGACCGAAAGGGCTGCGCAGCTGCAGCGGCGGCAACGCCCGGTTCGCCCAGCTCGACGACGAGAGCAGGCCGTGGCCCGCGACCAGCGTCGGCAACACCGTCACCTTCACCTGGTCGCTGACCGCCCGCCACTCGACGAGCACGTGGGAGTACTACATCGGCGGCACGCGGATCGCCGTCTTCGACGACCACGGCGCGCAGCCGCCGGCCACCGTCAGCCACAGCGTGAACCTCGGCGGCCGCACGGGCCGGCAGAAGGTCCTCGCCATCTGGAACGTGGCCGACACGACGAACGCCTTCTACGCCTGCGTCGACCTCCAGATCGGTTCGGGCGGGACGCCCAGCCCGAGCCCGTCTCCGACGCTGCCGCGCACCCCCTCGCCCAGCCCGTCTCCAAGCGCCTCTCCCACGCGCAGTTCCTCGCCGACCCCGACCGTTCCGGGCGGCACCTGGGCGGCCGGCACGGCGTACAAGGTGGGAGACCGGGTCACGTACGCGGGCGTGACCTACCGGTGCATCCAGGCGCACACCGCGCTCACCGGCTGGGAGCCGCCGAACGTCCCGGCGCTCTGGCAGCGGGTCTGACCCTGAGCCCGGCTGCTCTGACGCGGACCCGTGCTCCCCGCGGGCACGGGCCCGCGTACGGCCGTACGCGATTCAGGCGACGTGGACGTGTACCTCGGCGCCGTGCGCGAAGGCCCGGGAGTACGGGCACATGCGATGGGTCTCGTCCACCAGCCGCCGGGCGGTCTCGGGTTCGACCCCCGGCAGGCGTACGGTCACGTCCGTACTGATCGTGTAGTCGTCGGCGGCGCCCCGCTTGCGCAGCGTGACGGAGGCGTCGACGGTGGCGTCGGCGGTCCGGGTGCCCTGCCGTCCGGCGACCAGGGTCAGCGAGTTGTGGAAGCACGACGCGTACGCCGCCGCGAGCAGTTGCTCGGGGTTGGTCTCCCCACCGGGCCCGCCCAGCTCCGGGGGTGCCTTGATGCGCACGTCGAGCAGGCCGTCGTCGGAGGCCACCTTCCCCAGGGCGGACGAGGCGCGGGCCGTGTAGAGGCCGTCGTACGATCCGTCGCCCCCGCGCTCGCCCCGCCGCTCCCGCCCCGGCCCGCCTTCCCGGACCAGGCCCGGCCGCGCCGCCTCGCCGGCCCGCTCACCTGTCCGGCCCTCCGGCCGGTCGTCGGGGTGCATGAGCCCGGTGAGCTCCGCCTCCACCCCGGGGCCCGAATAGTCGGGCCCCGGCGCCCGGTCGCCCGGCCGGTGAGTGAATCGCCGTATTTCCTCGCTCATCGCGTTTCCCCCGTCATGGATCGGCGGGTGGCCTACCCCCCTGACCTGCCCGATATCGGAATCCAGGGGCAAAAATTCACCTGTGCTACCGTCCCCGCAGGATCTGGGCGATGAGGAGTGGATCGGTATGAGCGGTGTTCGGTGGGGCATCCTCGGCACGGCGAACATCGCCGCCTGGGCGTTCCTCCCGGCGTTGCGCGAGGCGGGCGGCGGCACGGCCGCCCTCGTGGCGGGTCGCGACCTCGCACGGGCCGAGGCGTACGCCGGGGAGAACGGCGTCGAGCGTGCCGTGCACGGGTACGAGGCCGTGATCGAGGACCCGGACATCGACGCGGTCTACGTCCCGCTCCCGAACGCCCTGCACGCGCAGTGGACGATCGCCGCCCTGGAGGCGGGCAAGGCCGTGCTGTGCGAGAAGCCGCTGTGCCTGACGGCCGCGGAGGCCGAGAACGTGATCGACGTGGCCCGCCGGTCGGCCCGCCCGCTCTGGGAGGCGTTCGTCTTCCCGTTCCACCCGCAGACGGCCCGGCTGCGCGACCTCCTCGAACAGGGCGTCATCGGCGATCTGCGGGAGATCTGGTCGTCCTTCCACTTCCAGCTTGAGGGCGCGGAGAACATCCGGCTCGACGCGGCCCTCGGCGGCGGCGCCCTCTACGACGTGGGCTGCTACTCCGTACGGTTCGCGCAACTGCTGTTCGGCCGCGAAGCCGTGGCCGGTCACGCCGCCACCGTCAAGGGCGAGGCAGGGGTGGACATCGAGACCGCCGGAGTGCTCGAATTCGATCCCGGCCGCCTGCTGCTGAGCTGTAGCTTCGACCTGCCGTCCACGACGTACGCCCGGCTGGT
The DNA here is from genome assembly GCF_014161435.1 of Microbispora sp. H10949. Lineage (NCBI taxonomy): Bacteria > Bacillati > Actinomycetota > Actinomycetes > Streptosporangiales > Streptosporangiaceae > Microbispora > Microbispora sp. H10949. The sequence goes on along the minus strand of NZ_JABBWZ010000015.1, from coordinate 49,915 downwards.
CGGCACCGGCGGGGAGATCCGCCTGACCAATCCCTTCCACCCGAAGCCGCACGACGTGCTGGAGGTCTGGCGCGAGGAGCGGCTGGTCGAGCGGCACGAGCCGGGGGAGGGTTCGACGTTCTCCTGGGGCATCCGCCACATCCACGAGGTGCTGCGTGGCGAGGCCGAGCCCCGGCACACCGCCGTCGACGATTCCCTCGGCACCGCCCGCGCCCTCGATTTGCTCCGCTGACCACACCTCCCCGGTCTCGAAGCCGCCCTCACCTCCCTGCTCGGCTGAGCCTCAGCCGAGCCGATCCTCGTCGACCAGGACTCTCGCCTCGGCCTACCGGTCGATTCGACCCGAGGCCCGCTGCACGCCGGTTCTGCTTGGCTGTTCAGCCGTACCAGGCGACGTGAATGATCTCCACCAGGCGTCGATACTCGACGATCAGGAAGTGACCATGCCAGAACCGCCGTCCCCGAACGTCTGTGTCCGCATAGGGGCGTCGGGACGCTCTCTCACGAAGGGGTTGCCACTCCACGGCGCGACTTGGAGGAACACGGTCACCTCGTGGAACGCCCCGAGCGCTTCCGCGGGAAGGGCGGAGATCTGCTCGTCCACCTGCTTGCTTTTGCCGACCGAGTACATCTAGAGGCCGAGATCTACGCCGAGCTGGGATGCCCGTTCGGCTAGGACCTCCCGCAACGGTCTCCCCGGCACGTATTCGCCGCTTTCGATCTGTTCTTGCACGCGAGCGCCGTGTTCCAGGACCGCTTCGTACTCCCCGGCGGCCTTCATCCTGGCCATGTGCCACCAATGTGCGAGCAGGGCGTTGACGGGAGCGAGGTCCAGTTCTTCGGTGGCCTTGGCCATGGCCCGCCGATAGTCCAGGTCGAAGTAGTCGCGATCGGTGGGAGGAAGGCACGCACGGATGTTGCGTGGAGTCCGATCGGCCATCAGGGACTCCACGATCTGGTCAGGGCTCCGACCGCTGGTCATCTCGTGCGACTCGGCTGTCATGTGCTTCCCCCTCACGATCACGGTAGCCCCGGGTGACACCTCGAACCGAGCTTAGCCGTCAGGGCCGACAAGCCTGGCGGAACCTCGGGACGATGATGCCGGGAAGATGTGACGGGATAGATCTGCAGCGTGGCGGCACCCGGAGAAATGCGGCCTGCCCGTCAGGGGTGCTTGTCCGCGAGGGCGAGCTGGGTGAGGTAACGCTTGACGATGCGTCCGCCGTACCGGCCGTCGATGAGAGCCGCGATGCAGCCGAGCAGCCCCGCGCGGGCCTCGGCGGGCAGGGCGCGGTGGCCGGAGTAGGTATTGAGCAGGTCGAGATACTCCCGCGTCGTGTAGGCGTGGTCCCACTCGTAGCGATGGAACCGCACCGGCCCGAAGCGGCCGGAGCCGTCGATCTCGCCGCTGTCGTACGGGATGTCGCTCGCGGGCGTCAACCGCAGGCCGGGCGGCGTGGCGGGGTCCCACCGCTCGTAGCAGCGCTGCACCTCGGCGAAGAACGCCTCGCTGCCACCGGCGACGTGCTCGGTCGAGACGACGGCCAGCAGGCCGCCCGGTCTCAAGGCGTCGGCCGACCTGCCCACCCGTGTGGCGGGATCGAGCCAGTGGAAGCTGGTGGCGGCGAAGACGACGTCGAACGGCTCCGGCGGCAGCGGCCACTCCTCGAAGGCCGCGTTGACCACCTCCACGCCGGTGAACCGGGCGAGCTTGCGGCGGGCGAGCGCCGCCATCTCGGCCCCCAATTCGACCGCCGTGACCGCGCAGCCGTGCCCGGCGAGGGCGACCGTGGCCTGACCGGTGCCGCAACCGATCTCCAGCACCCGGCTGCCTTGGGGAATGTGCTCGAACATCGCGGGCGGGTAGCCGGGCCGCGTCCGGTCGTACAGGGCGGCGTCCTCGGTGAAGGTACGGCGCAGCATCAGCCGGTCGTCGTCGTTCACGCCCGGCTACCGGAGCAACGGGTTTCGCGGTTGAAGAGCGCCGGCCTCGTCACACCAGGTCACGTTACCGGCCACGCTCCTGACGATCACGTGGTTATTCCGGGTGGCACCTTGATCGACCGCACAGGCCCGGCCGAGGGCCAGGAGGCGCTCTGTGCCGACGGCGCGCAGGGCGGGAGGGTTCGCGGCTCAGTCGCGTACGACACCGGCGATGACGGTGTTCACCATCTTGTGCACGGCGTCGGCCTGGGGCGGACCGCCGTCGCGGTCGGCGAACAGCAGGTGTGAGGCGCCGAGCAGCGTGGGAGCGAGCGTGTCGACGTCGGCGTCCGCCGTGATCCGGCCCAGATCGCGCTCGGCGGCGAGGTAGGCGGCGAGCATGGCCGCGGCCTCCGTCAGGAGTGGAAGGCCCTGGCCGGGCCTGGCCTGACGTAACCGGGCGCGCAGGCCGTCCCGGGAGATGATCAGGCCGACGACCGCGACGGCGACCGAACCGAACAGGTCCGTCAGCACGTCGGTGAGGTTGCCGGCGACGGTGCCGGTCCCGGCGGACTCTTGCAGAGCGGCGGCCTGCCGGTCGATCCTGGCGATGCCGTCGAGCACCAACTCGGCGAGGAAGGCGTCGAAGTCGGCGAAGTGCCGGTGCAGGACACCCTTGGCGCAACCCGCCTCGGTGGTGACCGCCCGGCTGGTCAGCGCACTCGGTCCGTCCCTGAGCAGCACGCGCTCGGCGGCGTCGAACAACTGCGTGCGTACGTCGCGGAGGGCCACTCCCGTCGGCACCGTTCGTCCCTCCTCTCCGCCACGATCGACTTTACCGGTGCCGCCTCCTCGGTCTTCGAAGCCGGAGGACCGAGTGTGCGACTCCACCACCGTGGACGGATACGAAGGTCAGGTCGTCGCCGGGTCCGCTACTCGGTGAACAACTCCTGGGCCGAGGTGACGGTGACGGCCCGGCGTACCCAGGTCCGCAACTGGTCCAGATCCTGACAGCGGTGGATCCGCTCGCGTACGTCGTCGGGAACCTCCAGGCCCCGGGCCTCCAGCACGTTGAGGATCGCGTCGATCTCGCCCTCGGCGTGTCCCTCCGTGCGTCCTTTGGCCAGCCAGTGGGAGAAGTACTTCTCGCCGAGGTGCTCGAAGTCCTGAATGGTGGTCACCATCTCCTCCAGACGCTTGGCCGTCACCATGGGTAGTGAGTTGAATACGTAGTTCAAATATACCGTCGCCCGGTCCTCGTCAAGCGTCGTGAGTCCGGCCAGCAGGGCCTCCAGGACGGGCCCGTCCTCGGCTTCCTCGGGGTGGGCCACGACCGACATGACCGCGAGTTCCGGGCAGGTTCGCGCGGCCTCGGGGTCGGTGACGAGGGGTATGTCGCCGGGCTCGATCGCCAGCGGGGTGATGACGCCGCCCGGGCCCAGCCCGATGGCCTGCCGGCACCAGCGGGCCACGGCCTGGTCGGGGCAGATCACCAGCAGCGCGGTGTCGCACTTGTAGCGGGAGCGCAGCGTCGTGACGTAGACCGGCCAGCTGAACCGCTTGCCCCGGTCGTGGCCGCGCTGCACCTCCACGATCACGGCCAGCGTCGCCGCTCCGGCCTCGTCGCGGACCACGACGACCGAGTCGGCGCGGCGTTCGACCGGCACCGGCTGGGTGCTGTCCACCGATTCCACCCGGGCGGCCGTGAAGGGCGGGATCGGGGTCCCGGTCGCGACGTGGAGGAGTTCCAGCGCGGTTTCCGGCCGGTTGTGGATGAGGGCGATGGGCATCTCGTGGTCGAGTCCTGGCATGGACTGCATATTACTTCGAGTAGTCGATCGATAACTCTAAGTTCGAAAACGACGCCGAGGGTGAACGTCGTTGACGAGTGGGCATGTGCCCACTAATAGTGGGCGCATGCCCACTTTTGAAGGTGCACCCCACAAGGCCAGGCAGATGGCGGAGTCGTTCGGTGAGGACGCCGAGCGGTACGACCGCACCCGGCCCGCCTATCCCGACGCCATGGTTGAGCGGATCGTCGCCGCCAGTCCCGGGCCCGAGATCCTTGACGTCGGCTGCGGCACCGGCCTCGCGGCACGGCAGTTCCGGTCGGCGGGCTGCCGGGTGCTCGGCGTCGAACCCGACGCGCGGATGGCCGCCTTCGCACGCCGCGGCGGGATCGAGGTCGAGGTGGCGACGTTCGAGGCCTGGCACCCCGCCGGCCGGACATTCGACGCGGTCGTCGCCGGGACCGCCTGGCACTGGGTCGATCCGGTCGCCGGAGCGGTCAAGGCCGCCGAGGTGCTGCGTCCCGGTGGCCGGCTGGCGGCGTTCTGGCACGTGTTCGAGCCGCCGCCCGCCGTGTCGGAGTCCCTCGCCGCGGTCTACCGGAAGGTGCTGCCCGGCTTCCCGTCACAGGACGGCGCGCCGCCGAAGTCGGCCCTCGACGGATACCGGCCGCTGCTGGACAAGGCCGCCGACGGCATCCGGGAGGCGGGCGCGTTCGGCGAGCCCGAGGAGTGGCGGTTCGACTGGCAACGGTTCTACACGCGCGATGAGTGGCTGGACCAGTTGCCCACGTCCGGCCTGCTGACCCGGCTCCCGCCGGACACGCTGTCGGAGATGCTCGCGGAGGTCGGGGCCGCGATCGACGCGATCGGAGGCGGCTTCACCGTCGCCTACGTCACGGTGGTGGTCACCGCCGCGCGCCTCTGACCCGTACGGCGGAAATGTCCGGAGACGGAGGTGATGCTCATCGAGACGGCACCCGGCCGCCATCGGGAAATCAACTCGGTGTAATGGCGCATGGTCAGGTTCGGGTCGTAGGACGCCTCCCGACACCCGAGGAGAACCATGCGCCGGCGATTCGGCCTTATCGTCGCACTCGTCCTGACCCTTCTCACTCCCGTCGTTCCCGCCGCGGCGGCGTCGCGGCCGCTAGTGGTCGCTCATCGCGGCGCGTCGGCGTACGCGCCCGAGAACACCGTCGCCGCGTTCCGGCTGGCCCGTGACCAGGGCGCCGACATGTTCGAACTCGACGTGCAGGAGACCGCAGACCATCACCTGGTGCTGATGCACGACACGACGCTCAGCCGTACGACCGACGTGGAGAAGGTCTTTCCCGGCCGGTCGCCGTGGCGGGTCGGCGACCTCACGCTGGCCGAGATCCGCGGGCTGGACGCCGGCTCGTGGTTCTCCCGGAAGTACGCGGGAGAGCGGGTGCCGACACTCGGCGAGACGCTGCGCGAGATGCGCGGCAGCGGTCTCGGGTTGCTGCTGGAGATCAAGGAGCCCCGGCTCTACCCGGGAATCGAGGCCCGGGTGGCCGAGGAGATCGGACGTGACCCGGGCTGGCGGGGCCGGATCGTGGTGCAGTCGTTCGACTGGGAGTCGATGCGCCGGTTCCACCGCCTCGTGCCCGGGGTGCCGATCGGTCTGCTCGGCACGCCGCCGGTCGCGGACCTGCCCCGCCTGGCGGCGTTCGCCGACCAGATCAACCCGCCGTACGCCGGTGTCACGGCCGGCTACGTCCGCCGCGTCCACAGGCTGGGGATGAAGGTCCTCGCGTGGACGGTGGACGCGCCCGCCGCCGTACGCCGCCTGACCGGCGCGGGTGTGGACGGCGTCATCACCAACAGGCCGGACGTCGTACGGGAGGTGGCCGGCTGATGGTGTTGGCCTGACCCGGACGCGGGCAGATGTCCCTCCCGCCTGTTGAAGGGAGCAGCCCATGGGACGCGGTGTGGACTTCGCCAGAGCCGAGTCGCTGGACGACGTCGAACAGGAGCTCACCGAGGCAGAACGCGAACGGCTGCGCGAGATCACCGAGGAGCGCGACGAGAACGCCGGTTAGCGCGGAGCGGGTCGTCCCGCTTCCGGAGGCGGTACGCCGGGCCGGTGCGGCCCTCGCGCATCTGGGCCTGACGCCCGACCTGGTGGACATGGGCGAGGGCCGGGAGCCGGCCGCCTGGCACTGCCGCCTGCGCGGGCCGGACGGTGTCCCGGCGCCGTCGGCGGAGGGCATGGGCAAGGGACGGCGCGCGGAGGCCCGTGCCGGCGCCCTGTTCGAGGCGCTGGAGCACTACCTGACGGGCCCGGCGCTGTTCGACCCGGCGGCGGTGGAACCCGTCGAACCGGCCAGGATCGCGGCCGGGCCGCTGCGGGCGGACGCGTCCGCCGTCCTGCTCGACGGCCGATGCGCCGCGCCGCTGGCCTGTCATCGGTATCGGGGACCCGGGGGCGCCGTCCCGGTGCCCCTGTTCCTATCCGCCCCCTGGTACGTCGAGGCGGACGCGGCGCGGCTGCGCGAGCGGGCCGGTGACGCCCACGACTACACCGGTCTGATGAGGTACAGCTGCAACAGCGGATCGGCCGTGGGCGTCACCGCGACGGAGGCGCTGCTGCACGCGCTCAACGAGACGATCGAACGCGACGCGCTCTCCCTGCTGCTGGTGCGCGCCTTCCTCGGCACGGGCGAACGGCCGTCGGTCGTCGATCCGCGCACCCTGCCGCCCGAGCTGGCCCGCGCCCACGCCGTGGCCGGTCAGGTCGCGGGAGCGCCCGTCCACCTGCTCGACATCACCGGTGACCTGAGGGTTCCCACCATGCTCGCCTACGTCGCGCCGACGCCGGACCGCCCGCACCGGCGCGGAGCCGGAACCTCCCTGAGCCCCGCTCACGCCGCGTGGCGGGCGCTCACCGAGCTTGTGCAGACCACCGTGGGCGAGCGCATCCAGCGCCGGGGGGACGCGGAGCGGCTCGCCCGGTATCCCGAACTGCTGGCGTGCGGGCGTTTCGACCTCACCGAGCATCTGCACGCGGCCCGTACGGTTCCCTTCCCCGAGGACGGAGCACGGCCGGGCCGTCCCCGGGACCAGCTCCGCGAAGTGGCCGCCCGCCTCGGCGCGCGCGGCTACACCCCGCTCACGCGTACGGTGGCCGTTCTTCCCGGGCGGATAACGGCCGTGCACGTCGTCGTGCCGGGCCTGGAGCGCTTCATGCTGGTCGTGGAGGGCAACCTCGTCCTGCCGGGCCCCCGGGGCCGGGCCGCCGTACGGGCCGCAGACGCAGGGCGGAGTGATCTACCGGAGGCTTGACCTGCCCGCGCGCAGGTGTACGAGCACTTTTCCACAATGGGCGGATTCCCTTCTTACTCTTCCGGCAGAGCGGCTCGCATGATGGCCTTGTGGAGAGGTCGCGGTGGCATCGGCGGCACCACACGAGGACCTCGGTGGTGCTGGGGATCCTGTTCCTGGCCCTGGCGCTGGTGCTCCTGCTGCTGAACCTCAATCTGCTGCTGCCGAAATCGACGCCCCGCCTGATAGCGCTGAACGTCGCGCAGCTCATGGCCACGGCGACCGGCATCGTGGGCCTGGTGAACGGGGGCGTGCAGTTCGTGTCCTGGTGGGTCAGGTCCAGGAGACCCTCACCGGCCCCCACCCGGAGCGATGTCGACAACGCCAAGGACGCCCTCGCCGGTCTCGTGGCCGAGCAGTGGAAGGACGAGACGATCCTGAGGTCGCTGGCGGACCCCGAGCCCATTCCGGTGCCGTGGCGGTCGACGGAGCACGCCGAGCTCATGGACCACCCCCGCATGATCGCCAAGGACTTCGTCAGCTTTCCCAGCCTGAACGCGGACCTCGCCGGCATGGCGGCCGACTTCCGCGCGCTGCGATGCCGTCGTCTGGTCATCATCGGGGGCCCGGGATCGGGCAAGACGACCCTCGCCGTGCAACTGCTGATGGAACTGCTGCGGACGCGGCTCCCCGATGAGCCCGTTCCCGTGCTGCTGTCGGCGGCACGCTGGGACGCCGAGGTCCATCCCCGATTACAGGACTGGCTGGCCGACTGCCTCGCCGTCGACTACCCGGCGCTGACGGCGGACGAGTACGGTCCCGACGCCGCGAAGACGCTGACGGCGCGCGGCGAGGTCCTGCCGGTCCTCGACGGCCTGGACGAACTGCCGGGACAGGCACGGGCCGGGGTGCTCAAGGCGCTCAACCACTCGATGAGCGGCCGCGACCAGTTGATCCTGACCTGCCGTACGGAGCAGTTCGCCGAGTCCGTCGACCTGCTGGGAGACGTGCTGACCGCGGCGGCGGTCATCGAGCCGGGGGAGATCACCGCCGACACGGCCGCCGACTACCTCCAGGCGTGCCTGCCGCCCAGGCCGCACCCCGCCTGGCTCAACGTGCTGGACGCGCTGAGGAAGGGGAACGCGCCCGCCCTCGCCGAGGTGGCCGCGACCCCGCTGGGGCTCTGGCTCGTCCGGTCCGCCTACGTCGTCACCCGCCAGGACCCCGCGCCGCTGCTCGAACTCGGGCGGGCGGACGCGGCCCGTCTCTACGACCACCTGTGCGAGCGGTTCATTCCCGCCCTCGTCGGCTCGCGTACCCCCGCCGCGGACGCCGACGAACCGTTCCGGCCCCGGCACGCCTGGGACCCGGAGCACGTGCGGCACTGGCTCGCCTACCTGTCGGGTCAGATCCTGACCGTCGGGGAGGACACGCGCAACGTCGCCTGGTGGCATCTCGCGCGGTACGCCTCCACGCGGACGGTCCGGCTCGCGGTCAGCGTCGCCAGCGGAACCCTGGCGGGCATCCCGATCGCGGTGGTGACCCACACGCCGGCCGCCGGAGCGCTGATCGGCCTGGTGTCCGCGATCGCCGTGCTGGTCATGACGAGGTCGTGGTTCACCGAGCCGCCGGGTCATGCCGACTTCAAGGTGCGCGGCCGGCTGGCCACGCTCGGCCGCACGCTGGCGGAAGCCGTCGTGGCCGCCCTGCTGGGCGCGCTCGTGGGCGGACTGATGAGCCACAGGGTCGACGGTGCGCTCAAGATCGCGGTGCTGTCCGGGCTCACGTACCTGCTCACCGTGGGTCTGACCCGCTGGGTCGAGCATCCGACCAGCACCGCGACGGCGCGCTCTCCCCGGTCGACGTGGTGCGCCGACCGCAACCTCACGCTCATCCGGGCGCTGTGCGGGCTGGGCGTCGGCCTGATGGTCGGAGTCCTCAGCCATATGGCCGGATTGAGCACCCCGACCGCGCTCGTGGGAGGCCTGCTGCTCGGCTTGCTGTTCGGGCTCGTCCTCGGCAGCCACCACGCCTGGCTCGCCTACACGCTGACGATTCCGCGGCTCGCCAGGCGCGGACGGCTGCCGCTGCGCACCATGTGCTTCCTCGACGACGCCCACCGCCTGGGCCTGCTGCGCGCCGAGGGGCCGTTCTACCAGTTCCGCAACTTCGAGTTGCAGCGGCGCCTGGCGCGCGACCACACACCCGAGCGGAGGGACTCGCCATGACCGAACCGACCCGCTTCCCGGGCCGCGACCTGTGCGGGACGATGCTGGTGCACCGCAGGCTGCTCAACGAGAGCATGACCTATCGGGCGCGGCGTGCCGCGATCGAGACCCGGGCCCTGCGGTACGAGCAGGGGCGGCGTGGCCCCGTCCGGACCGAGGTGGTGACCATCCCGGTCGTCGTGCACGTGGTGCACGACCGGGCCGTGCCGGCCGACGACATCGCCGACGAACAGATCCACAGCCAGATCGAGGTGCTCAACCGGGACTTCCGCGCGGCGAATCCGGACGTGGCGAAGGTGCCGGACGTGTGGAAGGCCCTGGTGGCGGACGCCCGGGTGGAGTTCCGCCTGGCCACGCGCGGGCCCGACGGCGAGCCCGCGACGGGGATCGTGCGCGTCGCCACCGACCGGCACGACTTCACCGTGGACGACGCCGTGAAATCGGGGGCCACCGGAGGATCGGACCCGTGGCCGAGCGACGAGTACCTGAACCTGTGGGTGTGCCGGCTTCGCGGGGGCCTGCTCGGGTACGCCCAGTTTCCCGGCGGCCCGCCGCAGACCGACGGCGTCGTCATCCTCAACACGGCCTTCGGGACGACGGGCACGGCGGCCCACCCCTTCGACGGCGGCCGTACGGCGACCCACGAGATCGGCCACTGGCTGGACCTCTACCACATCTGGGGAGACGACGACGGCGCCTGCACGAGCGACGACAAGGTCGCCGACACGCCGAACCAGGCGGACGCGAACTACGGGCTGCCGGCTTTCCCCCGCGTCACCTGCGGCAACGGCCCGAACGGCGACATGTTCGTGAACTACATGGACTACACCGACGACGCCGGCATGTTCATGTTCACCCGGGGGCAGGCCGCGCGGATGAACGCCTGCCTGGAGGGCGTGCGGGCCTCTTTCCTCGTCTCGCCGGCGGCGAAGGAGGCACCCGCGAAAGAGGCACCCGCCACGGAGGAGCGCCTCACGCGGGCGATGCCGGAGATGTGGCATCCCAGCCACGACGGGGACGTGGAGCGGCTGCTCCAGGACAGCGAGCGGCTGACCACCGAGGTGCTGAACGACATCCGCGCCGCGATCGGCATGGTCGGCGGCCACCCGGACGGGTGAGCCCGTGACGGAACCGGACATCGGCATCGTGGGGGAGTGGCTGCACTCCTACGAGGAGGACACCGGCGACGCGGAGGTCTACCGCCCCGCGCGCCATCCGTTCCGGCCCTCTCGCCGTCCGCGCCGGGGCCTGGAGTTCCGGGCGGACGGCACGTTCGTCGAGCTCCGCCCCGGCCCCGCCGACCGCCCGCGGCCGGTGACGGGCCGCTGGCACGCGCGGGAGAGCGGCGTGCGCGTCGTCTTCCCCGAAGGCGGGCGCACCGACCTCACCGTGCTGTCCTGCCAGGGCGGCGTGCTGACGATCGCGAAGTGACGGGAGACGCCGTGGACATCGCCGACGAGGTCCGGAAGAAGGGCCTGCGCCACGCCAGGGCGGCAGCCGTACGGTATCGCCGCAGCGGCACGGTCCGGGACGAGGTGCGCCGCAGGCAGAGCGAGGGCGACGCCTTCCCCGACTCGCCGGACCTGCTCGCGGCCCGTGCCGCCCGGCTCGTCCAGCGTCAGGGAGTGCCGGTCGAGGCCGTGATCGACGCCACCCGGGGCGTCCGCCTGGACCGGCCCGCGATGCACGAGCGCATCCTCGGCGTCGCCAAGGACCTCCAGGCGTGGAGCTTCCTGCCGCGCGGGGCCCGGGCGGCCCGCACCGTCGCCAGGATCTCGGTGCGCGAGAACGGCCGGGAGCTGCCGATCGGCACCGGCTTCCTGGTCTCGCCCCGGCTGCTGCTGACCAACCACCACGTCCTCCCCTGCCCGGAGGCCGTACGGCAGGCGTTCGCCGAGTTCGACGCCCAGGTCGGCGTGGACAACACGCCCGAGGTGGCCAAGCGGTTCGCCCTCGATCCGGACGCGTTCTTCGTGGCCGACGAGGGCCTCGACTTCGCCCTCGTCCTGGTCGCTCCCGAGGCCGGCGGACGGCCGGCGGGGGAGATCTTCGGCTGGAACCGGCTCAGCGCGCAGCCGGGCAAGCTCGTCATCGGCGAAGCGGTGAACATCGTCGGCCATCCCGGGGGCCGGTTGAAGGAGATCTCCATCCGGGAGAACCGGCTGGAGGTCCGTCTGGACGACTTCCTGCAATACCAGACCGACACGGAGCCGGGCAGTTCGGGCTCGCCCGTGTTCAACGACCAGTGGGAGGTGACGGCGCTCCACCACGGCGGCGTGCCGAGGACCGACGACCAGGACCGCATCCTCCGTCGCGACGGCCAGGTCTGGCAGGCCGGTGACGGCGACGACGCCGTGGACTGGGTGTCCAACGAGGGCGTGCGCGTCAGCTCGATCCTGCGGCACCTGGTCACGCTGCGGTTCGACGGCGCGTGGACGGCGCTGCTCGCGGAGATGGGGCCGGAGTCGGGGCTCCTGGACGGCCGCGCCGCGGGATCGGCTCCCACCGCGTCACCCGTGACGGCGCCGGCGGAGCCGGTGGAGCCCGCGGCCACGCGGACGGTCACGCCCGGATCGTCAGAGGCCACCACGGTGTCTCCTGACGAGCCCGGCACGACGGGGCTCGCCGCGGACTCCGCGGCGTTCGGGGGCGCCCTGCACCTGGTGTTCCTGCACGGCCGAGGCCAGCAGGGACGCGACCCCGAGCACCTGCGCCGTTACTGGACGGCGGGCCTGAACGGCGGGCTGACCCGGGCGGGACTGCCCACGATCGCCCCGGGGGACGTCTGCTTCCCCTTCTACGGCGACCGGCTCGCCGAAGCCCTGCGGCCCTCCCGCCCCGCGCCGCACTCCCTTGAGGAGATCTTCGCCGACCCGGTCGACGCGGCGGCTCCCGTGCTCTACGGCACGAGACGGCTGTACGAGCAGCTGATCGTGGAGGCCGCGGCCAGGGCCGGGATGCCCGGAACCCGGCCGACGGGCGGGGAACGGGCGGACCTGGTGCACGGTGGGTTGAGCTGGCTGGCGGCCGTCACCGACCTGGACCGGCTCGCCATCGCCGCGATCTTCGCGGACGTGGCCGCCTACCTGGGGGACGAACGGGTCCGGGAGGCCGTGCTGGACACGGTGCTGCGGGAGACGCCCCGCGGCCCGCTGGTGATCGTCAGCCACAGCCTGGGCACGGTCGTCGCGCTGGACCTGCTCATCCGCCTCGGCCCGGCCGTGAACGTCGGTCTGCTCGTCACCGCGGGCAGCCCGCTCGGCCTCGACACCGTGTACCGGCGCCTGCTCGCCGGCGGCCCGCAGCGTCCCGGCCAGGTGGCCCACTGGTTCAACGCGTGGTGTCCCACCGACCCGGTCACCGTCGGATGCCCGCTCGACGACGATTGGCAGGGCGAACTCGTCGAGACGTGCGTCACCAACCCCTTGAGCCGGGTGCACGACGTGGAGGAGTACCTCGCGCACCCCGAGGTCGCACGCGAGATCGGCGCGGCCCTCCCCGCCGCGTACGCCCGAGGTCAGAAGGCGTAGCGGACCCGGCAGTACGGCAGCCTCTCGGCGATCAGGCCGGTGAGCGCGGTGACGTAGCGGCCCTTGTGGCCGGTCTTGTAACGGACGTTCCATCCGCCGGTCTGCGAGCGCTTGGGCTGCTGGAGGTCGGGACGCCACAGCACCTCCTCGGCCTTGGGATGCCAGCCGAGGTTGACCTCGTGCAGGCGGTCGTTGTGGGTGAGGAAGATGACCTCGGCGGCGAGCTGCGCGCGCCGCCGGGCCCAGCGCGTCGTCGAGCTGCCCGAGCAGCTCGGCCCAGTCCTCCAGCCAGCCGTCCCGTACGACGACGGGGCTGAAGTTGACGTGCACCTCGTATCCCGCCTCGACGAAGTCGTCGATGGCCGCGATGCGGTCGGCGACGGGCGAGGTGCGGATGTCCAGCAGCTTGGCGTCCGCGGCCGGCATCAGGCTGAACCGGACGCGCGTACGGCCTTGCGGGTCCCAGCCGAGCAGGTCGCGGTTGACGTACTTGGTCGCGAAGCTCGCCTTGGCGTTCGGCAGGTCGCGGAACAGGTCGACGAGGTCGCGCACGTTGTCCGAGACGGTCGCGTCCACCGAGCAGTCGGAGTTCTCGCCGATGTCGTACACCCAGGCGTGCGGGTCGACCTGGTTGGGCTCGGGCTTGACGCCCTGCCGTCCCGCGTGCCGGGCGAGATAGCCGGTGATCTTGTCGATGTTCGCGAACACCGTGATCGGGTTGCTGTAGCCCTTGCGGCGCGGCACGTAGCAGTACGCGCAGGCCATCGCGCAGCCGTTCGCGGTGGAGGGCGCGATGAAGTCGCTCGACCGGCCGTTGGGCCGCGCGGTGAGCGACTTCTTGACGCCGAGGACCAGTGCCTCGGTCTTGATCCTGACCCAGCGGGAGACGTTCGACTCGTCCCCGTACAGCTCGGGGATCCGGTGGTGCGACTCGATCTCGACGCGCTCGGCGTCGGGGAACCGCTGGAGGATCTCCTTGCCGCGCGGCAGTCCGGCCGCGGCGGGCTCGACGTAGAGGCGGCGGATGTCCAGGAGCCGGTGGCCTTCGTTCACCTGGGTGTAACAACCTGGCGGTGGCGTGACTTCCCAGGTCAGGGGGCATGTGCGGGCTGGTCGACGGGGCACGCGTACGCCGTCCTCGCGGCCAGCGTCCAGGTGCGGACGGAGGTTCCGCAGCGGCGGCAGCGCTCGCGTTTGTAGACCCAGCGCTCGTCCGGCGCGTCCGGGTCGCTGACCACCTGCCCCGCGTCGCGGCCCAGCGCGAGATAGCGCACGGCGGTGTCCCAGAGCCGCCCCGCCGCCTCCGCGCCGATGCCGGCGGCGCGGGGATCGAGGCCCGTGAGGAAGAGCAGCTCCGCCCGCCAGGCGTTGCCGATCCCGGCCCACACCCGCTGGTCGAGCACGGCCGCGCCGACCGGGTCGGGGGCCGCGAGCAGGCGCCGTACGGCGTCCTCCCGGTCGGCGTCCCCGCGCAGGGGGTCGGGGCCGGTCGCGGCCCTGAGCGCGCGAAGCCTCCCCTCGTCGATCGGTTCGCACCGCATCGGGGCGATCAGGTCGAACGCCACCTCGCCGGTGGCCAGGCGAAGCCGGGTGCCCCGGCGCGGCTCGGCCGAGGGGTCGTCGTACCGCAGGAAGAGGCCGCGCATGCCGAGGTGGACGTGGATGGGCGGGGCGCCCTCCAGCCAGTAGAGCAGGTGCTTGCCGAGAGCCTCCACGCGCTCGACGACCCTGGCGTCGTACGGTGCCGCGTCGAACCTGCCCTGGGGACTGGTGGCCCGGACCATGCGCCCGGCGAGCGCCTCGTGCTGCTCGCGTGCGTGACGATGGACCAGATGCCCTTCCGGCATGCCCTGGCCCTACCCGCCCCGCCTCCGAAGTCACCCCCGGTCGTCCCGCCGGAGAGCGGCGGGTGGCGGGTTGCGGGTGACCAGCGCGAGCGGGATACCCCGCGAGTAGGATGCCACGGTCCGGAAAGACGTAGATCCACCTGGGAAAGGGCGGCACGTGGCGCAGAAGGTGATACTGGTTGACGACCTCGACCACTCCGAGGGCGACGACGTGGCGAGACGGGAGTTCCCGCTGCTGAACCGGACCTTCGCCATCGACCTGTGCGACGAGAACCACAAGCGACTGAACGAGGCGCTCGCCTTCGTCGAGGAAGTCCTGGAGAACGCCCGTGAGGTGAAGCAGGCGTCGCGCGCGAAGAAGGCGGCGGACGCGTCGCCGCGCCTGCGCGGTCACACGCTCACCGACGTCCGCGAGTGGGCCCGTGAGCAGGGGCTGGAGGTGCCCGCGCGCGGGAAGGTGCCCGACGAGATCCTCGAACGGTTCGTCGCGGCCCACCCCGGCGCCGCTCCGGAGGAGACCCCGGAGGAGCCGTCCGTTCGCAGCGCAGATTCGGACATTTCGGGATAAACGACGCATAAGTGGACTTCGGATGCCCCATTGCTCGCAATGGGGCATCAAATACGGTAAATCACCGTTTATCGGTCATTCGGTCTGGAAACCATGCAATCGCGGGGTGATGGCGGCTTAACGGTCACTGAACGACATAGCTCTCTAAGAGTGGATGTCGTGCAATCAGGCAGTTGATCCTTTAGAGGGGGACACGAATGCCCAAGCTCAAGAAGGTCATCGCCGGATTCGCATTCTCCACCGCGCTCGCCGGTGGCGCTCTCGCACTGAGCGCCGCGGCCGCGGGCGCGGCGACCGCTCCAACCGAATACGGCTACTCGGGCCCGGCTGAAGAAGTCCTGTTCAACAACACCTTCGCGAACAGCTTCAACAACTGGCGCACCGCCCCCCGCCGCAACCCGTGCGGCACCACCGAGTTCGGAGACGGCTACACCACAGTCGGGGTCAACAACACCTTCGACAACAGTTTCAACGACTGGCGCACCGCCTCCTTCGGTGGGGAGACGTGCGGCAGTGTCATTCCCTCGTGGAATGACTGCTGGTGGGACAACTGTCTCTGGGCCAACGCCGTCTGGGGATTCGACTGCGACAACAGCTGCTTCAGCGGCTGCCGCAACTAAACACCGGTGGAAGGTGCCCCTCCGCGGAGCGCGTGGAGGGGCACCTGCCGCCGGTCGTGCGGCGCCCCGGCACTCCGGCAGGGCGTGCGTCGGGCGCCGCGGTTCGGCGGGACCGCGTCGCGCGTACGTTCGGCTCCCTGCCGGGGGCCGAGGAGAACTATCGTGACCATCATGGATAACCCCCCCGAGCGTGGCGACTCGCAGACGTCGCACCTGCGTGCCTCGGACAGCAACAGGGAGCAGGTCGCCGCCCTGCTCGGCGAGGCTCTGAGCAACGGTCAGCTGAGTCACGAGGAGTACTCCGAGCGCCTGGACACCCTCTACCAGGTGAAGACCGTGGGAGAGCTCGACGTGCTCACCCACGACCTGCAGGTCGACCGGCGCCGTCCGGCCGCGACCCCGGTGTCCTACCATCCCGACGCGACCTCCGAGCCCGAGAGCGTCGTCGCCGTCTTCGGCGGCGCCGTACGCAAGGGCCGCTGGAGGGTACGGCGGAGGACCAAGGCGCTCGCCGTCTTCGGCGGGGTGCAGTTCGACCTCACCTCCGCCGAGTTCGAGGCGAAGGAGGTCGAGATCACGGTCAACGCGATCTTCGGCGGCGCCGAGATCATCGTGCCCGAGGGGGTCGAGCTGCGCTGCCACGGGACCGGCATCTTCGGCGGCTTCGACGTGCAGAACGGCCCGGACATCGATCCCTCTGCGCCGGTGGTCGTGGTGCGGGGCCTGGCGTTGTTCGGCGGGGTGAGCGGCAGGGCCGGGCGCAGGCGCGGCCGCTGAACCGCGCCTC
Organism: Microbispora sp. H10949; assembly: GCF_014161435.1. Classification (NCBI taxonomy): domain Bacteria; kingdom Bacillati; phylum Actinomycetota; class Actinomycetes; order Streptosporangiales; family Streptosporangiaceae; genus Microbispora; species Microbispora sp. H10949. Next base: position 33,337 of record NZ_JABBWZ010000015.1, on the reverse strand, counting down.
TCCGGGAACGGCGGGCGGCCACGGGCCGTCCGCGACGGATCACCGCCTCCCGATGAGGCGGCGGTGATCCGCCCGGACCCCGCCCGGATCTCGCCGGTGCGCTCGCCAGTGGTCTCGCCGGTGTGCTCACCGGCGGCCGAGGTCACCCTTGACGACCTTGCCCAGCCGGTTCTTGGGCAGCTCCGCCACGAAGCGCACCTGCCGGGGCCGCTTGTGGACGGACAACTGGGTGGCGACGAAGTTCACGAGCTCGTCGGCCGGGACCGCGTCCGCCACGACGTAGGCGTGGATCTGCTCCCCGAGATCGTCGTCGGGGGCGCCCACGACGGCGGCCTCGCGCACCGCCGGATGCGCCAGGAGGGCGTCCTCCACCTCGGCGGCGCTCACCTTGAAGCCGCCGGTCTTGATGAAGTCGGTCGACGCCCTGCCCATGATCCGGTGGACGCCGCCGGGCCCGACGACCGCCAGGTCGCCGGTGCGGAACCAGCTGTCGGCGGTCATCGAGGCCGCCGTGGCCTCCGGTGCGTTGGTGTATTCCGTGAACAGGCTCGGCCCCCGCACCTCCAGCTCGCCCAGGGCGGAGCCGTCATGGGGCAGGAGGTCGCCGTCCTCCGCCACCAGCCGCGTCTCCACGCCGGGCAGGGCGGTCCCGACCCAGCCGGGCGTCTGGTCCTCTCCCGCCCGGCCGCTGAGCGTGACCAGGGTCTCGGTCATCCCGTACCGGTTGAGCAGGGCGTGCCCGGTGAGGGCCCGTACGTTCTCGAACAGGGCAGGCCGGAGCGGAGCGCTGCCGGAGACCAGCAGCCTGGCGCCGCGCAGGGCCCGCGCGGACTCCGGGTCGTCGCAGACCCGCGACCACACGGTGGGGACCCCGAAGTAGACCGTCCCCGGCGCCCCGGCGTACGCGCGCGGGGCCGGCCGTCCCGTGTGCACCAGCGCCGAGCCGGTGTGGAAGGCGCCGAGCACGCCGAGGATCAGGCCGTGGACGTGGAACAGCGGCAGCCCGTGGACCAGCGTGTCCTCCTCCGTCCACGCCCACGCCTCGGCGAGCGCGCCGAGGTTGGCCGTGATGGCGCCGTGCGAGATCCGCACGCCTTTCGGGCGGCCCGTCGTGCCGCTGGTGTAGAGCACCAGAGCGGTGGAGCCGGGGTCCGGGCCGGGGAAGGAGGTCTCCGGGCCCGCGACGTCGTCCACGGGGACGACGGGGACGCCGAGGGCGCCCGGGTCCTCCAGCGCGCCCTTCGCCGCCAGCATGAGCGCGGGAGCCGAGTCGCGGAGGATGTGGTCGCGCTCCATGGGCCCGGCGTCGGGGGGCACCGGGACGACCGGGACGTTCGCGAGCAGTCCCGCGACCACCGCGATCACGGTGTCCATCGTCGGCGTGGCGTGGACGGCGACCGCGGAGGCGCCCGCGATCCCGCCGGCCACGGCGCTCGCGGCGCGCAGCAGCTCGGCCGGCGCCAGTGCGTCGTCCCCGAGCCGTACGGCGGCGGCGCCGTCTCTTCCGGCCGCCTGTCGAAGTCCTTCCAGCATGGCCTGCGTCACCTTTCGTCGGTACTTCGAGGGTGGCACGGAAGGCATGCGCCGGGCGGAGTGCCGTACTGCCGAGGGCGACCGCGCGTCCGCGCGTTCACCGGGATCGTGCCAGTAGTGGGACGGAGGGCCGGAGCCGGGCCGCTGCCGCTCGTGGATTCGCGCCCGCTCCGATCCGCCGGCAGCGGCAGTATAGGCGGCCTCCTCCCGCGCGCCGGGTATGGCGGCCTCCCGGCGTGCCCGGCGTATTCTCGCGCCGGGCAGCCGGAGGCCGGCCCTCCCGCGAAGGCGAGGGCCGGCCGCATGGGGTGATCAGGACCCGGACGGGGCCGGGGCGTCGGTGGGCGTCGGCTCAGGAGTGGGAGACACGGTGTCGGAAGGCGTCTCCGCCGGGGCGCTCGGGGTGGTCGGGGCGGTCGGGGTGTCGGTCGGGGTGTCGGTCGGCGCCGTGGGCGTCACCGTCGGCGTCGGGCAGGGCTGGGGAGTGCGCCAGGCGGGCTTGCCGGAGCGCCAGTGCGGGAAGTACGGCGAGCTCTTGCCGAGGTTCCACAGCTTCTTGCTCGGCCGGGAGAGATCGAAGACGTAGGCGGCCGCCGCGGTCTCCCCCTGAGAGGCGGCGGGTGACGGTTCGGTCTTCGGCGCGACGGTGTCCGCCTGCCCCGGCACGGCGGGGGCCGCCGGAGCCGTCGACGTCTGCGGATCGGGCGTGGGCGTTTCCCCGGGGGGAGCCGGTGTGCTCTCGGGCGGCGTGGGCGTCGCCTCCGGGGGAGTGGGGGTGGTTTCGGGAGGAATCGGTGTGCTCTCGGGTGGTGTGGGGGTCTCCTCGGGAGGTGTGGGCGTGCTTTCCGGGGGAGTGGGCGTGGCTTCGGGCGGGGTCTGCGGAGCGGGCTCCGCGGCGACCACGGAGACCCAGGCGTCCTGCCGGATCTCGCCGCCGCGGCGGCCGCTGAACACCCGCGTCGAGTCGTCGACGGAGTACGACCGCTCGAAGCCGTCCTGGCTCCGGATGGTGACCGAGCCATCGGCCACGGCGACGGCCTGCCCGGTCTGGGTGAACACCGTGACGGTGTCGCACCTGTTCTTGGCCGGCACGACCATCTGGCCGTGCAGCACGCCGAGGAAGGGGCCCACCAGGGGCACCTCGGTGGTGGTCTCGGCCGGGAGGTCCACCGGCGTGGGGGTGATCGTCACGGTGGTCGTCACCACGGGCTCCGGAGCGTCGGCCGGCGGGGTGACGGGAGCGGCGGAGGCCGCCGCCACTCCGACGCCGCCGGTCGCGGTCAGCACGAACGCGGTGGCGAGGATCATGGGGTGGGAGATGCGCCTGCGTGGTCCGCCCGGGCCGGACGATTGTCCTTCCTTCGGGCGGCGGGGGTTGGTCGGCGTCACCGTTCCTCCATATCGTGCGGTGTGATGGTTTCCGCCGGACTGGCGGCGGCCGGAGCGCGTTGCTCCGCTACCCGACAGTGGCGATCGTTATATTTGTTGTCAAACCGTGTCTCTTCCGTGGGTTTGTGGAGACCTTTCCCATCTAGCCCGAATCCATGCGGGCCGATCTGCGGCCGGGCGGCCGGCCGACGGCTTTTGGGCAGGTCGGAAGGGTGGAAAGCGAAGTGAAAAATCTTCGGACAGCCCTCTCGCCCGGTCACGACTCCGGTGACGCGCCGGCCAGGCGCGCGTACGGCCCGCCCGCCCGCAGCAGGTCGGCGTGACCGCCGGCCTCCACGACCCGGCCGGCCTCCAGCACCAGGATGAGATCGGCGTCCAGCACCGTGCTCAACCGGTGCGCGATGACGACGCGCGTCATGTCCAGCCTGGCGAGGTTGGCCTCGATCGCCGCCTCCGTCGCCGTGTCGAGGTGGCTGGTGGCCTCGTCCAGGAGCAGCAGCCTCGGCCTGGACAGCAGGGCCCTGGCCAGGGCGATCCGCTGCCGCTGCCCTCCGGACAGGCCGCCCCCCTCGGCGAGCAGGGTGCCGTACCCCATCGGCATGGCCGTGATGTCGTCGTGCACGCAGGCGAGGCGGGCCGCCTCGGCGATCTCCTCGGCCGACGCGCCCGGGGCGTTCAGCGCGATGTTCTCGGCGATCGTGCCGGTGAACAGCACGGGTTCCTGCGGCACCACCGCGAACTGGCGGCGCAGCGCGCCCGGGTCGAAACGGGAGGCGGGGACGCCGTCGTAGCGGATCTCGCCCTCGGCCGGGGCGAAGAGCCCGAGCAGCACCCGGGCCAAGGTGGTCTTGCCCGAGCCCGACCGGCCCACCAGGGCGACCTTCCGGCCCGCCGGCACCTCCACGCTGACGTCCCGCACCACCCAGGGCGCCTCCGCCGTGTACCGGAAGCCCACGCCCTCCGCGCTGAGGCGGCCGCTCACCTCGGTGGTCACCGCGTCCGAGGGGACCGCCTCCGCCTCGGCCTCCCAGACGTCGGCCAGGCGGTCCACGTACGGCCGGGCCGCCTGGAGCGACTGCAGGCCGCTGATCAGCGAGGACAGCAGGGAGAGCGCGACGGCCGCGAGGGCCTGCAGCGCGAGCATCTCTCCCAGGGACATCTCCCCGCCGACGACCTGCCGCGCCCCGACCCAGACCAGGACCAGCGGGGCCGTGAACCTGATCGCGTCGAACACCGCCTGCTGCAGGCCCTGGGCCCGGCTGCTGCGCCCGGCCCGGCCGACGTACACCGCGAGCAGCTTCGTCCACCGGCTCCGGACGCGGGGTTCGGAGCCCGAGGCCTTGATGCTCTCGATGCCCCGCACCACCTCCACGAGCCGGCCCTGGACGTCGCTGCGCGTGTCCGCCTCGCGGCGGGCCAGGTCGCTCACGTGCCGCCGGGTGGCCAGCAGCAGGGCGACCTGGGCCGCCGCGAAGGCCAGCAGGCAGGCGCCGGTCAGTGGGCTGCGTACGGCCACCGTGACCAGGTATCCGAGCGCCAGCGGGCCGTCGAAGACCGCGAGGAGGGCCTGGCCGATCACGATCTCCCTGATCAGCACGGTGCCCATGACCTTGTTGGACAGGTCCACCGACGTCCGCCCGGCGAAGAACCGGAACGGCGCCGCGAGCAGGCGGGTCGCGGTGATCTCCAGCAGGTCGGCGTCCGCGCGGACGCGCAGGGCCGCGAGCGTGAACGCCCGCAGCACCCCGACCGCCGTGTGCGCGGCGAAGACCGCGAGCAGGCCCGCGCCGAGGGCGGTGATCAGGTCCCGTTCGCCCGAGAGGACCACCCGGTCGACGATCAGACCGGTCAGGGCGGGCAGGACGAGCCCGAACGCCTGCGTCAGGACGCTGAGCAGGGCCAGCAGGGCGACCAGGGACCGCCGCGCGGCGAACGCCGTACGGAGGAACCGGAGCCACGAGCGGCTCCGCGCGTTCCCGAACCGTCCCCGGGCGAACTCCGGCCCCGGTTCGAAGAGGAGCACCACTCCGCTGAAGGACTCGGCGAACTCCTCGTCGCTGATCCGGTGGCGCCCGGAACCCGGATCGGCGATGGTGACGCGCCCGCGCCCGAGGGCCTCGACGACGACGAAGTGGCGCGACTCCCAGTGGGCCACGGCGGGCAGGGGGACCTGCCGGATCCCGTCCGCGGGCAGCGAGAAGGCACGTGCGGTGAGGCCTCGCCGGCGTGCCGCCCGGATGAGTGAGAGAGCGTTCCCGCCGTCGCGCCCGATCCCCATCTCGTCCGCGAGCGCGCGGACCGTGGTGTGGTGACCGTGCGCTCCGAGGACCATGGCGAGGCAGGCGGCGCCGCACTCGGTCATGGAGTCCTGGAACAGCAGCGGCACCTTCGTGCGATTGAACCTCATGGTTCCCGCAGTGTTCCGTCGCCCACTGCGCGGAGACTTGGATCATCCGGCGTGGGAACGGGCCGCGGGGGCCCGGTTTCCGCGCCGCGGGGAGGCGGCGAGAAGGCCGGGCCCGCCCCCCGGCCTGCGGTTGCAGCGGTGCTCAGCCCCCCTCCAATCTGCTCGCAAGACGATTCCAAGATCTTCCACCGAGCCTTGAGGCGCGGGAGCCGTCCCGGCTCCCGTACGGAAAGGAGGGAGATCAGATGGGCAAGGACCTGCGCACGGAGCTGCGCGACATCTCCGAGATCGGCGCCGAGCTGGACGAGAGCCGGCTCCAGGGGATCAACGGCGGCATGGACCCCGAGGGGGCCTACAGCCACACCGGCCTGTACGCCAGCCGCGACGACGTCTACTGCTAGGGAGACACCGGAATGACTGTGCGGACCGTTCTCGCCGACATCGACGCCGTCGGCGCCGAACTCGACGAGGAGACCCTGCGGGGCATCAGCGGCGGCATGTGGCCCGAGTACAACACGGGCTCGTACGGCGGCAACATGTGCTCCTGGGACGACATCGCCCTCTGAGCGGCCCTTCGAAGCGCTTCCCGAAGTGCTCTGTGAAGCGCCTCTGAACCGCTTCTGAACCGTCGCTGAGGCACGGGGCGGGAGCGCCCGCGGCGGCGCTCCCGCCTTCCACCGTGATCACGAAAGGCCCGGCCTTGCCATCTCCGCACGTTCTCGTCCTCACGGGTGAGGACGATCCCCACGCCGACCGCGTCTGCGCGCTGCTCGCCGGGCGCGGCGCGCGGGTCACCGTCTTCGACCCCGGCGGCTTCCCTGTCTCCTGGAGGGTGGAGGTCGGCTACGCGGCGGACGGCCGCATGACGCCGCGCCTCCTGAGGGGCGGTGCGGAGGAGATCGCGCTCGACACGGTCACCGCGTTGTGGTGGCGCCGTCCCAGCCCGCCCGCGCCGCATCCGGAGATCGCCGACCCGGCGGTCGCCGCGCACGCGGCCAGGGAGTGCCAGAGCCTGCTCAGCGACCTGTGGGAGCACCTGCCGTGCCCGCAGCTCCCCGCCCGCGAGTCGGTCTGGCGCCGGTCCGGCCAGAAGGCCTCCCAGCTCGCCCTCGCGGCGGAGCTCGGCTTCGCCGTACCGGACACGCTGATCACCACGGACCCGGAGTCGTTCTTCGAGTTCCACGAGCGGCACGACGGCCGCGTCATCACCAAGACGTTCCACATCCCCTTCATCGAGGGCGTCGGCGACGGCCTCACCGTCACCCGGCTCAGCGAGCAGGTGTCGCCCCGCGACCTGGCGTACGCCGACGGGCTGCGGTTCTGTCCCATGATCGTGCAGGAGCGGGTGGACAAGCGCCTGGAGCTGCGCGTCACCGTCGTCGGCCGCCGGATCTTCGCCGCGGAGATCCACTCCCAGGTGTCCAACCGGTCCAGCGTCGACTGGCGGCGCTACGACACGCGGGTCACCCCGCACCGCCCGCACCGCCTGCCGGACGACGTCGCGGCCCGGTGCCTCACCCTCATGGAGCGGCTCGGCCTCGCGTACGGGGCGATCGACCTGATCCTCACCCCCGAGGGCCGGCACGTCTTCCTCGAGGTGAACCCCAACGCTCAGTGGCTGTGGGTGGAGCACCTCACCGGTCTCCCGATCAGCGAGGCCATCTGCGAACACCTTCTGCGAGGAGCCTGACGTGCCGATTCTCCCCGACCACCTGCTGAACGACGCCCTGGCCTTCCTGCGCCGGATCTCCGGCGCCGAGCCGGCCGACGCCAGGCGCCTGCTGGACGACCTGCGGGCCGGGCACCGGAACGTGCCGATGCGCCTCGTCTGGCAGCGCGACCATCCCGGCGGGAGCCACCACTACGACCTGCTGATCCCGGCGCCGGACGGCACGGTGTCGGTCGCCTTCGCGCCGGCGCGGGCCGTACCGTGGCCGCTGCGCGGCAGCCAGAGCGCCGGCGAGCAGGTCGTCGTCCGCGTCGACGGCGCCGACGTCAGGATGGAGCAGGCCATGGCCGTGCTCGACGGGCTGTGGGGGGACAGTTCGCTGGCCGTCCGCCTGGTGAACGCCGCCCTGGTGGAGCAGGAACTGGAGCGGGAACCGGTCGAGCTGACCGCCGAGGAGCTTCAGGAGGCCATGGACGCCTTCCGGCGGGCCCGCGGCCTGCTCACCGTGCGGGCCACCCGTGACTGGATGGCGGAGCGCGGGCTCGACCACGCGGCGCTGGAGGTGATCGTCCACCAGGAGGCCGCCATCGCCCGGCTGCGCCGCCGTGTGGCCGGTGAGGACGCCGCCGGGCTGTTCGCCGCCGACCCGGGCGGCCACGACCGCCTGAGCGTGATGCGCCTGCGCTATCCCCACCTCGAAGCCGCCCGGGCGGCGGCCGCGCGGCTGCGGGCCGAGGACGCCCGCGCGGCGATCTTCGCGAAGGCCGCCGAGGAGGCCTTCGCGTACGGCGCGGACGTCCGGCCGGCGCTCGTGTACCGCCGCGAACTCGGCCCGGAGGCCGCGGGCGCCGAAGCCGGGGACGTCGTCGCCGGCAGCGGGCCGGAGCCGCTGGTCACCTGCGTCCTGGAGGTGCGCCCCGCCGTCCTCGACGACGGGACCCGGCAGGCGATCGAGAACCGGATCTTCGACGACTGGCTCGCCCGCAGGCGGGCCGAGGCGAGCGTCGAGTGGATGTGGGGCACCGCGCGGCGGACCGGCTCCGTCACCCGGGCGCTCCGGGCGCCGGACGGTTCGCACGGCGCCTCGGAGGCCTCCCCGGCCGCCGGAGGGTTCGGAACGGTCTGAACCGGTCCCGCTTCCGCCCATCGGTCATCCGCGCGAGCCGTACGGGGCGCTCAGCCGCGCGGCGCGCCGAACCACCTGGGCAGCCGATCGAGCAGGCCCGCCTGATCCTCGCCGGCCCACGCCACGTGACCGTCCGGCCGCAGCAGTACGGCGGGCACGTCCAGCTCCTCGCTGACGTCGGCGGCGTAGTCGACCCGGTCCGCCCACCCGGCGACCGAGAGCCGGCCGGTCTGGTCGAGCAGCAGCCCGCGGCCGCCGCGCGTGAGCTCGTAGAGGCGCCCGCGCTTCAGTGTCACGTCCCGCATCCGCCGGCCGAGCAGTTCGTGCCCCTCGCCGAAGTCGTAGCGGATCCCGATGGCGGTGATCTTCTCGGCCAGGCGCCGTCTCACGTCCTCGAAGTCCATCAGCTCCGACAGCAGGCGGCGCACCGCCTGGGCGCCCGGCTCGGTCGACAACAGCTCCATCTGCGCGCGGGTGTTGTCCAGCACGTCGGCGGCCACCGGGCGCCGTTCGGTCTCATAGCTGTCCAGCAACCCCTCCGGGGCCCAGCCGGCGATCTCTGCGGCCAGCTTCCAGCCGAGGTTGAACGCGTCCTGGATGCCGAGGTTGAGGCCCTGCCCCCCGACCGGCGGGTGGATGTGCGCCGCGTCGCCGGCCAGCAGCCCCCGGCCCACCCGGTAGCGGTCGGCCAGCCGGGTGGCGTCGCCGAAGCGGGAGAGCCGGCGGGGGGAGTGCACGCCGAAGTCGGTGCCGGCGACGGCCCGCAGCTGCTGCCTGAAGTCCTCCAGGGTCGGCGGGACCGAGCGGTCCTCGGTCACTCCGGCGGCGGGCACGACCACGCGGTACACCCCCTCGTCGAAGGGCGCGAGCCCGAACCGCTTCTGGGTGGCGCGGACCTCGGCCACCACGGCAGCCACCGTCTCCGGCGGCACGCCCACCTCCATCTCGCCCAGCAGCGTCTCGACCCTGGTGGGCTCGCCGGGGAAGCCGACGCCCAGCAGCTTGCGCACCGTGCTGCGGCCGCCGTCGCAGCCGACGAGGTAGCGCGCGCGCAGCCGCGTGCCGTCGGCCAGTTCCGCGGTCACCCCGTGCTCGTCCTGACTCAGCCCCGCCAGCGCGCGGCCGCGCCGGATCTCGGCGCCCACCTCGGCGGCGTGCTCGCCCAGCAGGCGATCGGTGATGGTCTGCCGGACGCCGAGGACGTAGGGGTGCGCGGTGTCCAGCCGTTCGGGCGAGGGCTTCTCGATGGCGGCGAAGGAACCGCCGACCGGAGACCTGCGGCCGTGCGGGAGGAACCGCTCCAGCAGGCCACGCTGGTCCAGCACCTCGATGCTGCGCACGTGCAGGCCCAGCGCCCGGACGAACCCGGTCGGCTCCGTCTCCTTCTCCAGCACGACCACCCGCACGCCGTGCAGCCGCAGCTCACCGGCCAGCATCATGCCGGTCGGCCCGCCACCGGCGATGATCACGTCGATCATGAATCCCCCATACGACAAGGTCCCGCTCCCTGTTCGGACGGAGATTCTGCGGTACGACCGGGGTCTTGCCGCAAGCCCCCCGGTGCGCTATAGCTTGAAAGTGGCGGGGGATCGCCTTTCTCGGCCACCCCATTCGCGCCACCCCCCTCGCATTGACACACGGGTGATTGGGCTGCCTGTATTCGCGGTGAATACGGTTGGGCGGGATGGTCCGGAGCTGGTAGCGTGCGGGTGATCGTGACAGGCTGCGAGGAGGTGAGACCCATGAACGTTGTGTCGATGGGGTGCTCCCTCTCGTCATCACGGTCGGGCGACTGACATAAGGAGTCGCCGGGAGCGCCTGGACAACAAGCACTCCCGGAAAGCGACAACCTAATGCCTTCTGTGCATTTCACTTCGGAAGAAACGTCGAACGGCGTCATCGCGCGCGGGTTCACCGTGGGCGAGGTCCCCGGCATGGTCTGGTCGCCCGAGTCCGGTTCCGGCCGCGCGCCGCTGGTGCTGCTGGGGCACGGCGGCGGCCAGGACAGCAGGGCGCCGGGGATGGCCGGCCGCGCGGCCCGCCTCGTGGGCGACGGCGGTTTCCACGTCGCCGCCATCGACGCACCCGGTCACGGCGGACGGCCGCGTACGGAGGACGACGAGCGGGAGATCGCCGCGCTCCGGCGGGCGATGGCGGCGGGTGAGCCGGTCGGCCCGATCGTCGTCGCCTTCAACGCCGGCATCGCCAGGCGTGCGGTGCCCGAGTGGCGGGCGACCCTGGACGCCCTCCAGGAACTGCCGGAGATCGGCGCCGGCGGGCCGGTGGGCTACTACGGCGTGAGCATGGGCACCGCGATCGGGCTGCCGCTGACGGCGGCCGAACCCAGGATCACCGCGGCGGTGCTCGGTCTCCACTCCTACGACGAGGCCCTGGCCGAGGCGGCGGGACGGATCACGGTGCCGGTCGAGTTCGCGCTCCAGTGGGACGACGAGCTCATCCCGCGTGAATCCGGCCTCGCCTTGTTCGACGCGCTGGCCTCGAAGGAGAAGACGCTGCACGCCAACGTGGGCGGGCACCACGAGGTGCCCGGGTTCGAGGCCGACAGCGCGGTCCGGTTCCTCGCCCGGCATCTGCGGGGGTAGACACCTCACCGGCCCGAGGGGACGCGGGATCGGCGGCCGGTCGCCGATCCCGCGTCCCTGTCGTTCCACGCCTGGACACGTCGGCCATCGAGGAGTCCCCGATCCAGCCCCGCGAGCCGCCTCTCCAAGGTCCTCGTCAGTTGAGGTCGGTGGCGGGCCGGGGCGTCGCCCGCGCGGCGGGGGCGGTCTCGTGGGCCGGCGCGCGGACCCCGAACCACATGCCGAAGAACCCGGCCACGCCGAGCCCGGCGCACATGAGCCAGACGAGCGCGCCGTCGTACTGGAAGAGCGCCGTGCCCACGGCGGGTCCCACCGCGTATCCGATGGTGTGGCAGGCGGCGAAGGCGCCGATGTAACGGCTGCGCAGGTGTCCCGGCGCGGCCAGCGCCGGATAGGCGTTCGACGACGGCGCGCTGACGATCTCGCCCATGGTCCAGATCAGCGCGCTGGCGAAGAGCAGCCAGACACCGGCCGAGACGCCGGCCAACGCGAGCCCCCCGCCGATCAGCAGCGTCCCCACCGAGATCGCCGTCCGCATCGGCAGCCTCTGGACGTACGGGGTCAGCGGCAGTTCGAGCAGGATGACCAGGGCGCCGTTCAGGGCGACGACGGCGCCGTAGACCGCGGTGGGCAGGCCCCGGTCCCTGATCTCCAGGGGGAGGACGGCCTGATACTGCACCTCGGCGAGGGCCGTCGCGAACATCGCGGCGAGGACGAGGAGATAACGGCGGTCCCGCAGGACCGCGCGGTAGCCGCCGCGCGTCCCGTCCTCGTGCCGGACGGCCTCCGCCGCCTCGCGCCCGGGCCGGCCTCCGGGCAGTACGAACATCGCCGCCACCGCGAAGACGACACTCGTGATCGCGTCCGCGAGGAAGACCGCGCGGTAGCCGAATCCGGCCAGCCACACGCCCAGCAGCGGAGCGAGGGTCGCGCCGACGTTGAGCCCCAGGCGGCTCGCCGCCGTGGTGATCACCAGCCGGCGCGGCGGGGTCAGCTCCGACAGCATCGTCGTGGAGGCCGGCCGGTAGAGCTGGGTGACCGCGCCGATCGCCAGGCTGATCCCCAGCAGCGGCAGGTAGCCGGTCACGAAGCCGACGGCGCCGACGCCCACGCCGGACAGCGCCATCGAGGCGACGATCACGTTCCGCGCCCCGAACCTGTCGGTCGCGGCGCCGCCCGTCACCACCCCGGCGATCGAGCCGAGGCCGAACGCCGTGAGCGCGCCGCCCGCCTCGGCCGGGCGGTAGCCGAGCCCGGTGACGTAGAGCACCAGGAAGAGCGAGACGAAGCTGCCCATCCGGTTGACGGCGATCCCGCAGAGGAGGGCGAGCACGGGAGGGGGCAGTTCGCGGAGCGTCCGCAGCACGCCGGCGCGCTCGTCCCCCCGCGGCGCCGCGACGGGGGGCTGGTCCTCGGACACGTCCTCACTCCTCGCTCTCTCCACCGGACGGGCTCTTTCGGCAGGACGGGTTCTCTCGGCTGGGCGCGCTCCCGCGCGAGACGGCCCGGGCTTTCCCCGCGCCGGGGCGGCGCCGCCATGGGCCGCTCCCGGAGCCTGTCCAGCCGCCTGCCGGGACGGGCTGTGCCGCCTCTCAGACGGAGACGACCTCCCGGGCGGCGTGCGGGGGGTCGCCCTCGAACCGCGCGGCCCGCTCGGCCCGGTCGAGCACCTCGTCGCACTCCTCCGCCGTACGGCCGCGGGCGATGAGGAAGCCGTACCGGGCGATGGCGCCGTCGGGCGGCAGGATCAGCGGTGTCCCCGGGCCGGCGACCGCCACCGACGCCAGCAATCCAGCCTCGGGATCGGGCTCGGGCATCTCCACCCGCCGCGCCACGCAGGTCTCCGGCGGGTAGAGGAACCGGATGCCGACCGCGCCGGCGCCGTGCGCGGTCACGTCGGGCCGCACCCCCAGGGCGAGGTCGGCCGCGACCACCCCGGAGTCGACGCCGTTGGCCAGCAGCCCGAGATAGGGGATGAGATCGCCGCCGAGCCGGCCGTTCACCTCGATCAGCGCGTAGCCCTCGGAGGTCAGCTTGACCTCGGTGTGCGTCGTGCCGTGGGTGTAGCCGAGGGCGCGGTGCGTGTCCGCCAGCAGCCGCAGCAGGTCCGCGTCCCGAAGCAGCGGCTCGTCGGCCAGCACGACGTGCCCGGTCTCCTCGAAGTACGGCTCGCCGCCCAGGCGCTTGCGGGCGACCAGGTAGGGCAGGTACTCGCCGTCGTGGACCGCCGCGTCGACGCTGATCTCGGGCCCGGCGAGGAACTGCTCCAGCAGGATCTCGTCGTGGCCGGGCATCCCGCTCTGGCGTGCCGTACGGCTGACGCCGACCGCCCAGCCGAGCTCGGCCTCGCCGGCGACCTTCACCACCCCCTGGCTCGCGCCGAGGCCCCGGGGCTTGGCCACCAGGGGGAACCCGATGCGCCCGGCCGCCGCCGCGGCCTCCTCCGGGGTCGCGACGAGCGCGTGCCGGGGCTGCCTGATCCCCGCCCGGTCGAGCAGCCGCCGCGTCGTCGGCTTGTCGCGTACGGCGGTCACGGCCTCCGGGGAGGGCCCGGGGAGGCCGAGCTCGGCCGCCACCCGGGCGGCGGCCTCGATCACCGCCTCGTGGTAGCTGATCACGCCGCGGACCGGTGTCCGCGCGGCCAGCTGCCGGGCCGCTGCGACGACCGCCTCCGGATCGAAGACGTCGACGACGGTGCTGCCCGCGATGTACGGGGTCTGCCAGGAGGGCCGTTCCGTCTCGAAGAGCCAGACCGGCCCGCCGCGCTGCGCGATCGAGGCCAGAAGGTACTCCCTGTAGTGCGGAAACCCACTTGCCATGACAAGGAGCACTCCGTCGGAGTTCGCCATGTCTTCTCCCTGTGGTAGCGGCGTCGGCGGGCGCGCGGACACCACCGGAGTGTTATCCGCGAAGCCCACGATACGAGGACGATACGTACCCGGAGAATAACCGTCGAATTTCCGCTTCCGATAGGACCGTAATAAATCTCACCACCGGGCTCTGAGCTGCCGCGATGCCCGGTCCTCAAGGGGTCGTCCGGCCGAACGGAAACCTCACCATGCAATTATCGGCGTTGTGAGGAATCTGTGTGACGTGCGTCACTTCGAAGGTCTATTGCGACCGCTTGTCCGGTACGTATACTTCCGAACGGCGTCATCGTTTTGTGTGATGAACAGATGTCCACTGGCCGCGGCCGGCGATTCATCGTCGTCGGCAGGTTATTGGTCGACGATATTTCCGGCAATTCTCGCTCCGCTATCCGATCGCTCTTTCCGCCTGCACGGTGTCTCTATATTCCGGTTAACCGCCGGCCGCGTTCACGGCCGGTATTCGCCCGCGAATTGACGAGTAAGGAAACATCGATTGAGTGGATTCGTTGGCTGGATGGATTTCAGGCGCGACCTCGGCGCACAGGAAGACGTCCTCCACGCGATGGCCGACACCATGCAGCACCGCGGTCCCGACGCGAAGGGGCTCTGGCTGTCGCGGCACGCGGCGCTCGGGCACCGGAGGCTCGCCGTGGGCGACGCGGCGGTCGGCGCGGCGGGCGGTGACGCCCAGCCCCTGACGGCGGAGATCGGCGGCGAGACGGTGGCCGTCGTCCACGCCGGTGAGATCTACAACGCGGCCGACCTCGGCGGGGGCTCCTCCGAAGAGGTGCTGCTGCGCTCCTACCTCCGCTGGGGCGACCGGCTCGCCGAACGGCTCGACGGCATGGGCGCCTTCGCCGTCTGGGACGGCAGGTCGCGGCGGCTGCTGCTGGGCCGCGACCGCATGGGCCTCAAGCCCCTGTACTACTTCGCGTACCCGGGCGGCATCCTGTTCGCCTCGGAGCCGAAGGGCATCATGGCCAACCCGCTGTTCGAGGCGCGCCTCGACCCGGCGGCCCTCCCGATCGTCCTGCAGCCGCGCCTCACCCTGCCCGGCGAGACGCCGCTGGCCGGGCTGCGCGAGGTCCCGCCCGGCCACGTCGTCATCTGGTCGGAGGACGGGCCGTCGCCGCGCCGCTACTGGCGGCTGTCCAGCGAGCCGCATCGGCACTCGTTCGAGGAGACCACCCGCCACGTGCGCGAACTCCTTGAGGACGCGGTCGGCCGGCAGGTCCCCGCCTCGGGGCCGTGCGCCGCCATGCTGTCGGGCGGCGTCGACTCGACCTCGGTCGCGGCGCTCGCCGTCCGCGCCCTGGCGGCCCGGGACGGCAGGAGTCTCGACACCTTCTGCGTCCGGTTCGAGAGCGACTCCGCGCACTTCTCCCCGACCGAGCTGCGGCCCGAGGTGGACGCGCCGTACGCGGCGGACGCGGCCGAATTCATGGGCAGCCGCCACCACACCGTCACCGTCGGCCTGCGCGACCTGCTGGACGCCGTCCCGGCCACCCGCCGCGCCCGCGACCTGCCGGGCTGGGGGCAGTTCGACGCCTCGATGTACCTGCTCTTCCGCGAGATGCGGGAGATCGGCCCGGTCGCGATGTCCGGCGAGGCCGCCGACGAGATCTTCGGCGGATATCCGTACTTCTTCAAGCCGGAACTCGTCAACCGCGACGGTTTCCCGTGGATGGGCGACGGCCCCCGGCTCGCCGACTACCTCTCACCGGAGATGCGGGCGACGGCCGACCCCGTGGAGGACGAGCGCGCCCGGCTCTCCCAGCTCCTCTCGGAGGTGCCGCGGCTGCCCGGCGAGGACCCCGAGAACGCGCGCATGCGCGAGGTGCTCCACCTGGGCATGTCCGGGCCGCTCGCGGTCGTCCTCGACCGCAAGGAGCGGATGAGCATGGCGTCCGGCCTGGAGGTGCGCATCCCGTTCTGCGACCACCGGCTCATCGAGTACGTCTGGAACGTGCCCTGGTCGATGAAGTCCCGGGGCGGGTTGAAGGGCCTGCTGAAGGCGGCCATGGCCGACGTCCTGCCACCCGGCACGCTGAACCGGCGGAAGAGCGCCTATCCCCATGTGCACAACCCGGAATACGACCACGCGCTCATCGAGGAGGCGACCTGGATCGTGAGCGACGAGCGCTCTCCGATCGGCCGGTTGTTCGACCGGCCGCGCCTCGCGGAGTTCATCCGCGGGATCGCCGCCGACCGGCTCCGGCCGGACCTGCCCGGCGGGACGAGCGCGCCGCACATGCTCATCCAGCTCGTCGAGATGCGCAGGTGGATCGAGGACTACCAGGTGTCGCTCGGCTGACGAGCGCCGTAGCGATGTGAACGCAGGCAACACCGAGGGAGCTGCGCCATGCTCGAACTGGTCCCCATCACCGACTCCATCGGCACGGAGGTCCGCGGCGTCGACGTCACCGGCGACATATCGGCCCGCGACTTCGACCGCATCTACCAGGCCTGGATCGACACCTGCCTCCTGCTGTTCCGCGGCCAGAAGATGACCCCGGAGCAGCAGATCGCGCTCACCAGGCGTTTCGGTGAGATCACGACCTACACCCGCTCGGAGTTCAACGAGCCCGAGCACCCCGAGATCCTCGTGCTGTCGAACATCACCCGGGACGGCAAGCCCATCGGGTCGGCCTACAGCGGCCGCGTCTGGCACAGCGACGGCCACTACCTCTCCGACCCGCCGGCCGGGACGATGCTCTACGCGATCGAGGTCCCGCCGGAGGGCGGCGACACCTGGTTCGCCAACATGATGGCGGCGTACGACGCCCTGCCAGCCGCCATGAAGGAACGGATCGACGACCTCAAGGTCGTCATCAGCCGGGTGCAGTCGCGGCCGTACAACTATCCCGACCGTCCGGCGCCGACGCCGGAGGAGCGGGCGGCGTGGGTGGACATGCGCCACCCGATCGTGCGCCGGCACGAGGTGAGCGGCCGCAACGCCCTCTACAGCGGCGGCAACGTCCCGTGGCGCATCGAGGGGATGCCGGAGGCCGAGAGCGCCCCGCTCATAACCTTCCTGCAGGAGTTCTCGGTCCAGCCGCGCTTCACCTACTGCCACAGGTGGCAGCCGGGCGACATCCTGCTGTGGGACAACCGCAGCGCGATGCACCGGGCCACCCCCTACGACTACGAGGCGTATCGCCGCCTCATGCACCGCACGACGATCGCCGGTCACCTGTCCACCGGCAGCCCGGTGCCGGTCGGCGAGGCCATCGCCTCATGAAGACGTACGACTTCGTGATCGTCGGGGCAGGGGCGGCGGGCTGCGTGCTCGCCGGCCGGCTGACCGAGGACCCGTCCGTCAGCGTGCTCCTCCTGGAGGCGGGGCACGAGCGGCGCAGCCCGCTGCTGTCGATCCCCGCCGCCGAGACCATCCTGATGGGCAACCCCAGGTACGACTGGTGCTTCGAGACCGCGCCCGACCCCACCATCGACGGCCGCAGCGTGCGCATCCCGCGCGGGCGCCTGCTCGGCGGCTCGAACGCGATCAACGGCATGATCTACGTACGGGGCCAGGCGGAGGACTACGACGACTGGGCGCGGCTCGGCAACCCGGGCTGGTCCTGGGACGGCGTCCTGCCGTACTTCCGCAGCCTGGAGCGCGTGACCGGGATCGGCGGGGAGACGCGCGGCCGGGACGGGCTGATCGCCGTCGGCCCGCCGCGCGACCGCGACGAACTGTGCGACGTCTTCCTCGCCGCGGCGGCCAAGGCGGGCTATCCCGCCAACCCCGACTACAACTCGGGAGACCAGGAGGGCTTCGGCTACTACCAGGTCAACCACGACGGCGGACGGCGGTCGTCGGCCCTGGGGACCTACCTGAAGCTCGCCCGGCTCCGGCCGAACCTCACCCTCCTCACCCGGGCCCACGTCACGGGCCTGCGGTTCAGCGGCACCCGCTGCACCGGCGTGACGTACGTGCGGGACGGCGAGACGGAGCGGGCCGGCTGCGCCAAGGAGGTGATCGTCAGCGCCGGCGCGGTGCAGTCGCCCCAGCTCCTTGAGCTCTCCGGAATCGGCTCCCGCGACGTGCTCGGCGGCCTCGGCATCCCGGTCGTGCACCACCTGCCGGGCGTCGGCGAGAACTTCCGCGACCACTTCGCGGCCCGCCTGCGGTGGCGGGTGCGGCGGCCGATCACCTTCAACGAGCGCAGTCGCGGGCTCGCGCTGGCGCGGGAGGTCGCCACCTACCTGACCTCCCGCCGGGGCCTGCTCAGCCTGCCGATCGCGCTCGGCTTCGGCTTCGTCCGCTCCTCGCCGGAGGAGACGCGGCCGGACATCCAGTTCCACTTCGCGCCGGCCAGCTACGGCCCCGGGTCGAGCAGGCGGCTCGACACCGCTCCCGGCATGACGCTCGGCGTCTACCCGCTGCGCCCGGAGTCGTCCGGCTCCATCCACGTCCGCTCCCGCGACCCGCTGGCCCCGCCCGAGATCCGCCCGCGCTTCCTGGAGTCCGGCATGGATCGTTCCCGCCTCGTCGCCGGGATCAGGATCGCCAGGGAGATCGTGGAGAGCCCGGTGCTCGACCCGTACCGGGGCGACGAGCTGACGCCGGGGAGCGGCGTGCGGACCGACGACGAACTGCTCGCCTACGCCCGCGCCCACGGCGACACCTCCTATCACCCCGCCGGCACCTGCCGGATGGGCGACGACCCCATGGCGGTGGTCGACCACCGGCTGCGCGTGCACGGGGTGGAGGGGCTGCGGGTGGTGGACGCGTCCGTCATGCCGACGCTGGTCTCCGGCAACACGAACGCCGCGAGCCTGATGATCGCCGAGAAGGGCGCGGCGATGATCCTGGCCGACCACGGGTGCGGCGGCCCGCACGCCGCCTACGAGCGCGAGAGCGGGGCCTACGAGCGCGAGAGCGCGGCGGACGAGCGCCCGGGCACCGGCCCCCACGTCACGAAGGACACCACATGAGCACGTCACCACGGCAGGTCCTGGTCATCGTCGACGGCTACTCGTCCGGCTCGCAGCTGCCGGGGGTGATGGCGGAGCACGGCTGGGACTGCGTGCACGTGCGGGCGTCGGCGAGCCTGCCCGAGTACTTCCGGGCCACCTACCGGCCCGGCGACTACCTCGCCGAGTTCGACAACGACGGGGACATCGAGGCCCTCGCCCGCGAGGTCGGCGCGTACCGGCCCGCGGCCGTGCTGCCGGGCACGGAGAGCGGCGTGATCGTCGCCGACCTCCTGGCGGCCGCGCTCGGCCTGCCGGGCAACGACCCGTCGTCCAGCGCCGCCCGGCGCGACAAGTACGAGATGCACAACCGCCTGATCGGCGCGGGCCTGCCCGCCATGGACCACTACCTGGCACACGACCTCGGCGGGCTGCTCGCCTGGGCGAAGGCCGGCGCCTGGCCCGTCGTCGTGAAGCCGCCGGCGAGCGCCGGCACCGACTCCGTGACCTTCTGCGCCGACGAGGGCGAGCTGGAGGAGGTCTTCCACCGCCTGCACGGCGCGGTGAACCAGCTCGGCGAGCGCAACGACGCCGTGCTCGCGCAGCGGCTGCTGTCGGGCCAGGAGTACTTCATCAACGGGATCAGCGGGAACGGGCGGCACGTCGTCACCGAGATCTGGCGGACCGACAAGGTGCCGGTGCCCGGCGCGGGCCTGATCTACGACCGCAGCGTCCTGTTCGACCCGGTCGACCCGGAGATGAAGCGGATCGTCGACTACGTGAAGGCGGTCCTCGACGCCCTGGGCGTGCGGTACGGCGCCCACCACACCGAACTGATGGTCACCGACCGGGGGCCGGTCCTCATCGAGTGCGCCTCGCGCCTGTCCGGCGGGCTCAACCGGCCCGCCGCCAACCATGCGGTGGGCGCGAGCATGCTCGACCTGGCCGCCCGCCTGGTCGTCGAGGGCGAGCCGTTCGCCGCGCGGCTCGCCGACGAGCAGAAGGGGCTGCACGCCCCGCTGTGGCAGGTCCAGTTCATCTCCGCCCAGTCGGGGACGGTGACCCGGTCCCACTACGAGGAACTGCTGGGAACCCTGGAGAGCACCACCTGGATCCAGAAGGCGCCGAGGGCCGGTGACACCGTCACGCGGACCACCGACCTCTACTCGAGCCCCGGCATCGTCTTCATGAGTCATCCGGACCCCGAGGTCCTGCAGGCCGACTACCTGACCGTACGGCGATGGGAGCGCGAGGGCCGGCTCTTCACCACCGGCTGACGCGGCAGACAAAGGATGGGAGTGCAACGGTGACCGGACAGCCCCCCGCTGATCGCTTCGACTACACGGCCAACCTCGCCAGGGCGACGACCTACGGCGACCATCGCAACGCCTTCTGGCCGCCGTCCGACCGCTACGAACTGCGGCGGCTCGACCTCGCGGACGCCGCCCCCGCCCTCGGGCCGGCCTTCCTCCGCGACCTGGCCGCGCTCGGCGCGGCCGTGGAGGACGAGTGGCGCACCGTCAAGACCGTCGGCGCGCCCGCCCGGACCCGGCTCCCCGACCCGCTGCCCGTCGCCGAGGCGATGCGCCGGATCGGCGGGCACCTGCCCGGGGAGGTGGACCGCCGGGCGCTCGCCCTGCGGGCGGACGCCGTCCAGCACGGCTACACCGACGACATCCTCCAGGAGCTCGTCGGCGTCGAGGAGGACGTCGCGGTCGTCGCCGGCCAGATCTCCACCTGGTACGGCAAGGACCTGCGAGGGCTGCCGACCGCGTTCGCCTGCCGCCGGGACCCCGAACGCCAGGCCGACGTGTCCGAGGCCCTGACGTACCAGGAGGACGTCGCGAAGTATCTCGCCCGGCTGCACGCCGACCTGCGGCTCGGCGACGTGCCGGCGTTCGCGGCGACCCGGCTGTTCTTCATGGCCGGGGAGGGCGCCCTCCACCCGAAGCACATCGCCTACTTCCTCCCGGAGGACGAGGGGGTGAAGCGCTCGCCGTTCAAGAAGACCTACTACTTCGGCAACACCCACCGGGCCATGGTCGAGGGCTTCTCCGGGCCGCTCGCGGCGCGCCACCTCGATCTGGGCGAGCCGTACGAGCCGGGTGGGGAGCGCTTCGCGCGGATCCCGGCGCTCGGCGTGTTCGGTCACGAGCTGGGGCACAGCGTGCGCCGCCCGGCCACCGCCTACAAGGAGCTGAACGCCGCCGACCGCTGGGCGTCGGTCGTCCTCCAGGAGGTCGCGGCCGACGTCTTCGGCATCCTGATCCTCGCCGACGTCTGGGCGCCCCGCATGGACCTGTCCGGCGCCGACGCCGTCACCTACTACCTGGGGGAGTGCCTGCGGTACGTCGACCGCGGCCTCGGCCACTTCCCCGACAGCGACGGCATGTTCCTCCAGTTGTCCTACTTCGTCCAGCTGGGCGCGCTCGCCCTGGAGGACGGCCGCCTGAAGGGCGACCCGGAGGTCGTCCTGGCGGGGCTGCGCTCGCTGGCCCGGGTCCTCGCGGACGCGCTGCTCGCCGGCCGGGGCGAGCCCGCCGTCGCGCTGTACGGCGCCTACGGCCCGGCGAACCCCGCGCCACTGCTGCCCCTGATCGAGGAGATGCGCTCGCGTCCCCTCCGTTCCGTCGACTACCTGCAGGAGCACCTCCACGCCCACGGCGACGCCTGACCAGGACGCCTGACCAAGGAGAACGCACATGACCCAGACCCGACAGGCGCTCGACGCGGTGCGCGAGTACTACTGCACGCAGCGCGAGGTCGGCGGGGCCGAAGCCACCATCTACGACATATGGGAGAGCGGCGGCGCGTACAACGACTCCATCACCCCCTCCACGTACGTCCCCGAATACCGCTCGCACATGGTCCTCAAGATCCTGTCGCTGACCGCGGACGGCTCCGGCGTCTTCTCCCTCGGCTGCGGCAACGGGTTCGTCGAGGCCGACCTCGTGCACTGCGAGCGGAAGGTCAGGGCGATGGACTACAACGAGGAGGCGGTGCGGCTGACCCGGCAGAAGGGCGTCGACGCCTTCACCGCGGACTACTTCGCGCTGACGGCGGCCGACGTGGGCGACGCCGAGGCGGTCTACGCCGACGGCCTGCTCGGCCACCTCTTCGACCCCGTGGAGGAACTGCGGCCCGCCCTCGGCAAGCTGGAGAGCCTGGGCCTGCGGTCCGGGACGCGCCTGGTCTTCTCCAATGACGCGCCGCGCGACCGGCACGTCGCCTTCGCGCCGCACGAGCGGGTCGAGGGCTTCTGGTTCGTCTCGAAGGACTACCTCCAGGACACCCTGTCGTCGTTCGGGTTCGAGCCGCTGGAGAGCTACTACTTCCCCTATCTGCGGCCCATCAGCGGCATGCGCAACCGCACCATCTGCGTCGCGCGGGTGCCGTGACCGAGGAGGACCAGCGTGCCGATCTCTGACGGGTTCGCCCGCAAGCTCCTGCCCGTGCTCCCGGACGTCGTAGCCGCATACGGCACGCCGTTCCACATCTACGACGCCCAGGGGATCATCGAGACGTACCGGGGGATGGTGGACGCCTTCCGGGGCGAGCCCTACCGCCAGTACTTCGCCGTGAAGGCCCTGCCGAACCCCGCCGTCCTCTCCCTGCTGCACCGGGAGGGCAGCGGGCTCGACTGCGCGTCACCGATCGAGCTGGAGCTGGCCGCGCGCGTCGGCGCGGCCGGCGACGAGGTGATCTTCACCTCCAACAACACCCGGCTCTCCGAGTACCGCGCCGCCCTGGAGGCCGGGGCGCTCATCACGTTCGACGACCGGTCGTTCCTCGGCAAGGCGGACGTCCTGCCGGAGACGGTGGCGTTCCGCGCCTCGCCCAACGGGCTCGCGGCGGGCTCGTCCCTCATGGGCGACCCGACCGGCTCCAAGTTCGGCGTGCCCCTGGACGAGCTCCCCGACGCCTACCGCGAGGCCCGGCGGCGCGGCGTGACCCGGTTCGGCATCCACGGCATGACCTGCGCCAACGAGCTGGACGTCGACCGGGCCATCCGGGCGGCGGTGGACGTCGTCGAGCTGGGCGCGCACGTGGCCGAGACCGCCGGAGTCGACATCGAGTACGTGAACGTGGCCGGCGGCCTCGGCATCCCCTACCGCCCCGAGGACAAGCCGCTCAGCTTCACGGCGTACGCCGACGCCATCGTGGCCGCGCGGCGCCGGTGCTTCCCGCAGCGGGCCCCGCGCATCCTCATGGAGTGCGGGCGGTACGTCACCGGGCCCCACGGCGTGCTGGTGACCCGGGTGGTCAACCGCTGCCGCAAGGGCCGCGAGATCGTCGGCGTCGACGCGTCGATGTCCGCGCTCATGCGCCCCGCGATGTACGGCGCGTACCACCACGTCAGCCTGCCCTTCGCCCGGGGACGGGAGCGGTCGCGGTTCGACGTGGTCGGCTCGCTCTGCGAGAACATGGACAAGTTCGCGATCGACCGGATGCTGCCCGATCCCCGCGAGGGGGACATCGCCCTCGTCCACGACACCGGCGCGCACGGGCACGCCATGGGCTTCACCTACAACGGCCGGCTGCGACCGGCCGAGCTGATGATGACCCCCGGCGGCGACGTCGTCGAGATCCGCCGCGCCGAGACCGTCGACGACTACCTGGCCACGGCCCGCTGGAAGCCGGAGCCGGTGCCGATCGCGTCGCCGGCCGGCCTCCCGAACCACGAGCACGAGGAGCGAAGCCTGTGAACGAAGCCGCGGTGGAGGCCGCCTGGGAACGGCGCGCCGAGCTGACCGAGGCCGAACTGGCGGTCCTCGCCCCGGAGATCGAGGCCGGTCTCGGCGCGCTCGACCGCGGCGAGCTGCGCGCCGCCCGCCCCCTGGGCGAGGAGTGGGTCGTGGACACCTTCGTCAAGAAGCTGATCCTCCTGTCGTTCCGCACCGGCCGGAGCGAGATGGCCGAGGCGGGCCCCGGCCGCCCCCGGACCTTCGACAAGGTGCCCCTGAAGTTCGAGACCTGGAAGGAGCCCGACTTCCAGGAGGCGAGGATCAGGGTCGTCCCCGGCGCCGTCGTCCGCTTCGGGGCGTACGTCGCGCCGGGCGCCGTGCTGATGCCCTGCTTCGTGAACGTCGGCGCGTACGTGGGCCCGGGCACCATGATCGACACCTGGGCGACGGTCGGCTCCTGCGCGCAGGTCGGCGCGCGGTGCCACATCTCCGGCGGCGCCGGCCTCGGCGGCGTGCTGGAGCCGATCGGCGACGACCCGGTCGTCATCGAGGACGACGTCTTCGTCGGCGCCCGCAGCGAGATCGCCGAGGGCGTGCGGGTGCGCCGCGGCGCGGTCGTCGGGATGGGCGTCTACCTGGGCCGCTCGACGCCGATCGTCGACCGGGCCTCGGGCGAGGTGACCTACGGGGAGGTGCCGGAGAACGCCGTGGTGATCCCCGGGGCGCGCACCGACCCGCGCCGGCCCGGCCTCTCGACGTACGCGGCGGTGATCGTCAAGTACGCCGACGAGCGGACCCGGGGCAAGACCGCGCTCAACGACCTCGTACGGGACCTGGACCGGTGACCACCGCCCGGAGCGCGTTCGCCCTGCTGCGCGACCTGCTCGACGGCGTGTCCGCGCCGCCGGACCGGGAACCGGTGCGGCTCCACCTCGGCGAGTCGCGGCTCGTGACGCCACCGCTCGCGCCCGGCCTCCTGGACGACGCCGAGGGGTGGACCCGCTATCCGCCGCTCGGCGGTACCCCCGAACTGCGGGCCGCCTACCGGGGCTGGCTGGAGCGCCGTTTCGGCGTACGGCGGGGGCTGGACGACGAGGCGATCGCGATCGAGCCGACCCCCGGCACCAAACAGGCCGTCGCGGCCGCCGTCGCCCTCGCCGTCACGTCCACCAGGGCGCGGGCCCGCCGCGACGGCGAGACTCCCTCGGTCGTCATGCCCAACCCCTTCTACCCGACGTACCTCGCGGGAGCCGAGGCGGCGGGCGCCCGGCCGCAGTTCTTCGCCGGGAGCGACGGCCCGGCCGCCGTCGCGGCGGCCGTGGACGCCGCGCGTTCCCCCGTCGCCGCCCTGATCGTGTGCAACCCCGGCAACCCGGAGGGGGAGATCCTGCCGGAGGAGGCCCTCAGCGAGATCACGAAGATCGCCGCCACGGCCGGCACGCTGCTCGTCGTCGACGAGTGCTACACCGACCTGTCCACCGGCCGCGAGCCCCCGGGCTACCTCTCGCTGGTGGAGCACGGCTCGGTCGCGCCCGGACGGTTCCTGGTGCTGCACAGCCTGTCGAAGCGGTCCGCGGCGCCGGGGCTGCGCAGCGGCTTCGCCGCGGGTGACCCCGCCACGGTCGCCGCGTACGCCGCCCACAACCGGGCCTGCGGAGTCTCCAGCCCGCTGCCCGTCTGCGCGGCCGCCGCCGCTCTGTGGTCCGACGACGCCCACGTGGCGCGGCTGCGGACCGCGCTGGCCCGCAACTGGGACCTGGCCGACGAGATCCTCGGCGGGCTCCCCGGCTATCGCAGGGCCGAGGCGGGCTTCTTCCTCTGGCTGCCGGTGCCCGACGACGAGGCGGCGGCCCGGGACCTGTGGCGCGACCAGGGCCTGTCCGTCATGCCGGGCCGCTATCTCGCGGCCGAGGGGCCGTACGGCGTGAACCCGGGGGCCGGGCACCTGCGCGTCGCCCTCGTCCACGAGGAGACGGTCATGCGTGCGGCGCTCACCCGGCTGCGCGACGGCCTCGGTCACGGCGGCCGTCCCGCGGGCGACGGTCACATGTCCGCCGCCGGTCCCGGCCGCGGTGCGGTGGAGGTGGCGACGCGGCGGGCGGAGGAGGCCGCTCCGCCTTCGCCGGGCGAGCCGTCACCGACGGCGACGGCGATCGCGCAGCGGCTGATCAGGTTCCCCACCGTCAACCCCCCGGGCGACGAGGCGGACTGCGTCGGCTGGATCCGCGACCTGCTGGACGCCGCCGGGCTGGAGACGCGGCTGCTCGCGGCGGACCCGCGCCGCCCGAACCTCGTCGCCCGGCTGCCCGGCCGGGGCGCCGAACCGCCCCTGCTGCTCCAGGCGCACGCCGACGTCGTCCCGGTGGAGGGGCAGCCCTGGACCCGCCCGCCGTTCGGCGGGGAGATCGCCGGAGGCGAGCTGTGGGGGCGCGGGGCCGTCGACATGAAGGGCCAGCTCGCGATGATGCTGGCGGCGCTGCTGCGCATGCGGGCGGCGGGCGAGGAGCCGCCCGGTGACGTCATCCTGGCCGTCGTCCCCGACGAGGAGGCCGGGAGCACGGTGGGGGCGCGGTTCCTCGTGGGCCGGCACCCGGAGCTGTTCGCCGGGGTCAGGCACGCGATCGGCGAGGACGGCGGAGCCGAGCTGGGCCTCGGCGCGTACGCACGCGTCCATCCCGTCGTGGTGGGGGAGAAGCGCACCTGCTGGGTCCGGGCGACCCTGCGCGGGCCGGGCGGGCACGCCTCCCGGGTGCCGTCCGCCGACGGCGCCGTACGCAAACTCGCCCGGCTGCTCGACGCGATCTCCGACGGCGGCCTCGGCGTCCGGCTCACCCCGGTCGTCGACCATATGCTGGGCGAACTCGCGCGGGCGCTGCCGCCCGAGGCCGGCCGCGCCGTCGAGGCGTTCCGGGCCGACCCCGGGAACGCCGCCCTCCTGGCCGGGCTGGGCGACACGGCCTCCCGCTATCTCCAGTCGCTCGTCCGGCACACGGTCACCGCCACCGTGCTGCGCGGCGGCACGGTGACGAACGTGCACCCCTCCGAGATCACTGTCGAACTCGACGGACGGCTGCTCCCCGGCGACTTCTCGACGGAGGACTTCCTCGCCGGACTGCGCGCCCGGGCCGGCTGCGAGATGGACGTCGAGATCCTCGTGGAGGGCGAGAAGAGCCCGCCACCGCGCCTCGGCGGCTTCTACGACCGGCTCGCCGGAGTGCTCAGGGACAGGGACCCGGGCGGCGTCCCGGTCCCCGTGATCACGCCCGCCTCGACCGACGCGCGGGTCTTCCGCGGGCTCGGCATCGAGTGCTACGGCTGGATGCCGCTGCTGCACGGACCCGAGGTCGTCTACCGCGACCGCCTGCACTGCGCCGACGAGCGCGTCTCGGTGCGGGCACTGGAGTTCGGCGCCGACTGCTTCCACACCCTGCTGAAGGGCCCCTGGAGCTGAGGGATCCCCCGTCGAAGCCGCGAGATGGGCGAGTGAAAGGCTGGACGGGTCCATCGCCGGCGGAACGGGAGCCATCGTCATGGGGGACACCGGATCGGGGAGACACGTCCGCGATGTGGACGATCTCGACCAGGCGGCGGCCGTCTTCCAGAGCGTGCGGCCCCGCCTGTTCGGGATCGCGTACCGGATGCTGGGCAGTTCCACCGAGGCGGAGGACCTGCTGCAGGACGTCTGGATGCGCTGGCAGGCCTACGACCGCGACACTGTGGCCGAACCGGGGGCGTTCCTGGCAACGGTGACCACCCGCCTCGCCCTCAACGTCCTGCAGTCCGCCCGGGTCCGCCGCGAGACGTACGTCGGCCCGTGGCTCCCCGAACCCGTCGACACCCGCGACGACCCCCACCTCGGCGCCGAGCGGGGCGAGGCCCTGGGCTTCGCGGTCCTGCTCCTGCTGGAGCGGCTCACCCCCACCGAACGCGCGGCCTACGTGCTGCGCGAGGCGTTCGACTACCCCTACCGGCAGATCGCCGAGATCATCGAGACCAGTGAGGCGGCGGTGCGGCAACTGGTCAGCAGGGCCCGCAAGCACCTCGCCTCCAAGCGCCGGGCGCCGGTGACCAGAGCCGAGCAGCGCAGGCTGCTCGGCGCCTTCGTCACCGCCGCCCGCTCCGGCGACCTCGCCGCGCTGGAGCGGATCCTCGCCGCGGACGTGGTCAGCTACTCCGACGGCGGCGGCGCGGTCCGCGCCTCCCGCATCCCCGTGGTCGGCGCGCTGCGGGTCGCGAAGTACGTCAGGGCGTTCGCGGACCGCTTCTGGGCCGGGGCCGAGGTGGAGTGGGCCGACGTCAACGGGCAGGCGGCGGCCGTGCTCCGCCGTGACGGCGAGGTGTTCACCGTGCTCACCGTCAACGCCTCCGACGAGGGCATCGACCAGGTGCTGTGGATGATGAACCCCGCCAAGATCGCCGCAGTGTCCGGCGCGGACGGGCCGGGTCAGGAGGGGAACTCGACCCCGGCCAGCCGCTCGGAGACGTCCCACAGCCGGGCCGCGTCGGACCCGGCCCGGACCGACCGGTAGAGGGGCAGCTCCGTGGGGCCGCCCGTGAACTGGCCGATGCCGTCGGGGCCGTACAGCCGACCGCCCTGGGCGTCCGGGCTGGTGGCCGCGTACAGGGCGGGCAGCAGGCCGGCGTCGACCGGCTGCACGAACAGACCCCACCGCAGGAGCCGGGTCATGATCCGCTCGTACGGCGCGGAGCGGGCGCGGCCGAGGTTCGGCCCGGACGCGTAGAGGTTGGTCAGGGTCGTGCCGGGGTGGGCGACGTTGCTCACGATGCCCCACCCCCCGGCCCTGCTGCGCCGGTCCAGTTCGAGCCCGAAGAGAAGGTTGGCCAGCTTCGACTGACCGTACGAGCGGACCGGCGAGTACTTACGTTCGCTCTGCAGGTCGACCCAGTCGATCTTCGCCGAGCGGGCGGCGCTGCTGGTCATGGTGGTGACCCGCGCTCCGCGCAGGCGCAGCAGCGGCAGGAGCCGTGCCACCAGCGCCAGGTGGCCGATGTGGTTGGTGCCGAACTGCAGCTCCAGGCCGTCCGCGGTGGTGTGCCGGGAGGCGGGAGCCATCACGCCCGCGTTGTTGATCAGGATGTCGATCGGGCGGGCCTCGTGCCGGAGGGCGTCGGCGAGCTTCGCGACCGACTCCAGCGAGGCCAGGTCGAGCTCACGAGTGGAGATCACAGCCTCCGGCGCGGCCGCGTGGATCCTCTGGAGCGCGGCGGCGCCCTTGGCGACGTTGCGGACCGGCAGCACCACCTCGGCCCCGGCCTGGGCCAGGCGTGTGGCCAGGCCGAGACCGAGACCGTCGCTGCCCCCGGTCACCACCGCCAGCTTCCCGCTCAAGTCGGGTACTTCCATTGCGAACCCCCCTGGTCGCCATGCGTTCCGTCCTGCTGAGCAAGACAGGACGGTCTGCCCGTCTGTGACGCGTGTGTCCGTCATCACAGATCGAGAGGCTCCCTCACCTACGGGCCTTGTGCCTTCGGCCGCTGGAGGGGTGCGGCCCGCGGGGCGCGTACGGGGTTTTGCGAAAGGGGGGCGCGAGAACCGCGTCGCGGCGTGTAATGTCGAGACAGAGGTTGTGTCGAAGTACCAGTATGCGTTGAAACGCTTGCTGAGTAGTGACAGCGGGCGTTGCCGTACGGAGCCGAGGCTTTCCCGAGGCGGTCGGTCGCAGCAGCCCGAGGGACCACACCCGTGGCCCTCGAGATCGTCTCATGAAGGAGAAAGCAGTATGGCCCAGGGAACCGTCAAGTGGTTCAACGCCGAGAAGGGCTTCGGCTTCATCGCCCCCGACGACGGCACTCCGGACGTCTTCGTCCACTACTCGGCCATCGACAGCCGCGGCTACCGCTCGCTCGAGGAGAACCAGCGGGTCGAGTACACCGCCGGCCAGGGCGCCAAGGGCCCGCAGGCCGAGCAGGTCCGCCCGCTCTAAGCAGCGCTTCGCACCGCCGATGCCGGGCCCACCGAGGTGAGGCCCGCGCCATCCGACGGCATCCGGCCCCGGGCTCCTCACGGAGTCCCGGGGCCTTCGTCATTCACAGGTAGCCCGCCTCGGAGCCGGTGAAGCGGCACCGTGAGGGCAGGCCCTCGGCGAGGCGGTCCCGTACGATTCGCTGGTGATCGAAAGGACCGGGCCCGTCGCCGGGCGTGGCCGTGGATGGCGCTGGCGGTGCTCCTCTCAGCGGTGCCGTCCCTGCTGATGGCCATGACCGCGCGCGGCGGCATCGACTACCTGCCGCTCGTCTCCTTCGCCTGGCGTTTCATCGGAGTCGACGCGCGATACCTGCTCGCGCTCGATCTCCTCGTGGTGGGTGTCCTGCCGCTGTTCGCTCTGTCAGCGGCCGGCTTCTCCTGGTTCTGGTGGCGAACGGGGATGGCCGGCGCCGCGCTCCTCGGCGTCATGGCGGTGGTCAATCTGGTGGTCTTCGTGGGCGAATGCCCATGGCCGTTCACCCCTGCGGAGGTCAGCGCGGGCAGCCAGCCTGACTACATCAGCAGCGGCCCCGCAAACCCATGGGCTCCACCGCTGCTCGCCACCATCGCCTGCGCTGCCGCCGCCTTGGGGCGGCATCTACTTCCCCGCGCTCGAGGTGACCGAGGCGGTGGCACTGCGCCTCTTCGCCGATGAACTGATCAGGTTCACCGGCGCTCCTGTTCCGGCCTTCCGCGACTGGATCGACGCCGTCCCCTACCTCTTCGGCGTTGTACGAGACCGGCCGGTGCCTGTCGTGCTGGACGAGTTTCCGTACCTCGTCAAGGCGTCTCCGGAGCTTCCCTCGATCATCCAGCGGGAGCTGGGCCCCGGCGGCTCGGGAGCCGGCAGCATGGCCCGGGTGCTGCTCTGCGGTTCGGCGATGTCGGTGATGGGCGGGTTGTTGTCCGGTACGGCTCCGCTTCGCGGGCGCGCGGGACTGGAAATGGTCGTCAGGCCCTTCGACTACCGTCAGGCCGCCCGCTTCTGGGGCATCGGCGACCCGCGCCTGGCGGTCCAGGTCCACGCGGTGGTGGGCGGGACACCGGCCTACCGAAGGGAGTTCGTCCGTGGCGACGTCCCGGCCGGACCGGCGGATTTCGACGACTGGGTGATCAGATCGGTGCTGAACGCCGAGGTCCCGTTGTTCAGGGAGGCCCGCTACCTCCTGGCGGAGGAGACGGAGATCCGCGACCCGTCGCTCTACCACTCCGTCCTCGCCGCCGTAGCCGACGGCAACACGACGTCAGGGGGGATCGCCGGCTATGTGGGGCGCAAGTCCAACGAGATCGCGCATCCGCTCCGCGTCCTGGAGGACAGCCATCTCCTGGTCAAGGAACGCGATCTCTTCCGTCCGAACCGGAGTTACTACCGGGTGGCCGAACCGCTCATCACGTTCTACCAGGCGATCATGGTCAGGGAGTGGGCGCGGCTGGAGCGTGGGGACGCGGCCACGGTGTGGCGGGGCAGCAGGGCACGTTTCCTGTCGCAGGTCGTCGGCCCCCACGTCGAGGTGCTCTGCCGCGAGTACGCCCTGCATGCCGATGCCGCGGCCGGTGAGGTGGGGAGCGGAGTCGTACCGGATCCGGCCAACCGCACACAGATCGAGGTCGATGTCGCCGTTCTGGCGCCCGCGGATCACGGACGCCCACGGCGGGTCCTCTCGCTGGGTGAGGTCAAGTGGGACAGGGTCATGGGAGCCGAGCACGTGGCCCGGCTCCGCCGCGCGCGCGACCTGCTCACCGCCAAGGGGTACGACACCCGTGACACGGTGCTCACGTGCTACTCGGGCGCGGGATTCACCGCGGAACTCGGCGCCCGATCAGGGGGGGACGTACGCCTGATCCCACTCGGCGACCTCTACGATTGATCAAACGCTTACCCGGTCACCCGTGGTCCTGGAGCTCACCTCCTGCGCTCCCCGGAGACAGCCTCCAGCAGGACCGGGCGAGGGCCTCACCGGCGTGAGCGCGCGGTTGAAAGTTTCATCACGAGGCCGCCGTCTGTTCTGTGTGGGCTGTGCCGGTAACGCCAGATAGATGCGCCTCTGAAGGTCGGAGCGTCACCGGACCTCTCGATCGGCCTCTTGACGCCACCCGCTGTCCCCTAGTTTGCTCCGCCAATACCACCACCGACATCGACGCCCGTGGACGCGACCTCTCGTACCACAGAAAATGTTAGCGCTAACAGCACTTCGTAGGACCCAGGCCTCCGCCTCGACCCACCCTCAGGAGTAGACCATGCATTCACCCCCCATCCGTTCGGCCGTCGGCCGGTGGCGTTCCCACGTCACCGTGGCGGCGCGTGTGTCCGCCGCGCTGGTGACGGTGCTGGCCGCGGCGCTGGTCTCGGCGGCGCCCGCGTCGGCGGCGGCGGCGCCGCTGGTGGGCGTCGGGTCGGGCCGGTGCCTCGATGTGGTGGGCAACACCGACGCGCAGGGAACCGGTCTGCAGATCTACGACTGCAACGGCCAGGCCAACCAGGCGTTCGAGTTCACCTCGTCGGGGGACCTGCGGACGTTCAACGGCACGCGGTGCGTGGACGCCTACGGTCAGGGCACCGCGAACGGCACCAAGGTGGTCATCTGGTCCTGCAACGGCCAGGCCAACCAGAAGTGGCGCCTCAACTCCGACGGGACGATCACGGGCGTGCAGTCGGGCCTGTGCCTCGACGTGAGCAACTACGGCACGGCCAACGGGTCCGCCGTCTACCTGTGGACCTGCCACGGCGGGACCAACCAGAAGTGGACCACCTCTGGCGGCCCGAGCCAGTCGCCGTCCGCGTCGCCGTCCGCGTCGCCGTCTGTGACGCCGACCGGCACGTGCCCGCTTCCGTCGTCGTACCGCTGGACCTCGACCGGCGCGCTGGCGCAGCCGAAGTCCGGCTGGGTGTCGCTCAAGGACTTCACCAACGTCACCTACAACGGCAAGCACATCGTCTACGCCACCACGCACGACACCGGGTCGACCTGGGGTTCGATGGCCTTCAGCCCGTTCACCAACTGGTCGGATATGGCCTCGGCCACCCAGACCAAGATGAACTCCTCCACGGTCGCGCCCACGCTGTTCTACTTCGCCCCCAAGAACATCTGGGTGCTCACCTACCAGTGGGGCGGGACCGCGTTCTCCTACCGCACCTCCAGCGACCCGACCAACCCCAACGGCTGGGGTGCGACGCAGACCCTGTCCACCGCGAACATCGGCGGTGGGGGCACCGGCCCGATCGACCAGACGCTGATCGGTGACGGCCAGAACATGTACCTGTTCTTCGCCGGCGACAACGGCAAGATCTACCGGCAGAGCATGCCGATCGGGAACTTCCCGAGCAGCTTCGGCTCCAACTACACGCAGATCATGAGCGACTCGACCAACAACCTGTTCGAGGCGGTCGAGGTCTACAAGCTGCAGAACCAGAACAAGTACCTCATGCTCGTCGAGGCGATCGGCTCGCAGGGCCGGTACTTCCGTTCGTTCACGGCCGACAGCCTGAGCGGGTCGTGGACGCCGAACGCCGCCAGCGAGAGCAACCCGTTCGCCGGCAAGGCCAACAGCGGTGCCACCTGGACCAACGACATCAGCCACGGTGACCTGGTCCGCAACAACCCCGACCAGACCAAGACGGTCGACCCCTGCAACCTGCAGCTGCTCTACCAGGGCCGCAGCCCGAACTCCGGCAACGTCGACTACGGTCTCCTGCCCTACCGCCCGGGCGTCCTGACCCTGCAGCGTTAAGGCGTATGACACAGGTCCCGCCTCCAAGCCCTGACATGTGAGGGTGGACCTGAAACGGGCGGGCTCGGCACAACGCCGAGCCCGCCCTCGTCATGTCCGACGCTCATTCAGCCCGCTGCCCCAGCGGATGCACGGGTGAATATCAATCCCAGACGGCCGTCTTCGTAGTCTCTGTCACCGGCCCTTATGAGAGTCCTGGTGACCTTCCCGCGAAAATCGATCAACACGGCACGGTGGGGTGCCTTCTCCTGGTCGTCCGCCCACACGATCAGATGGTCCTCGTCCCACCAGCCGGGTCTGTCCAATCAACGGTGTAACTCGGTCTTGATTGGTTCTATCGGGCGGTTGGGGTCAGGCGGCCTTCGAAGGTGATGGCGAAGGCGTTGAGGGCGGCCTTCCATCGGGTCACCCAGCGTTTGC